>JAUWPW010000051.1 GCA_030611415.1 Candidatus Bipolaricaulota bacterium
CGATGCTAGCAAGCTCTATGGGTGGGTATAGGGCAAGGTCACGTGTGCTTAGGAATATGTCCTCCCTTGTCAGTGGGGATGCCATGCCATCCCCTGCAATTCGATAAGTCACCTCAACCGTTCCCTGTCCAATCCTATCCAGGGTGGAATCAATCGCCTCAAATCCGCTTGCAAGAAGGAGCTCCCACATCAGTCGTGGCTCATCTACGAGCTCAATCTGGAAGTGTTTGGTGAAACCACTGTCAAGGTCTTCAACGGCGAGCGATAAATCAACCATGTCCGTTGGCTCACCGGCCAAACCGCCGATCCCCGACATGCGATCCTCAACGATTGCACCGATTGTCTCGCCAATTGTTCCTAGCTTGAACGAGGCATCATAGGCTTTTATCGTGTCGTAGACGTGCACCGCGGTAAGAGGAAAGGACGCCTCTCCGTTCAAGAGAAACGGATGGCCGAAACCGACAATTGCGTTTCCCTCCCTAAAAGTAAGAGTGCCAAGCGCCCCAATTGTAACATCGCCTTGTGCCAAGGCAACTCCAATTGCACCTCCAGGTTCTAGCACAACACTTTTACTGGTTCCTTTCGTCTTCTTGCCAGGTATGGGGTTTAGGCGCAAACCAAAGGAAGAAAGCCCTTGCACTCTAGGAGCAATCAGTGGCCCAAAGAACTCTGACAGGAGCCCTTTGGAGTTTTCTTCTATCTCAAGTCCATTCATCAGAACCTCAAGTGCCCTTCCAGAAAGACCGGTAACCAACAGTGGTGAGACAATAGGATAGGAAAAGATAGTGTTTGGTAACTCATTTAGGGAAATGGCAGCAGGTGAATAGCCAACCGCCACCAGCTGTATGCCGGTAAGTGCTGCATCGTTCAGAGAGACGGATGGCAGTCTATGATCATGCATAGAATCTATGATGTCAAGCATTTGTTCAATTGGGGTAACAAGCCCAATTGGGGCTAGATCCTTTGACCAAGTGGCAGCACGGCTCAATGCTCCGACAAGCTTTCCATCGATATAAATCGGACTTCCGCTCATTCCTTGTGAGATCCCTCCAGATCTGTTGATCGCCTCACCGCTAACCCTTACCACAATAAAATCAGCACAGGTTTTGGGTTCATTAACTATGCCCAGAACCTCCACTTCGAATTCACTAATCACGCCTCCGGCAACAACGGTCTTTCCGATGCCTTGCATTCCAGTCTCGATCTCATTCAGGAATAGAAAGTTGTCTCTCTCATAAGCAAGTACCGCAGCCGTACTGATCAAGAGAATAATCCCACAAATGATCAGTGCTTTCCTGTTCATGATCCCCCCTTTGGCCTGTTCTTCTCACACTTCTCTGACAAGTTGATTTATTCACGTACAAGCATAATCACTAGAGTTAGCATTGACAAGAGAAACTTAGCCTTTTTCTTTTCAGTAGAGTTGCTAAGGGTGTTCTTTTACCCTTATACTGAAAAGGAAGGAAGACTTCCAGGAAGGATGATGTCAAGAAAAGGAGATTGTTCTTGGAGCAATGAGACTGATCGCTGATTTGCATATTCATTCTCGCTTTAGTCTGGCGACAAGCCCAACAACCGACCTTCCTACATTAGCCCACTGGGCAAAGCTCAAAGGGATTAATCTTTTGGGAAGTGGTGACTTTACTCACCCCCAGTGGTTTAGTGACCTGCAACACTATCTTACCCCATTGGAGAATGGCCTTTATAGCTATCAGGAAGTCCTGTTCTTACTTACCGTAGAGGTGTCTGTGATCTGGAGCCAGGCACAACGCTTACATAAGGCACATCTACTTATCCTTGCCCCAGATATGCAAGCAGCCGCTACGATCAATAAAGAACTGGGTAAGATAGGGAAACTTGCTAATAATGGTCGTCCAACCTTTGGGATCTCAGCAGAGCGTTTAGTAGAAACAGTATGGAACGCTGCCCCAACAGCAGAGGTTATTCCAGCACATATTTGGACACCTTGGTTCTCTGTTTTCGGGGCAAAGTCCGGATTTGATTCACTGGCACAATGCTTTGGCAAGCATACAAATAGAATCTTTGCTGTCGAGACTGGATTGTCAAGCGATCCAGCCATGAACTGGCGAGTATCTTCATTGGATCAGCTCGCCATTATCTCCAACTCCGATGCTCATTCACCACCAAAGCTTGGCCGTGAGGCGACTTTGCTCAACCTTCCCGAACCGAGTTACGATAGTGTAATTGCGGCAATCAAAGAGCGTGAGCCTAACCGATTCCTGGGAACGGTCGAATTCTATCCTCAGGAGGGGAAATACCACTATGATGGACACCGCAAGTGTGGCGTTGTCCTTCACCCGAGAGAGGCAATAAGATTAAAGAACATCTGTCCAGTGTGTGGAAAACCGCTCACAATTGGGGTTATGCATCGCGTCGAAGAACTAGCCGACCGTGCAGAAGGTGAAGGACCGACACAACGGTTTCCCGCACACCATCTTGTCCCACTTGCTGAAATCATTGGACAGGCCCTAAGAATTGGTCCAGAATCAAGAGGAGTTACGCGCGAGTACGATCGGCTTATCAAGCGCTTTGGAAACGAGTTCCGCATTCTTCTCGACCTAGGAGAAGAAGACCTACAAGATGGTGTTCCCTCACGCGTTTTGCAGGGTATCACAAAGGCACGTGCCGGGGATCTTAAGATCAAACAGGGTTACGACGGCGTATATGGCAAGGTCTCAATCCAGTTTGATCAAGAAGAGGAGAAGCAACTCGGGTTATTCTAGACCGATGAAGTAACATACCTTGAGGGTGGGTAGAAGCCCTGCAATGCATCTGGCCTTATCGATTGAAGTACCGATAGTGTACCTCGCGAAGGTGATCCTTTACGTCCTCTGCCGCGAACGCAGCACTTACGCTGTTTGAAAGGATCATTTTGATCTCATCCCAAGACAGACAAAAAGCCTCACTAACTGCTGACAGCTCATGAGTAACGTCAATCTGTGACATCAAACGGTTGTCAGTGTTAAGTGTTATTGGGATGCCTTCATCCAGATATTGTTTCATCGGGTGATCGGCATAGCTGTTCATTATCCCCGAGATCTGGAGATTGCTTGTTGGACAGATCTCAAGTGGAATCTTTTTCTTGACAACTTCATTTTCGGTTTTCTTATCCTCGTATAGGTAGACTCCGTGTCCGATTCTTTCCGCGCCAAGGTCAATTGCTTGCTTAATGTGATTCGCGCAACAACCTTCGCCGGCGTGGATTGTAACATGCAATCCAGCTGCGCGGACAATCTCCACGGCCTTGTGATGCCTAATTGGCGGAAAGTTTACCTCTGGACCAGCTAGGTCAATCGCTACTACTCCCTTGTCAAGATACTCGATTGCTAGTCTCGCAACCTTCTCTGAATTTGCAGGCGATTCCTGCTTCATTGCGCACAGGATTAGATTCGTCTTTATCGGATAGTCCTTCTCCGCTTCTGTCATCCCGGTAAGGACCGCCTCCACTACCTGTTGAGGGGTCAATCCTTTCCTCAGGTGAAGAAGGGGAGCAAAGCGGATCTCCATATAGATGACATTTTCCTTGGCAGCATCCTCACATAGCTCGTACGCTGCTCGAGTCAATGATACTTCTGTTTGCAGCACAGCCACGGTAACATCAAATGCCGCGAGGTACCTTTCCAACGAACATCGTAATGGTGGAATGACGGTCTCTTTAATGTTGGGCAAGTCAGGGAGATCTTGAGCTAGTTCCACTACCGTTCCCAAGCGTAACGATCCATCTAGATGAACGTGCAAATCTAGCTTCGGTAGATCGTAAACCAAATCTCTTTTCATGTACGCAATATTCCCACAAATCATCACTATCGACAACTCAAGGAAACGTGAATACTGAAAGGTGTGAAGCAGTTGAGTAAAGAATAAGGGTTGGTAGAGTTCATAGAGTTCATAGAGTTCATAGAGTTCGTTGAGTTCGTTGCCCCATAGGAATAGGATTCCCCGGGGCAGGAGTTCGTTGGGTTGGTGGGGTTGGTGGGGAGAAGCCAGAAAACTGGCAGAACTAACCATAGAACATATATACTATCGATATCTGTATTCATTGGGCGGTTCAATAGGAGCGACTCTAAATATGATGATGATTCTCGGCACTGCTGGAGGACTTGCCTTATTCCTGTATGGCCTTCGCGTCTTGAGCGACGGGCTCAAGCGGGTAGCCGGCGAAAGAATACGCGGTTTTCTTGAGCGGATCACGGGACGAGCTTATCGGGGAGCAATGGTCGGAGCGCTCAGTTCAGGAATCCTTCAAAGCAGTAGTATGACGATGGTTCTCCTGATCGGACTCATCAACGCTGGTGTGTTGACCCTAGCTCAAGGAATCGGCGTGATGCTTGGTGCAGAGATTGGGACAACGATTACCGCGCAACTCATTGCCTTCAAGATTGGACGCTATTACCTTCCCGTAATCGCAATCGGGTTCATCATGTACGAGGCTTTTCGCGGGAAGAAGCCAGGAGATATCGGACAGATTATCCTTGGCTTTGGGCTTCTTTTCATGGGAATGAGCGTAGTGTCAACCAGTTTAGGCCAAATTGCCGAGGCTCCTGCCATTCTCCACTTACTGCGCAACTGCGGTACAAACCCTTTACTGGGAGTGCTGATCGGCGCAGGAGTAACAGCAATCATTCAAAGCTCTTCAGCAATGACAGCCCTGATAATAGCCATGGGAAGCACAGGTATCCTTACTCTACCAGCAGCGATCGCTCTAATCTTTGGAGCAAACATTGGAACCACCGTCACAGCACTTATCGCTTCTATTGGCTCCTCACTTTCATCACGACGATTGGCAATTGCTCAACTCGTAGTAAACATACTTGGTGTTACAGCTTTTCTCTTGTTCATATCGCCTTATTCCAAAATAGTGGAAGCCACTGCCGGAAACCTTCCCCGTCAGATTGCCAACGCACACAGTATCTTTAATGTAACGGTGACGCTGGTATTGTTACCGTGCGTAGGTAGGCTGGTCTGGTTAACAAAGAAGATCGTTCCGGGAAGAGAAGCAAAAGTACACCTGACACCACGATCTCTCGGGGCCGAATTCCTAAACACACCGTCGATCGCCGTAAAACAAGCGCAAAGTGAATTGCTACGCATGGGAAGAATGGCAGAAGTGATGCTGGACTCGTGCCGGGCAGTTTTTCTTGAAGGAAGCATTAAACACGTGGCAACTGTCTTGGAAACTGAGGAAGCGGTAGACAGCTTAGAAAAGGCAATCGACAGCTTTCTTGATCGCATTGATGCAAGCAAGCTTAATACGGTAAACAAGAGAAGATTGCACATGTTTCATCACGTAATAAGTGACATCGAGCGGGTCGGCGATCACGCAGTGAATATTGCCGAACGCGGACAGGTGATGATAAAGCGAGGAGACTCCTTTTCTCAACAGGCACAGGACGAACTAGATAACATGTTCAAGAAAGCCTCTTGGCTGTACAATCTGTCCATACAGGCACTTACAACAGAGGAGGAACAACCAGCCAGGGATGCTTTGGATCTGGAAAAAGAGGTCGATCAATTGGAGATCCGTTACAAGAAACACCATATAGAACGATTGGAAAAAGGAGTCTGTAACCAAACTGCAGGAATCATCTTTGTCGAAGTTCTGCGGAACCTGGAGCGAATTGGAGACCACGCAGTCAATATCGCCGGAGATACACTCCTCATTCATCGGTAACATGCGGATAAGAGGCACTATCAGCAGATGACAACCTAAGCCCTATTGCAAGATGCACATCAGCATGGTGGACTCGGTTTCAGAGTTTGCGCCAACCATTGAAGCTACATATTATGACTTGGAGAAGAAAAGGAGCACTGCTGCCAATGCAAGAAAGAGATGTGACTAGTCTGGAAAGGGAATTAGAGTTAGCAGAGGCAAACTACCATCTATTGAAAGAGAACAACGTGCGTGCAATCAGCGTAATGGGGGCCGTCGGAAGTGGCAAGACTTCACTTATCGAGAAAATGATCACTCGATTGAAACCATGTGCTACTGGCATAGGAACGATATGCGCAGACTGTGCCGGTGATGATGACCATCAGCGCTTCCTTGCCTGCGGCGTTCAGTCGGTAAGTGTCAACACCGAGGATAACTGCTGCCTTGATGCGCTCTCAGTCAAGCACGCGCTACAATCACTCTCGCTAGAAACAATGGACCTCCTATTTATTGAGAACGTCGGAAACCTTATATGCCCACCAGATTTTCCGGTTGGAGCCGAGCTTGAAGTGATTGTTATCTCTGTTAGTGAAGGCGAAAGCGTGGTACGAAAACACCCAAAGATCTTCTCTCAAACTGACCTTGTTGTAGTCAATAAGATTGACCTTGCCGGTGCGGTCAATGTGAGTCCACAAGTAATTGTAGGAGATTATGCACAGCTAAACCCGCATGGGAAGGTAGTCTTGGCTGATGTGTTCCACAATCGTGGAATCGATGCTCTCTTACAAGCACTAAAGATAGAATGCACAACTGGGCAATGGTAAGTATAGCCAGTACTGCCACTCAAACAAGGACTCATTATCAGCTTCAGGCCACTAGTTGGTCACTACGCACCATCACGACCTGATCACAGAAAGCTACTGTGTACAGCGCAATTTGTCCAGAATGGCCTGAAAGAAGGGCTCGACTTCGACATTTCCACCACTTAAGATAACTCCAACCTTCTTTCCTTCGATGCCCAGATGATGATTGAGGAGCGGAGCAACGGCAACAGCACTCGACGGTTCAATAACGATCTTCATTCGTTCCCATACGTACCGCATCGCCCCAATTATCTCATCTTCCGAGACACGGACAATATCAAATACACGATTCTTTATCACCTCGAAGTTACGCACACCTAGAGTTGTGCGTAGCCCATCAGCAATCGTATTCGCGCTAACCTCCTCAACACGTTTTCCATATCTAAACGAACGATACGCATCATCGGCCTCAGCTGGCTCACAACCGATTACCCTAGCTTCAGAAAGAAGATGAGAAGCAGTAATTGCTGTTCCCGCGAGAAGGCCACCCCCACCGACGGGAACAAGTATATAATCAAGATCGCCAACATCCTCTATCAATTCTGCGGCGGCTGTTCCCTGTCCAGCGATCACCTGATTATCATCATGAGAACTTACAAAGATAGCGCCCGTTTCTTTAACTATCTGCGCGGTGACCTCGGCTCTTGCAGCAAGACTTGCTTTGCATAAGACAACCTTTGCGCCATAGCCTGCGGTCGCCAGCCGCTTTATCTCTGGAGCATCCTCTGGGATTACGACAGTCGCCTGTGCGTGATGCAATTTTGCTGCCAGTGCTAATGCCTGGGCATGGTTTCCACTGGAATGAGTAACAACCCCGCGGCTTCGCTCCGTTGCGGCCAAAGCCGCAATAGCATTGCACGCCCCACGAAACTTGAATGAGCCACTTTTCTGTAGAAATTCGCACTTGAAAAAGACGCTGTTCGCGGCTGCTCTATCCAGAGAGGCACAGGTCGAAAATGGCGTGCGATGAGCAAATGGAGCAATCCGCTCACGCGCGCGAATAACTTCTTCCCACAAAAGGTCAGCCATTATATTGGTTAAACACGGTCATCCGATAGTATTTAAGCTCTCCGATTGACTCACGGATATCGGAAAGCGTCCGGTGTTTTGAAGATTTGCTACCTTTGACTTCTTTTCCTGGGTACCAGCGGCTTACAAGCTCTTTTAGTGTGCTTACATCAACGTTGCGGTAGCTTAGGTACTCATTCAGTTTTGGCATGAACCTGATCAAGAAACGACGGTCAAAACAGATTGAATTACCACATAGAGGACAGCCTTGTGGAGGGCAGTATATCCTTACTACTTCAAGTGTTTCCTGCTCTGCTTGCGCAAGGGAGACCGATGAGCGGCGAACCTCTTCGATCAACCCAGAGCTTCCATGTTGTTTTACACACCATTCATCCATTTTTGTAAGAACGCTTTCAGGTTGATGAACGACTAGATTTGGGCCCTGGGTCAGTATGTTAAGACTTCCATCGGTGATGATAGTAGCAATCTCCAGGATCTTACAGGAGCTCACATCGAGTCCGCTTGTTTCAAGGTCAAGCCATACCAGGTTGTTTGAATTCTGTTTCGCTATCATCTGCGTCCTTTTTGAGGAGTACGATTTTGCCAACACTAGCATACCACTATTGCCCGTCTCTTCAAAGGACCAAGTGCCGCCTTGCATCTGGAAGTAATAGCCCTCTTAATCTTGCGCTTGGTTCTTGCTCCATTCTTGGTTACTTCGAACCAATCTTTCCACATGTTCCTGATCTTTCCTGCTGTCTGGGCTATCGACTACAATTGCCACTTGAAGCACACAACGAATCAGATAGCATGGTGTGCCATCAAGTGACTGTTTCTATAGCAGTGTTTGTCAGTGATCAGGCACGCGTCATCGTTGAGTTTGCCAAACTGTTGTCAAAGAAG
>JAUWPW010000044.1 GCA_030611415.1 Candidatus Bipolaricaulota bacterium
CATCTATTTTCCCTTTTGCCATGAGGTATCCCGCTGCCGAATCTACGATCAATTGGAATGGGATCCCTTCCTGACTGAGCTCCCAGGCTGTAAGTCGGCTGCCTTGGAACAAGGGACGTGTTTCACAGGCGTAGACCATGCTGAGTTTACCCTGCTTCCAGGCCGCCCGGACCACCCCAAGGGCAGTGCCGTAACCACCGGTAGCTAGGGAGCCAGCGTTACAGATGGTGAGGACTCGTGCGTCTTGAGGAAGAATCGCAGACCCGTGCTTTCCTATGCACTGGTTGGCCTTTACATCCTCCTCATGGATCTGCCTGGCCTCTGTAAGGAGGGCCTCTGTTAGGCTAGCCGGACGATCATTCTTGTGTCGCTGAAAGATCCTTTCTAGACGAGCAATCGCCCAGGAGAGGTTCACCGCTGTTGGCCGCGTCCCTCGGAGCTCTGCACTAACTTGCGCAAAGCGGTCCACAAGGTCTGTTCCTTTGACTTCTTCCTGCATTCCCAGCACTATTCCATAAGCTGCTGCAATCCCGATCGCTGGTGCACCACGCACCTTCATCTCCCGGATTGCGTCCGCCAAGTTTAGGTAATCAGTGATCCTGAGGATGACCAGCTTCGATGGAAGTTGTCTCTGGTCGATAAGGTCAATCCCGCCGTCACGGTAGACAAGCGGGGTTAGTACTCCGTGAAATGTAAGAGGCCTCTTCTTGGTCATTAGCAGATCAAGTTAGGCAGCCTCTAAAGGACATGAAGTTCGCAGGTCTTGCGAAAATGGTGGCCGTAGATCGCTAGGGTGATAGCCAATGGGAACAATTTAGGGTGGCGAAAAAGCGTCCAGAAGAAGAGCTTCCAGTATTGCACTCGCTCCTTGCCAATAATACCGAGTCGATAGATAGACCGGAAGAAGGCCAAGATGTGCTGGAAGCGTAGAGATGCGTGTATCTTTGGCGGTGAATATTCCCGCAGGAAGGTCTTGACACGCTCGTAGTAGTACTGAGGCGAGTAAATGGTTTGCAGTATACGTTTGTATCCCTCACGTAGTATATCTAGGCTCATGGTAGTGATAATGTTCGTAGTACCGTCGACGTTATCTCCAGACATGCTATCAAGCAAGCGATCCTCTTTCTTCAGACGTTCGTAAAGCCTTGTGCCACGCGGTGCCTGAAGCAAGCCAACCATTGCTGTCACAATCCCGCTTTTCTGGATAAAGTCAATCTGCCGCTGGAAGATAGAGGGGGCATCATGATCAAAACCAACGATGAAACCTCCCTGGACTTGTAGGCCGGCTCGCTGTATGCGCTTGACATCTTGAACCAGGTCACGATTCTTGTTTAGTCTCTTGTTGCATTCGGTAAGGCTCTCTTCATTCGGCGTTTCTATGCCGATGAATACCGTACGAAAGCCTGCCTGGACCATCATCTCCATCAATTCCTGGTCGTCGGCTAGGTTGATGGACGCCTGGGTATAAAACGGGATTCCTACCTTGTCCTTCTGCCATTCAATCAGGGCAGGCAGTAGCTCCGTCTTGAGACACCCTTTGTTGCCAATGAAGTTGTCATCTACAAAGAAAACGTTACCATGCCACCCCAGGTCATAGAGACTATCTAGCTCGGTGATGATCTGCTCGGCCGTCTTCGTGCGGAAGCGGTGGCCGAATAGTGTTGTCACGTTGCAGAACTCACAGTTGTAAGGGCAACCACGAGAGAACTGGATACCCATCGACTCGTACTGATCCATGTCGACTAGCTCCCATAGTGGAACCGGTGTTTTCTGGATGTCAGCAAATTCAGATGTAGCGTAGGTGTTTTTCGCCCGATCCTGTGCCAGATCCGCCAGAAAAGGTGGAATGGTCACCTCGCCTTCATTTAGTACCAAATGATCGACCATCTCAAACTGCTCGTGCTCACTCGTAAAGAGCGGTCCTCCGGCAACGACCTTAACATCCGCTTTCTTGCAACGGGCAATGATTTCAGTCGCCGACGTTCTTTGGACAGTCATCCCGCTAATAAACGCGCAATCAGCCCATGCCAGGTCTTTTTCGGTGAGCTTTCCTACGTTAGTATCGACCAAGCGCTTATTCCAACCCGACGGGAGCACCGCGGCAACGGTCAGCAGACCCAACGGAGGAGAAGAGGCCCTTTTGCGTATGAACTTGAGTGCGTGTTTGAAACTCCAAAAAGTATCCGGAAACTTAGGATAGATAAACAAAACGTTCATTACACTTGCCCCCTGTTGTCTTGTTAAAGGATTATAACATGAGGTGGAAGTATCATCAAAATTTAGCCCGCAATCACTGTCATGTTTCTTGCTAAGAAAGGAAACTTGATTTGTGGGAGGACAGTGTGCAATACTGGTTAAGGTGTGCTAGTGTGGACGTGCGCGGAGGAAAGACTGCCGCGGGTGATGCATTTATCTGAGAGAAGGTGTGTGTGATGGATAATGTGCGGAGCATATTGATTGCTATTGGGCTGGTTGTAGCCCTTGTTGGAGTGATATTGCTGCTCGGTATCGCTGAGCCACCCCAACATGCAGTGATTGCAACCGAGCGGCTTGATGTTGCTGTGTTGGGATTTGCAAATAGCTCAGCTTGGCGGGGAGCAGCGGGGACGCTGCAGGCTCGGATCGAGACGGAGCTTGTCAATACTCCGGGGATTACAGTCTTCTCACGGTCACGATTGGATCGGCTTTTGACTGAGCAGATGCTGGGTGAAGTTGGCATTTGTGACCCAGCTACGGCAGCTCGGATCGGTTCCTTGACAGGGGTCAATAAGCTCATCACAGGGACGGTTTATGCCATAGACACAAGCAAGGAACCAACTACAGTCTGTGTAGAATGGAAGAACGGAGAGTGTGTATCTCTAGTTCCGGCCAATCGCTATAGGCTGCAACTTCTCGCGCAAATCCAAATCGTGGATACCCGGAGTGGCCAAATCGAACAGGCATGTGATTGCGAGGGAGAAGATACTGTTACCATCAAGGAAGGAAGTAGCTTTGGTGGTTACGAAGGCCTACTTGTAGCCGCTGCTACTGACATTGCTAGTGATGTGAGCTCACTTCTCATTTCTTCATATACACGTGAGTTGCACTACGGACTCTATCGATCGGTCACGCGCAAGCGAGAGGGGTATGTAGGAGAGGATGAAACTAGTCGGTTCTCTCGATCAGACCTGAATACGCTACTGATTGTTCATTTCAATAGGGTACGCAGCGGTGATTTGTTCGAGCTTCACTGGATCGATTCGAGTGGAAAGACTGTGGAGACCGCAAGAGATACCGTAACCAATGGTCAGTGGTGTCTCTATGAATTGAGTCTCACGGATCTTCAGATTGGGCGGTTTACTGTGCAGGGGTATTTGGATGGAATCAAGGCATTCGAAAGAGCGTTTGTCATAAATCCCTAAGGCACATCACCAAGCGCTGTAAGACAACTCCAAGTGCAGGGCTTGCAGGATCACATAATTCCTGCGCGCAGACGCAAATACCCGGATCGGACTCGAAAAGCTATTGATATGCATTGTTTCCAACACACATATATGTCTCCTTACAACTGAGGTCTATTGTTGCCGAACCCCCTTGATATTGCTAGAATAGATTAATATATTGACCAAAGGAGGTTCTTGTATGAGAAAAAGTATGGTGATATGGGGAGTATTTGGGTTGCTTCTGGTGGCTCTATCCGCGGCGGTAGTCGGTAGTGCATTCGACGTAGCTTTCTACCCGGCAGGCGAGGTAACCGTGGGACTGTTCACGAACAGAACGGGAGCAGCGGTGACCGGAATGCACATTGAGTTTGATAAGCAGGTGACAATTACAAATAAGATAGAAATCGGTGGGTACTTACCTGCTGTAAGTGAAGGAAGCGGAAGCGTATTCGATTTTGTTGGCGGAGAACTGGTTGCCAGTGGCACCGTGGAGCTTGACTGGAGCCCATCGGAGGCAAGACCTGTTCTCATCCAGTGGGTCTCGGAAACAGGCGCTATTGGGACCCCGTACTTCACCACAGTTGCCGCTCTTGGACAGTTATTTGGAGAAGGAATTGTTGCAGTGCGTGAAGCAGACCAAGCGCTACTGATGACTACATTTGCAGCCTTCTTTGCCGACAACGAGGAGTTCTTTGCTTTGCTTTCCGAATCTTTGGGTATGCCAATACAGGATTCGTTGATGCCGATTATTATGAGCGCTCCGGCAGAAGCGATTGCGAACTTCTTTAACACCTTGGTTGGGATGCTCGGCGTGACCACACTGGACGAGGTCTTGCACGGTGATCTTGACTTCTCGACGCTGTTTGCTCTTCTTGGACTCTAAGGAGGATAACCATTAAGAGAAGCCCTAGGCGTCGGCGGATAGTACGTTTTCTTCTTGTTGGAATTGCTTTTGTTCTTCCTTCACTCTGTTGTGTGGCCCAAGCAGAAACAATGCCTAAATCGACCTCAGAGTGGGGGGAGATTGCCGATGGAGCTCTCTCTTTTATCTACAGTTTGGCACACCTGATCGGCCAAGGAATTGTGCAACTGGTACATACAATCCTTCCATCAATGTCGGTTCCGACGGATCTGGTTGACCCAATTGGACTGCTTGCCATTTTGACGATCTTCCTCGCCATTGCTGCTATTGCCAAGAAGCTTGTGTGGATTGTAGTGATTGTCGGCTGGGTCCTTATTCTCACCCGGCTAGTGCTTATGATAGTGCAACATTACGTTTGACCTGTTCCGGAGAGAGAGGATAGCTGGTAATTGTTGTGTTAATTGCGTGTGCGACTGCGCGAGAAATAGCAGCGTGTGCAGCCATTAACGGAACTTCTCCTAGCCCTTTTGCTCCGTATGGGCCCTTTAAGTAAAGAGCTTCGACAAAATCAACATGTGCGTGCGATGGCACGTCGCGAACCGTTGGGATGCGATAAGTCGTGAGACCTTTTACTGATAGTTCTCCGTTCCTTTCCTTGATCTCCTCCATTAGTGCGAAGCCCAGTCCTTGCGCGATGCCCCCTTCGATTTGGCCGGTCGCCAGCTGACGGTTGATGATCTTGCCTGAGTCATGTATTGCTACAAAGTCTTCCACCGAAACCTCGCCTGTTGTTACATCTACATCTACCTCGGCGATGTGGGTCGCATAGGAATAGACAAAATACGCATCCCCAAGACCAGTTTCTGGGTTCCAGCTGACTGGTGCTCCAGCTGCCCATCCTTCTACAGCAGGGTCAAGGTTGCGCATCCAAAATGCCTGCGCAATTTCATTAAGGCGGGCAGAGATTTCTTCCTCTGTGATATCTAGGCTACCAGCTACTTTAGCGATGCGCTTACGTAGTTTTTTCGCCGCATTGATAACAGCAAGCCCACTCATCGTTGTTCCACGTGAAGCGACCGTTGGTCCGGAATCAGGAACGCGAGAGCTATCTATAGGAGCGATATGAATCCGGTTCATGGGGATCTGCATTGCCTCTGAGGCGATTTGTGTAACTACGGTAGTGAATCCCTGCCCCATCTCTACATTGCCTACTGCAATCGTAAGTGAGCCGTCGGCTTCAAGCTTCATATATGCACCGGCTTTGTCCAGAAAAGGAGCCTTTCCTCCTAGGCCGACTCCGTACATTACAGTAGAAATTCCCAACCCACGCCGGTGATAAACTGATTTCTCGTTAAATGTATTCACTGACTTGAGGCGATCTTTCCATCGAATTCGTTTGCCTGCCTCTTTGATTGTTTCCATTACACCAGTGCTCTTCCCTAGCCGTTGATTAGTAGCTGTCCTATCGCCTGTTTTGAGAGCGTTGATACGGCGGATTTCCAATCGATCGATTCCCAATCCATCAGCCAGTCGGTCCAACTGTGATTCATGGGCGAAGATCACTTGTGGGCTACCAAAGCCGCGGAATGCACCGCATGGGACAGTGTTTGTCGCCACCGAGCGGCCGTCGATCTTCACGTGTGGGATCCGATAGGGCCCTGTTGCGTGTATGACACCTCGCCACAGCACAGCCGACGATAGAGTTTGATAGGCGCCAGCGTTATAAACAAGGTCAACTTCGACTGCGGTAAGCGTTCCATCAGACCGAGCCCCACTTTTGTAGTGGACAATGGATGGGTGGCGCTTGCTCGAGGTCAGGATGTCTTCCTCACGGCTAAGGATGAGCTTCACCGGACGGCGCGACTTCCACGCGAGAAGGGCTGCCAATGATGAAGTTACCGAGGGAATATCTTCCTTGCCACCGAATGCCCCACCAGTTGTCGTTTGTACTACTCGTACTTTAGAGAGGGGGAGGTCAAGAACTTTGGCTACCGCCGCCTGTACATAGAATGGGCACTGCATCGTTCCGTAGATCACCATGGCTCCGTTCTCTTCAGGGACAGCGATTGCTCCTTGTGTCTCTAAGTAAGCGTGTTCCTGGTAACCGGTGTGGTAAGTTTCCTCCACGATAATATCGGCTTCAGCAAAGCCTTGTTCGATATCTCCCTTGCGAATGTGCATTGCATTAAACAGATTCGGCCTTTGCTCAACCACCTTGGGAACGGCTACCACTGGTGCGCCTGGCTTAAGCGCCGCCACCGGATCAAAAACTGCTTCAATCTCCTTGTAGTCGATTATGGCAAGTCTTGCTGCTCTTTCAGCACTTCTCCGATCCTCTGCTGCTAAGAGGGCGATTGGCTCACCAATGTAACGAACAATGCCGTCGGCAAGGGCCGGTTGGTCGTCATATATAACATGAACGATATTCTCTCCTGGAACGTCATCAGCGGTAACAATGCATACTACGCCAGCGTGCTTGCACACGCGTGAGAAATCAAGGTTAGTGATTCGTGCATGGGGAACAGTACTCCTGATAACCTTGGCGTAAAGCATGCCAGCGAAGGAAAGATCGTCGACAAACTTTGCCTCTCCACGGACTTTGTCTGCCGCATCAGGGCGAACGATGGAAGCCCCGATGATCGCCTCTCGTTCCCTGTTCTGTTGTCGGTTCACCCCTACACTCGACCTCCCATGCTGAGTGTAAGGATCGCCTTCTGAGTATGCAAGCGATTCTCCGCCCCAACTGGCAATATACGGGGGGATGCCCACACCGAGGGAGACGTTGCCTGCACGATTACTGGAGAGAGAATAAAGCATGTTTGTATACATGGTCTATTATGAATGAAGTGTTAATGTTCCCACAGCCAAAATCTCTACCAGAGAATGACTAAAGGTGGCATCTACTACTTTTCCTGCTTTGATTTGGAGCTTTAGTGTTGTTACCTCAGGGCCGCCTATGCAAGAAACGTCACCGCCTGACTCAAAGGAGAGCTCTAGGGTACCGTCGGACAGCTCTACTTCCCCTCGTTCTACCATAGCAATGCCCACGGCAACTGTTCCAGTGCCACAAGCGGGTTCGATAGAGTCGGCGGAGATTCTGTGCGGGAAAATAACTCGGCCACTATTAGTAGTGTTTAAGGGATCTAAATCATAGAGTGCAAAATCAGCATTCCTCCGTTTCAGGTATCTGTGGCTATCAAAGTCATCTTGCAGCTTCTTTAGAATTCTGAGCGTCTTGTCGTCCAGGTTCTCAAATCCGATTTCAGGATATCTTCGTTTAATGTCGTCTGCGTTTACAGCAAGAAACTTCCCTACCCTCATAGCCTTTACGCTATTGACTCTTATCGCTTGAATCCCTAGTTCATAGCACTCAACAATAAACGACTTCATATTGGTGTCTACTCTCTCAACCCTTCCGTTATTGCTTCTTACTTCTACTAGGACCGATCCTGCATCGGTTTCAAGCGCGACTTGTGTGACTGGCTCTGTAATTTCTACGTCTAGCTTCTCTGAAAGATGTGTTTCAATTAACGCTTTACCGAACACTTGAGTAAACCCACCGCATGCAGTGATAAAGCCCCTTGAAGCAGCATCAACGATTCTTACCTTCAGAGGAGCATTGCTTTCAGATTTGTAAAGTAAGCCAGCTTGGTGGCCCCTAATATTTGGAGCGTTCAGTGCAAATAATCCGGCTTCTAGCTCTCTACCTTTCCTTATCTGGTGCCCATCAAGTAGGAGTATTTCATTACCGCCCATATGGCCCTTTATGAAATCAAGTCTTTCTCTAGGCATTTAGTTCCTTACCTTCATTTTTATGCATCCTCGGACCTATCGCATAAAATATCGCTGTTAAAGTAGCATTCCGTATTCGTGGGGCTTTCCAGGCGGACAAAATCCTCACAACACACTGCTTTGTGCAGCATCTTATTCCTCTTATCTCCAAATCAAGGATTCTAGCGTTCTCGCTCCAATTCAAATGAGAGGCAGTGGGGGCCTTCACCGGCTGCTGCAAAAGTCCTAATATCAGGATCAAGAACCTTCAACCCTCTGGCCTTAAGCATTTTGTTAAGGCTGTTCCCCTTGAATGAGAGTACCTTATCATCCCCCAAAGCAAGCATGTTGATTTCGTTCCTGTAGGCATGTTCGGCCGGTACTTTGATCAGCTCCCAGCCAAGGGCATCAAGAAACCCGGTAAAATAGTCTGGCACCGCATCCTTGCAGACAATCGCCAGTTTATCCGTAACCGGTGAGAAGATGACATCCAGGTGGTTCCACTTCGAGAGGAACTCTACAACAAAGACGCGCTTGCCATACTCAGCCAGGATCTCCCTTGCATTCTCAAAGCCTGAGTATGTGCTACGGTTACCATTTCCTATGATGAGGGTGTTCTCGTCTAGACAGAAACAGTCTCCTCCCTCTACACACCCACGGGTGATTTGCTTGGGCAAGACCGTTTCGCCCAGTTCTTCAAGGGTTTCCTTAACGACTCGCTCTTCGCCCTTACGTTCCTGATAGCGGAAGCGACCGACCAGTACCCCATCCGGTGTATTCACTCCAAAGTCGCGAGTGCTCGCCTGCCAAGGTAGTTCTGGGGACAGTTTTTCCACCCAGCTTATTTCAATCCCCAAGTCTCTAAATGCCCCCTCGAACTCTGCGTGCTCTTTTAACCATACCTTTTGATCTGGCTTGGCCCCTTTGTCGTACAGATCGCGGGCTATATCGCTTAAGGGCATAATCTTGTAGTACGTTGGCGTGGCTAGCAATACGCGGTTCAGTTTTCCTGTTGAGTTGTAAACGATGGTATGCTTCTTCTCCATAGTTCTACCTCCAGTCACAAACGATTTACTCTACTTCGAAACAAACCTCCAAAGAGCCTACAGAGCTTCACATCTGTAGCACCTTGACGATGATTGTCCGTTCCCTGTCAGGCAAATCTTCCCAGTCTCGTGTTTTCTTCGATCGGCCTGTATCGAGTCTCATATCCGAAGCCCTGTGGTCCAAAGAGCGCGAGCCCCCTAGATGATCTCCATATTGATGGGGCAGGACAACCTGTGACCACTACATCCATACCCTTTTTACAGTTAGGATTTGTTATTGCCTCTCCTGTCTTTGGATCCAGGACACAGATGAGATCCGGTACTGTAACATCGGGCTGGTCATCG
>JAUWPW010000071.1 GCA_030611415.1 Candidatus Bipolaricaulota bacterium
TCTGTATTTCACGCGGCCTGCCCCTGACCTGATCAGGAGTGAGGGTGAGTAAAGATTCACAGTTTTCTTGTCTTGAAGGGTTAGCCCTATGAACTCAACGAACTCTACAGACTCAACGAACTCTATGAACCCAACCAACCCCACTCCCTCTCGCCTCCCGACCGCGTTTATGCCTTTTCCCTTAATCCATACTCCCCAATCCATAATCCTGTGTTTCTCAACCATCACCCATTAATGATTACTTGTTACCTGTTACTGCTTCACCAGAGGAAGAGATCCGAAGACTGAAGGTCTGGCCCCGGACGTTTACTGATCAACGCTGATCAACAAGACCCAACAGGCTTCCGGACAAAATGCAATCTCCTTCATCCCCTTCCTATCTGAACAGGTGTCACCACCCGAAGAGGCAGCTTGTCCGCAAAGTGAACCGCGTTCCAAGTCACAAAAAGATCCAACCGCCCTTTATACCTTTGGGCCAGCTCTGCAATCAAGGCATCTCCGAAGCTAAACTTCTGCTTCATTGTCTCCAAAATCTCCACAGGGTCAAAGCAGATCCTCTCCTCCTCATCAGGAGGAAAGAGGATCACTACATTGTATTTTGTCGCGAAGCCTATGAATAACTCCTCCAAACTCTGGGGACTCAGATTAAAGGAGAGGATACCGCATACCTCCATCAAGTTGTACACGGTGATCCGGCCTACAAGCTCCCCTTGCCTTACTTGCTCTAAGAAAGCGCGATTCTCGCAGTACTTGGGATCCCGGTGGTAGCGGAGATCGATGACGAAAACGTCCGTATCGATCAAGACTCTCGCTTTCCTAGTCACTTCACCAGAGTTGGTCTTCTTCGTGAATGGGCGATCGCTTCCTCGACTGTAGGGAACTGCGGTTCAGTCTCTTGAAGCTCCTTTTCGATCTTTGCCCAATCGATCTCTTTACCGGGCTTTCTCCCTTGGCGCAGGGTTAAGACAGCCTCTCGAACGTGACTTGCGGAGCGGCGCTCTACAGTCTCTCGCAGGGACTGCTTGATCAATGCGCTACGTGTTACTCCCTGCAATTTGGCCAGTTCCTCAACTCTACGGACCAACTCTTCGGCCATGCGCACGGTAACCACCGGCATAGAACCACCCCTTATGTATTACTTTGCAATGAATAGTATAATACACAAGAGAGGAGAAGGCAACAGAAAGATGCTGTAATCACCTCATCACCCATTAGAGCTATCAGCGGTCAGCTTTCAGTTGCTCGCATTCAACCAATTCAACCAATCAACTATTTAACTGTTGCCTACTTTGCACCCCTGCACCTCCGCTCCTCCACACCTCCGCACCCCTGCTCCCCTGCACCTCCGCTCCCCAGCTCCTCTGCGTGGTTTCTTACCGCTTCTGTCTTGGTCTTACCATTCACCACTCACTACCTACCATTCACTTGTCTACCGTCATCGCCAGACCCGTTCACCAGAGGAACAAACCCGAACAATGAAGGTCTGACCCCAGACTTTCGTGTAGCTTAGTCTTCCCCTTGCAGCAGGCTTCTTACATCCGAAGGTGTCAGTGCTAGTTCCTGTTCGGCGATAAGATCAAAATGTCGGTCTGCATGAAGCAGGATGCACCCATTTTCCATAGCGATGGCCGTAATAAGGATGTCGGTTGAGGGAACCGTTATTCCCTTTCTCTTTAACGCATAGGCTAGATGGGAAGCTCTTTCCCAAATCTTGGCCGGCGTTTCAAGTTGGATAAGTGCTCCGAGATCCTCTTTAAGCTCTTGATACTCCCTTTTCGTCCTCGTTCCGGAAAGGAGCTCTAATATGATAATCCCCGAAGTAGCTGCTCGGTTTTCTAGCACCTGCCGGTCTACTTCATCTTTAGCACGAAGGGAATCGCCTTTCCTCAGGGCGAGAATCCAAGCGGAGGTATCGATCAAGGTGAGCCTGCGAGCAGATTCTGTGCCTCTATTTTCAGCCCTCATCCTGCCTCATCCGCTTCAGGCTCTCCAGTGAGAGATCGAGATCCATCTTACCCAGTTTGCCTCTCAGCCTCTCCCTTTTTCTCTGCTGGGCCAAAGCCTCTAGTGAGCGGCTGACAGCTTCGCGCTTTGTCTTAACTCCTAACAAACACTTAACCTCATTCACCAACTCCTCACTTAGATCGATAGTTGTCCGCATCGGCATCACCTCTTGATATAATCATACAAAGATCATTGTGCTTGTCAAGTATGCCTCCATCATCCATAGAAAGGTGTCTGTGTATGCCATCGTCACTTTCTAAAAACCCTGGAGATACTTGTGAACTCAACGAACTCCATGAACCCAACAAATCACTCATCACTGTCTTTTGACTCCCGACTCTAGACTGGTTCTTCTCACTCATCACCCATTACTGGTTCTCGGCTCCGTCATTCCGGCGAAAGCCGGAATCCAGCGTAGTAGTAGCTCTATGTTCTAATTCAGTTATCAGTTTTCAGTTCGCCCTTCCTTGCTTAACCAATTGAACGAATCAAACCAATTCAACCAATCAACTTGCCTTTTCTCTAGAAACAGTTTCGACATTTATTCCTCCATCCTCCCTTACCAGATGACCTTCACTGAGTATCGAGCGATCTGCGGATCCACAGTCAGAATAGGCAGGTTTTGCAACTGGGCTTGAGCGATGAGCATGCGGTCGAAAGGGTCTCGATGGTGAGCCGGAAGTTTATAGACGTGTAGAGCGTGGCTCATCTGCACAGGCAGGCTCTCAATGGCGTTGAGGGCCATCTGCTCAAGGATGAAGTGTTCAAGATTAGAAGGCAGCTGTAACCTCTCCAGCCCAGCCTTGATCGCCATCTCCCAACCACTAACGACACTGAGGAATAGCTCGTTCTCACCATCACTAATGATCTCGCGAACTTTCTTGGACAACCGGGGATCGTTAGTGATCCACCACAAGAATGCATGAGTATCTAATAGAGCCCTCATCCCTCGAATTTCCTGAGGATGGCTTCGGGAAGCGGCGCATCGAAATCAGGAGCGATGGTCACCTTGCCCTCGGCGCTCCCGGGAGCACGCCGTGCTGGCCGCTCTACCACCAGAACCAGACGGGCGATGGGCTTACCGGCCTTGGCGATGATGATCTCTTCCCCCTCCTTCACCCGAACCAAGAGCTTAGAGAGATGGGTCTTAGCTTCGTGAATATTCACTTGCACTGACATCCGAGTTCACCTCCATCTGCACTGCCTTTCAGTATAGACTAGGTCCTGGACTAAGTCAAATAAGTTGGTCCGTCTTCGTTCTAGCATGTATTCACAGTAAGTAAATGTTCTTGTATTGATGTTGAATCTGTCTGGCAGCGTTTCGCGTATCGAAGATCAGCCTAGCGTGCCGAGCGATGAATTCCCAGTCGTAATCTGAATGATCGGTAACGACGATCACACAGTCCTGCTCCTTCAGTAATTCCTCAGTTAAGGGCTGCGACTCCCATTGAGCGGCTTACCAACCTGGTTCAGCAGATCAGCCACGCGTTCCACGACGTAGGCGGGCATCTGGCTGTTGACCTTGCCCGCCAACGACCTTTGGGATATCCCTTATGCTATACTGTCTATTCCCCGGATCGACAGTGCTTTCTAAAATGATGCCTTGTTCTCGCTGGTTGTGGCTAGGATCGTATCAAGCTCCAAGGTCAACCGCTCCAGATTCTGCAATTCCCGGTGTATATCCACTTTTAGGGCGGCAAACTTATCCACTGAGAGTCACACCTTCCTTAACCACCCGCTCGTGAAGCTCGGAATCAGCATCTTCAAACGGAATTAAATCCAGCTCCATCCCCGCGGGCAATAGTCGCCAAAGCTCAGCCAATGCCTTGAAGTAGAGACGAGGAGGAAGGCCATCCACCACAAGATCAATATCAGACTTATCATGAAATCTCTCGGGCTGATTGAGGGATCCGAACAGATAAACCTTGCGCACACCGTAGTTCTCATAAATGAAGATGTGCACACTTCTGCGCAGCAGAAGCAGCCTCTTGTGCTCGTATATTCCGACGCGCCTTATCTGCGCTGAGCCTTCTCCTCCACCCGGCAACATAGTCGTCTGACATATCCATCTCTCGCCTCCACACCTTAGTACCTCCGCGACCTCTGCGTGGTTTCTTACCGCTTCTGTCTTGGTCTTACCATTCACCACTCACTACTTACTACTTACTACTTACTATTCACTGTTTCACCGTCATTGCCAAACACGTTATCGATTTGCTGGACGCACAGGTCGGAAATTGCTCACCCTGCGACCCGAAGTTGCTTTCCCGTGCGTTTTCGCGTACGATACACTATCCCAATATGGAGGTCGAACATGCCTTCAATAAACGCAACTGAAGCCAGATCCAGGCTGTATAAACTGTTGGATGAGATTGCGGAGTCTCACGAACCGGTTCTGATCACGGGCAAGCGAGCAAACGCGGTGCTCATCTCCGAGAATGATTGGCGTTCGATTCAGGAAACACTTTATCTG
>JAUWPW010000030.1 GCA_030611415.1 Candidatus Bipolaricaulota bacterium
TGATCGACCAAGCGAGCCGCCAATGGCAAACCCATCAAAACCCATCTCCTCTATTCTTTGTGCACTTTCTTGCCGCAGATCCTTGTACGCACCTCCTTGTACTATGCCGTACAGGACTTGCCCAGGGTTTGGACACATCCCGTCCTTGGCGCCTTCTCGGAATGCCTCCAAACAACGTCTCGCCCAACGGTGGGTTCGCTCCATCGCTTCTTTCGTATAGCTATAAGAGTGTAATGGTGACGTGCATTCGTCAAGAGCAAGCACGATATCTGCGCCTAGCTTGCGTTGAAGTGTGATTACCCCTTCCGGCGAGAAAAAATGTTCTGATCCATCTATGATGGAGCGGAAACTGACCCCTTGCTCGCTTAACTGAACAAGCGATTTTCTTGGCTGGTATCCTTCTGTTGATATGCGAGAACCATCTCCAGGAAAAATAGACGCGATTTTGCCTACACCATGTTCCTTTCCCGCTCCAAGGCTAAATACCTGAAACCCACCGGAATCCGTCATTGTCGGCCCATTCCATCCTGAAAAACCGTGTAGCCCACCTAGCTTGGCAATTATGTTCTCACCCGGGCGTAGATGCAGGTGATAGGAGTTAGCGATTAGGATTTGTATGCCAAGCCCAACCAGTGTCTGAGGCTCAACCGCTTTCACCGTTGCTTGTGTGGCTACGGCTACAAACGCTGGCGTTGCCACTTGTCCGTGCGCTGTTATTAGTATCCCCGTACGTGCCAACGATCCTGGGTCCCGGCTTTGTGTTCTAAATAGACGGCTCATCAGTAAAAGGTGGTCAGCGTCCTGTGGTGTGGCGCCATTTCGCGGCCTTGCGCCATATCCCACAGAAGCCAGTCTATTTCTATTGATAAGAGCGCTCTTCCTAGCCGCAAGAGCACAGCACGCAACAGTTCAACCGCCACAATCATCCCTGCTCGGATTTCCACTTCGTAGGCCGAACCAGCGCGAATCCACCCTTTGCTATCAACTATTCGCGCCAGTGCCTCCGAGTAATTAAGTACTCCCTCATTGCGAAGGATTTGAGGAACTTTGTAGTCAGCAAAAGCAGTCAGTTTCTCCATCTCTCTAAGCGCCCCAAATGATTTGCCACAAAAGCTCGCGTAAAGATCGCTTACCAGGATCTGTGCCCGCTTGTAAAATGCGATCTTTTCTCCTGCATACCAAGCCTCGTCACAAAACGACGGAAAGCCCTCCACTAGGATTTTAGTTAGCCGTATCGCACTTCCTCCTGCATCTTCTATCAAGTTCGCCGCGTTGCCTTGATAGAGGGAAACCATTCTGTCCCCGAGCTCGCGAAGGATAGTAACTCGCTCCTTCAACAGGGGAATCTTCCCTATGGGATGCTCTCCTTGCAGAAGTGTACGTACCTCTTCTTCCTTAACACACATCAGGTATGAGAAGTCGTCAGTGGGTGGTTCCCTAATCATGAAGGCCTGTTTCAAGACCAAGGCAAGACCAAAATACCCTTGTACTTGTTCGCCTCCAATAATAACCTGCCAGCGCGGCTCGGGGAAGAAACAGAAGTTGAGGGCATCAAGCATCAACAGATAGCTCACCGTTCGTTCACTGCCGTCGTAGAAATGGTGTTCGTAGTTCCACTGAGAAAGCGGCATATTCACGAGCAGTCGAGCAAGCCGATCAATTCCTTCTGGGTTGATGGTGACATGCATGCTCCTATCACAAACGAACCGAGCTCGCAACACAATATCTAATGCCATCGTTCCTTTTGCCTCCATAAGAGCAGACTGAGATTACCAAACCGATAACAGCTTTTCCCAAGAGATCTATTCTTCCTGCCTGATTAAGGCTGTTGCTCAGTCGAGAGCTCTGTACAACGCCTCGTAATCACAGCTTGGACTCCAGAACAAGTAACCATCTGCACCCATTTCCTTGGCTGCCTTTATCTGTTCACGAATATATCCTTCCAGGCTCATACCATACGGAATTGCTCGATCAAACACCTGTAAGAACGGCCGGAAAGGAGTAGACACTCGGTCTTTCCCAGCACTAAGAGCATCACTTACCAGCTGATAAGGATTATCTTTGTAGTATTGCTCTACGTAGTGAGAAGGATAAAGCATCGGTGAGATCAAATCGATACACGCAGCCATCTCTTCCAAAGACTGACCAATGGGGTCAATTCGCTTCTTGTTCCAATTCCATAACACTCGACCAAACACATCTGCCGAGATAATAATCCTGCCAGGGAGTTTTTGTCTCGCTTGCTGCAAGAATCCGTTCACCGCCGCATATCGTTGTTCATAAATGGGGAGAAGCTCGCCTTCATCAGGGAAACGCACGTAGTCAAACTGGATTTCGTCAAATCCCAGTCCAGCAACCTCCTGAGCGACTTCCAGGTTGTAAGCGACAGCTCTCTCATCATCCGGTGAAACCCACGGGCCTGAGATCCCAAGGAAAGCCGCAAGTTTGGGATCATAGAACAGTACTTGCCTGGCAATCAGGTAGATGCCCGTCCTGTGTAGGGCAGTAACAAGGGAGCAGAAATCAAGACGCCCGCTGGAAGCACCTATTGTATTTGCCAGTGGAATGCTGCTCTCATAAGTCAATTCACCATGCATGTTCTTCACATTAATTACGACTGCATTGAGCTTTTTCTCGCTGACGGCTGCCAGCACACCCTTCAAAACCCCTGGCTTGCTAATAGCGTGAGAGGTTAGGTAAACTCCGATACGATCATGGTAGGAGGGAGGAAACACATTTAAAGACGCCGGAGAGGCCTGATCCCATCCAACCATCCCGAGCAGTGTGAAAAGAAATCCCATAACCAGCAGGTAACGAATAGACATTCTCTTCATGATCGTCTAGCAAGTATACGCTCCCTTATCGACCATTCTGGTCATCTCGGTGTTTTTCAGATGGGAACTTGGACACGTTTTTCTTACAGCAGTTACCCAAGCAACTTTTGAGCACTAGCTGACTACCTAAAGAAAGGCGATTTCCCCAGAGCGCGGATGCCTACAGCATTGTTGATACCTCTTAGTCGGGCTATAATTGCCGAGGACACCTAGATAGAGAGCCACAAGGAGAAACCGTATGAGAAACACCGTTTGTGTTCTGACTACGCTGATAATCTGTCTATCAATAGGAGCACTAGCCCGGGAACCGCATACCCCGATCACCATTCTTGGCAACAATGATTTCACTGCTGCAAACGGCGTTCTGTACGGAACTGGAACGTTGGACGATCCCTACATCATCGCTGATTGGAAGATTGATGTTCCCGTCGGTACTCCTTATGGGATCAAGGTGGAGAATGCAAGCGCGCACTTCGTGTTACGCGAATTGATTATTGATGGAGCAAGGGAAAAGCAAGGAGCAGCCATTCGCCTTGGCTTCGTCTCCGCGGCCACAATTGAACACTGCCTAATCTCAAACACACACAATGGAGTCACGATTGCCTCCAGTGCTAACGTAGTTATGAGGGACAATAGATTACAGGTCACGGGAAAAGGACTTTGCGTTCTCGGTGTATCAACCGACGAATACCGCCATACGATCGACGAAACCAATCTGCTAAACGGTTATCCGATCAACTACTTCTGTGGGAGGAATGGCGAGAGAGTTAGCGGGTTTAATTCAAACAACCTATACATTGCAGCATGCCAGAACATGACAATTGCTAATAATGAGATTGTTGATGGTGATGGGATTCAACTTGCTTTCGTCAACAACTCACTGATTGACTCTAACGTGGCTTATCGTAACTGCGAAGACGGGATCAGTCTTTACTGGTCGAATGATAACACGATAACGGATAACGAACTTGGAAATAATCATCGTGCTGGGATACGACTGTGGCTTTCAAACGGAAACAAGCTCTCTCAAAATCAGCTGCTGGCAAACAGCTACGGAGCAATTGTCTCCGCCAGCGATAACAATAATCTATACAGCAATACAATTGCTGCCAACCCAATCGGAATTGAGCTAGACGCGGGATCAGCCCGAAATACCATAGCAGGAAGCATTATTTACCATGAGAACACACGGTATGGAATCATTATCCATCAAGCAGTGACAAACTACGTAGAGAAAAACGCAATCGTAAAAACCGAAATCGGGATTATTGTAGATAGCCTAGCCAATAACAACACCATTCGTACAAACACAATCATCGACGGAGATACGGGCCTTGTTATTAGAGGTTCTTACAACCGGATCACGCAAAACATGATTGCCCGGAACACCTCTCAAGGGATCTTATTTCCCGAGACCTATGGAAAGGAAGCGATCACCAACAACAGAATCTTTGAGAACACCTTTACCGACAACGCACATCACCTCTATCTTTGTAATGACTCTAATACAAATCTGCTATACGAAAACATGTTTTTCGGCGAAGCTGGCGAACTTGTCAGTGACTATGGCAGTAACACCTGGACAGTCTCGGGCGTGGGCAATTTCTGGGAATACAATCAGAATACAGACAAAGATACCGCCCCACTCCTTCTGCCACTCTCCGACCGAAAAGGCCTCGGCATTCTTAGTACCCTCAAAGTGCAAAGCCTGATACTAGTAACAGGAAAAGGCGATTCCATACGAATTCCCGCCCTTATTGCTGACAAGGCATACGAAAGATTCATTGGATTCCGATCATTTCCTGCCTCCCTGATTGACAATTTCCCTGCCATTTTGTTCTGTTACGATAAAGAGGTCTCTGTTCGCTTTACCATGGAAACGGTAAGCTTCCCGCTTGATATTGCCTTTTTTGACGGACGTGGAACGTTAGTGGGAACCGCGACTATGGAACCGGAATCACCAGACCTGTATACCGCAAATGAGCCGTTCCGTTACGCATTGGAACTCCCGAGCGGTTACCTCGCCGAACACGAAATCACTGCTGCAGCGCGGCTAATCCTTTCTGGCGATGAATAAGCCAAAACACATCGGGGCAGTTATCTTTGACCTCGATGGAACCCTGGTTCGTTACCAAGGCGTGGAATTTGAATCAAGTTGGGGTGCGATCGGCGCTGCTGCCGGTCTTAAGGGAGAATGGGATCGCCTCCTTACCCAGTACTTTCCGCGTCCAGATGCTTATGCAGAATGGATGTCCCAAAACGCCCGACTTCTCGCTGGTGTTGCTGTAGAACAAGTTGCGAAGAAAATCCTTCCGCCTCCTTACGCAACTGGCGTTCGGGAGGCAATTTACAAGCTGCGGAAGCACTATCTTCTCGGAATCCTTTCCTCTGGTGTTGACCTCGTTGCCGAATATGTACGCAAGGACCTTGGCTTCAAG
Source organism: Candidatus Bipolaricaulota bacterium (assembly GCA_030611415.1). Taxonomy (GTDB): domain Bacteria; phylum Bipolaricaulota; class Bipolaricaulia; order UBA7950; family UBA9294; genus JAUVYF01. The sequence continues at coordinate 5,273 of JAUWPW010000030.1, forward strand.
TTTGCTGTTGCCAATCGCTTGCTCGTTCACGACGGCTCCTTCACAGGAGAAACAGAGACCATAGTCCATCTCTGGAAGAAAGCAGATGTCATGCGGCAAACCGTATTGAGAATAGGCCTTCCTCTTTCAGAGATCTGTTATGTCGGTGACCATGTCAATGATATCCCGGTTATGGATCTTGTCGGCCTGTCCATAGCGTTTAACCCAAAGGCTGCTGAGCTGGAAGAGGTTGCTGACTATGTAACACGAAGCTTTGCCGACATTCCTATGTTGGTCGAGGAGTGGCAGCACGCCTAATCGACACACCCGGCCAATTCGCTTGATGAGTACTCAAATTAAGTTCCAAAGATACGGTCACCTGCATCGCCAAGCCCTGGAAGAATATATCCGTGCTTATTCAGCTGGCGATCGAGCGACGCTGTATAGATCGGTACCTTCGGGTGGGCTTCAAAAAAAGCCTCTACTCCTTTCGGTGCAGCAACAAGACACAGGAACTGGATTCTTCTTGCCCCTTCGCGTTTGACAAGCTCAACCGCCGCAATTGCGCTCCCGCCAGTTGCGAGCATAGGATCAACCAAGATAACTTGCGCTTCCGGGAGCTCCGGCGGAAGCTTGGCATAGTATTCAACCGGTTGCAGGGTTTTGGGATCGCGGTATATTCCAATATGACCCACTTTAGCCATAGGCACAAGATTGAGTACTCCGCCAAGCATTCCGGTCCCGGCTCGTAGTATGGGGACAAGCACTATCGGAACGTCAAGCACCCTTCCCGTTGTTCGTTCAAGTGGGGTTACTACTTCCACTTCATGCAAGGGATAGCTGCGAGTGATTTCATACACCATGAATGCGGTCAGCTCTTCGAGCAACAAGCGAAACTTGTGATTGTTTGTGCGTACATCCCGCAGTAAGGTTAGCTTGTTCTGGATAAGCGGGTGGGTGAGAACGTGCAGGTTTGTCATTGATCCCTCCATGGTTTCCAAATTGTGATGATACCATTCCAGGCAAAGGACGACCACCTGTGGTCTGTACAACCTAGATGGCTTTCATCATGTTCAAACGTTAACAGATTGACAGAGCGAAGATCAAGTAGAGGTCAAACGACAAACAGTATTCACTCCGCAGACAGCCTCGACTACTCCACTAAGACCTTCGACAAGCAGACCCACGGCTTGTCCTAACATCTCAAAAGTCTTTGGTCGATCATTGGCCTATGCCGTACAGTCAGGTTGCAACCATATTCTTGCTAAGCCTGCTTGGCACAATGTAGAACAGAGTATGACCAGTACTTCTGCAACAAGAGATTGCTTGAGCAATACTCGCCTAAGCAAAAGGAGGGTTAAGGATGCGCGTGTTAGGATGCAGATGGGGCTTAGTAATGGCAATCATTGGCTTTCCTATTCTCGGGAGAGGAATTGATACGGGAGATACGCTTCTGTTATCAATGGGATCGTCTCTCATCGTAGTTGGGCTTTTGCTTTGGGCCTGTCTGCGCTATTATCACAAAACCAACATGGCCCCACAACAGACCAGCTAAGCTGCTCATCTTCTTGGTAATACGGCAGGTCGCAGACAGCCTAGCAAGCAGCTACAATAAAACGAGTTGCCAACAGTCAAACAGTTCCCTTGTTTTGCTTGTGGTACACTACTCCTCATTAGTGGATGCAGTGTAGTACAATCTTTTTATTCTGTAGAAGGAGACTAGAATGAGTAATCCACAAGTAGTCACGGTTCTTGCGGGAGGGGATTCCCCAGAGCGAGATGTTTCGTTGGTCTCTGGGCACGATGTATATAAGGGACTACATGAATTAGGTGTGCCAGTTAGGCTTCTGGAGATCCAAGATCCTGAAGACCTCAGGCAACATCTCTCCGACATTGAAATCGCCTTTAGCTGTCTCCATGGAGGAGCAGGTGAGGATGGCACAATCCAGAGGATCCTAGAGAACCACCGTATCCCGTATGCTGGCTCAGGCCCAGAGGCAAGCGCCCTTGGCATGGACAAGCTGGCGACCAAACGAGTCTTGACCTCCGTTGGTGTTCCCGTTCCACGAGCCTTGGCCTTCAAAGATGGAGATCTCGACAGCGCAGCTCAAGAAGTTATCAGAAACTTCTCTCTACCTGTTGTAGTAAAGCCGCAAAGCCAAGGGGCAAGTATCGGCGTAAAGCGAGTTGACACGCCTGATGAGCTCATCCCGGTTTTCGCGGCGGTGCTTGAGGAATTTGGACCGTTCTTTGTTGAGGAATTCATTGCCGGTCGCGAGCTCACAGTTCCTGTCCTTTGGATGGATGGCAGAGATCACGTTCTGCCCATCATCGAGGTTTTCATAACCACTGACTTCTTCGACTACGAGACAAAGTACACCGACGGGTTGAATAGCATGGTAGTTCCTGCTTTGCTCGATAATGATGTGAAAGCGCGTGTCGAAGACGCCACCCTCAAGACACATCAAGCGCTCGGATGTTGGGGCTTCTCTCGTGTCGACATTTTACTTACTGCAGAGGGAGTACCCTATGTACTTGAGACAAACACCCTTCCGGGAATGACTCCCCACAGCGCGATGCCCAAGTCCGCCGCGGCAATCGGTATTGACTATCCTCACTTGGTAGAAAAAATGGTGACCTCAGCGCTGAAGCGGCCTATGAAGTAGCCTCATTAATAGAGGCTCCCCTCCCTGATCTCCCCTCTTGCAGTGTTGCCTGGATCTTGACACATAGGTACCCCTTAGATGAATATTGTACAATCAAGAATGGAGGTGAGCGATGTGAAACAATGGTCAACGCGAGGAAGCATTGTTTTGTTGGTGTTATTGATGACCGTAGTGGTTGTCGGTCAGGCGACGACAACCACTTCGAGTGGTTGCTATGAAGTGGGTGAGCTGATCCAGTTCAAGGTTCAAGACACGACAAGAGGCTGGTGGTGGGGGAACTGCTGTTGCGAATGTGCTTGTGATGAGACTCAGGTCACGGGCTGGCATATCGCCAATTCGTCCGGAGAGACGACATTTGAAGTACTTCACGATGACGACGAAGCGGTTGCTGCCTCTATCTGGCAAGCAAACTGGGCACAGATCGATTCTAGTGGTGTTACCGTTCCTCCGGGAGAGTACACGCTGTACGTAGATACATCAGTCGGAACGTTATCTCGTTCCCTTCAAGTGTACGATCCATGCAGTTACTGTGGATACTGCAACTTTTTCTGGCACTGCAACTGGTGCGACAAGACATCAACGATAATTACTAACTGCTCCTGTAAGACCAGTCTTGTCTTGCTCAAAGAGGAGTCAAATTGCTGCTGGCCGCTGTTTAGGTTCCAGTGTAGTTCATCCTGTCCGTAGCCGATCGAGTGAGTGACCTTTCGTTCTAAGAGAACGTATAAGCAAAGCACACCAAGAGCAAACCTGCAATACGGAGTATCTAAAGACGTAGTTTCCCTTTAGGGGCGGTTCGCGAACCGCCACCACCTAACGCTATCTTCTATAGACTGCAGTTTTCGATTGTCAGCATACACCGTCATTCCGGCGAACCCCGGATCGCGGTCCAGGGCAGGCGCCGGAATCCAGTCAAATAGTGGTTGCATAGAAACCTTGACCAATTCGCTCAAAAACCAGCTGGTCTCTCTTTTTTGTTCCTCCTTTCCTCAGGGAAAAGCTTCTAGTGGGTTCCATATTTTAACCGTTCCTGATTTCGTGGGTTCGTAAGGGAGAAGGATAAGCCAGCGATGTTGATTTGCAGGAGGCAACCGCGCGTTGGGAACCACAAAAGGTAAAGTGTACGCCTAGCGCGGGTTGAGGGGGTAGCGTGTCCCGGCTTCTACTTGGAGGAAGCGGTGGATGATGCACCTGGGACATTGGTTTGGTGATGACTTCCCGCCGCGAGTCAAGCGGAAGCCGCCAGGAGTCTCCTTCCAGCGTTCATAACGGCATGGATGATCCTCCCTGCACGGGAGCGCATAGGCACGATGGCGTTATAGCGGCAGACCTCGTGGCAGCACATACATTGGATGCAGATGCTTCGATCAATCTTTGCTTTCCCTTTGCGGACGATGATCGCGCTGACCGGACAGGCATTTTGGCACGCGGCGCATCCGACGCAATTTCGAGTGACGACCCCCGGCCGGATGCTGAGCAGGCGCAGAAAGAACTGCGATAAGAACCGGGGCAGTCGGTTGACAAACCGCCCGGCGGCGCTGGCCGGCAGAGAAAAGTCTGGAAGGCAAACGCTCTCGATCCGCTCCCCGACGACCTCGATGTTGCGAAGATCTCCCACGCCCAATCCCCGCTCGTGAGCGATGCGGGTGGTGAGAACCTGCGTGGGGTCCAGTCCGATGATCCGCCCCGCGGCTGCGTCCAGCGCCACCGCGTCCTGACTGGCCAGTATAAGACCAAGGTTCCGAGGTTTGCCACCGGCCGGTCCTTCTCCCTCCATAGCAACGATGCCGTCCATAATCGTGAGCATCGGTTTGGCGACGGCGAAGATGTCGACGAGCACCTGGCAAAAATCGTCCAATCGAGGGTAGTCACCGTGGAAACGTGTGCGTAGGCCGCTCGGGATCGTGCCGTACAGGTTCTTCACGCCGCCGGTAAACAAGGTGAGTGAATGCGTCTTCAGTTTGGGTAGATTGATAACCACGTCCGCATCGGCTATGGCCTTAGCCAGATAGATTGTTTCCAGCCGCTGCCCATTGCAGCGAACCTTGACGAATCCACTTTGTTTCAGATTGACAAGCTTAACCCCCGCGCGTTCGCACATGGCGCGGTACCCTGAGATTCGAAAGCCATCTTCGTCGGAGGCCGGGATGTCATCGCCCACCGTGATTGCAGCGCCCGTTTCCTTAAGAAGATCCAACACCGCCTCAACAAAGACCGGATGGGTGACGATCGCTCGCTCCGGCGGGGACGGCGGTGAGAGGTGATTGATCTTAACAAACACATCATCGCCCGCTTTGATCAGATGATTCCATCCGCCTATTAGCGCGAGCCCCTCCTCTAGAGCGCAGCGGATCTGTGCACGGTCGTATTCATGCACCCTGATAATGGCGACTTTGGCTTGATCCATTCCCTACACCAAACAGATCCCGAACAGCCATCGCTTCAGATCCTTCGGGGTCTCCAGTGTTGTTGTCACCTCCTTCCTAATCTTCCACTGGAGACACTGTAGCGGTAAAGAGAATTCTCGTCAACTGTGATCTACAGAAGGCCTCGCGAAGAAGTCGAGTTGCCTTTTTAGCGTGGCGTTCATCGCTATTCACCCGTTCTCTCCCTCCCTTTAATTCCCTCCTTTACCCCATGTAGTAACTCCCATCCTACTACTACACGGGGCGAGATGAAGGGAGAGGCTAGAGCTTGGCCCGGACCGCGATCCGGGGAGAGGGCGAGATCAAGTAGGGGTGGTTCGCGAACCGCCCCTACCGTCTTATGGAACCTAGGTAAGTGAATATAGAAAGCATCCGTTGGCAGTTTTGTGAAGTATGGGTATACGACCCTTGCACATCAAATCGCCTGTCAAGAGCTGATTCGGTAGAGAGAACCCGATCCCGATCTCCTAAGCGTAGGCGAGCCGGCCCCTTGGTTCCGGCACGGATCTACCCAATTCGTTTGCAGTATCGATCCATTCCTGAATGATCTGCTCGGCATTCGAAAGGGCCTCTTGATAACTATTGCCGTCAGCCATGCAGCCTGGAAGTTCTGGGACCTCAGCAACGAACGCATTGTCCTCTGCACTCCAGAAGATGATGATTTCATACTTCGTATTCATGATCAATCCTCCAAGGTTAGATTGTACTTCAGGATCACTCCGCGCACCTGCTTCACCTGGTACGCTTTGCCCTTGCCGTTCTGCGGCTGTAGATTGAGGATCTCTTCCACGTGGCTCCTCGTGAAGATGTGATGGTCGCCCTTGATACGTTCCTCGAATCCGAGCCTCTTAAGAAGTCCACGCAACCCGGCGAATGGGACGTTCGCGTCCGAGCGCCGAAGTATGACATGCTCGTACAGCTTTTCGTGCTCACCCATACACGGAGTATACCATCAAGGACGGCGGCCTGTCCATTCGCATCTCCAGATCACTGAGTCAAAGATCTTCACCTGAAAACTGGACTAAGGGATAAGATGAAAATCGACCTTCTTTCACGTTTGCAGGGAGAAAGAAGGAGATCCAAGAGATGGGGCTCGGAGACCGAGCCCAACACCAACAGCGTATCAAGGTCAGAGAGCCCGGAGAACTGTACCTACAAACGTACTCCTCAGCTGTTACGTAGTCATCGCTGTCAGGTTCGGCAAACCTAGCACTCCTGCAAACCCACCTAGGCTCATCGCTATGTGCGTCTTCTCCCCCTCCCTTCAATTCCCTCCTTTACCCCATGCAGTAACTCCCATCCTACTGCTACACGGGGCGAGGTCGGGAAGGGAGGAAAGTGTTGAGGGGATGTCATAAGAAGGGATTGTTAGCTCAAACCCTTTAACTATAAGGAAAGCAGGAATGCAGCGAGGTGAGAATTAGAACACCATTCCTGGTTTTCTCTGCGTTCTCTGCGGTGAATGCGTTGAAGTTCACGACCTATTCTTGCTTTCTTTTGCGTCTCTGCGAGAGGAACAAGGTTTCTCTCTCGCCCGTTCGTTTCACTCACTCAAGTCGCTAGGATCGCCAAGGACACATATTTAGCAGCTTTCTTTTCACGCTGTTTCTTGGTTTTCTCCGCGTGCTCTGCGTCTTTGCGAGAGGAACAAGGTTTCTCTCTCGCTCCTACCATCTCATGGAGCCTATGGGTCTCTAGATAGAACTTTCGTTCTAACATGTTCCCGGGCCTAGAATTCATATCAGAATAATACTCTGGCGATTCAATCATAGCTGGTGAAGTTCAGTATCGTGAGAGTCTAGGGGACTGATTGTAGAACTTCCAAGAAAGCGTTCATCTTTGTTGCCCCCATAGAATCACATGGAGGTCTGGATGAAGTGCCCTCATCCTAGGAGTCCTCACTCAATTGGGGAAATGGACCCGATAGATTAAGTAAACAGCATTCCTTGAAAGTTGGCCTGTGAGCCACGTGCTGCTATGCTCTTTGGAGCGTATTAAGGAGGCAAGATGGGACAACTATGGGAGTACTTCCTGCACGTGGCACTATGGGTCGGAGCATTGGCTGCAAGCCTTGCGATTCATAGTCACCTTAAGGGAATAGCTCTATACTGGGAATGCTCCCTCTATGTGATTGTCATGTTGTTGGCTGCAGTGAGTTGCTGGTCCTTGAGGAGACGAAGGCACCGTCCTCGCGAAGGAGAGTTTATGGTCACCTCACGGGCACGTAGGACTGAAAGTGGTCTAGGGTTTCTAGGTCCTCTAGATTATGTTGATGGTCTTCCCCAGTCTCCAGACAAGGAGAAGCGTGAGTTATTCAAGCGGGCTAGATCTCAACAAGCGAAAGACCATCACAAAGCCGCTATCGATCTGTTCCGACAGTGTCTTGATATGCCAAACTCCCCAAGGGAACAGGCAACCTTTCAGCTACAGATAGGAAACTCCTTCTTACATCTAGGAGATGCAGGACATGCCTTGCCTGCTTACCAAGCTGGTCTCAACAAAGCTCGCCAAGTTGAGGATTCAGAGCTGGAAGGGGCGTCTCTCGGCAACATGGGGTCGGTCTACGCTCAAAAGGGCGAGCTGGACAAGGCCTTTACCCACTACCAGCAAGCGCTGGAGATCGCTCGAAAGATCGACAACCCTCTGGTCGAGGCCAACGCCCTGGGCAACATAGGGAACGTCTACACTCAAAAGGGCAAGCTAGACAAGGCCCTTACGCACCACAAGCAGGCGCTGGACATCGCCCGTAGGATTGACAACCCTCTGGTCGAGGCCGGCGCCCTGGGCAACATAGGGAAC
>JAUWPW010000005.1 GCA_030611415.1 Candidatus Bipolaricaulota bacterium
GGAAGATTACGTGCCAGGTACCTGAGGTTGGGCGGGTTGTCTATGACATAACTAGTAAGCCACCAGCTACTATTGAGTGGGAGTAATTGATTCCTGGGATCTTAGCGGCTTGAGTGAGTGAAACGAGCGGGCGAGAGAAAAGCTTCATCTCAGAAGGAGGTCCTTATTACACTCCGTACCTTGTGTCCAGCGTGAGGAGCCGGTTTCTTTTCTTCAAAACGATCTAGAACAAGTATTATCCAGTTATTGTGGCAGGGTTACTCCTTGTTGGCCTTGATAAATTCCACCGGTCTCTTTTTCTGCATAGGTGCGCAGTGGCCTCTTTCCTCGGAAAAAGATCACCTGGGTTATTCCTTGGTGAATGTGAAGCCGGATCGGAAGAGGTGAAAGGTTGGCAAGTTCGAGGGTAAGTTTTCCTCGCCATCCTGGCTCAAGTGGTGTTACGTTTACCAGAAGGCCGCAGCGAGCATAGGAGCTTTTTCCCCAACAAACAGCACAAACATTGTCTGGTATGTTGAACCATTCGACAGATTCAGCGAGTACCTGGGAGCCTGCAGCGATTTCAAGAATTTCATCAGCTTCGATCTCTCTGAAGTGGTGCACAGGAAAAGCTATCGGGTCAAGTACGGCGTTGATGCCGCCTAGTGGTACTAAGAATTTGTTTCCTAGTCGCAGGTCATACCCAAAACTTCCCAACCCATAGGAAGGTTTCCCTTCCTGAAAAGGAACGAAGGGATCAATCATCGGGTTATTGCGCTCGCACAGGGCAGCGACTTCGTGATCGGATAAGATACCGTTGTTCATTTGGCCTCCCTTGCTTTCTCAAAGAAAGGAGCAGCAAAGCTGGTTGTCCATGTACGTTTGTCAAAAGGCCGGGTTCTTACGGAAGAGAGGAATTTCTCAAATTCTTTCCAATCCTTGCCGTAGATATGATAAGAGTCTGATATATCCATGTATCCTCCGCTATATACAGGCTGTTTGATCTGATTCTGTAGTTGTTCTGCAACAGCACGTTGTAAGTCGGTCAATGCCCACATGTTCATAAACGCTGCTTTGAAAGCATCTCTTGATCTCCAGTGGGCGTTCATGTTGAGCACTAAACCATCATTGCCAGGAAGTACCCGAAAATGGAGCCGCTGAAGACAAGGTGGTTCATCACTGTGCAAATCCTGGGCAGGGATCCAGGTTATCGCCTGAGCACGGCGGGTATACGGTGTTTTAGCAAGCCTTCTTACTACGTAGGAAAGCTGGTCTATTTCGTCAGCATACGAGAATAATCGGTGATGGTAGCTGTAAGGCCATCTGCCCTCTCCCACGCGGTTGTCATGGATACCGTTTACTACTTCTAGGCGATAGATCTCCAGGTCTTCCAGTTTTGCAGGAAAAGATCGATGGATTCGTGGTTCAGCAAAAGGCTCTTTCACTGTTATTATCATCGTGCAGTCCTTGCTCGGAGGGTCATTGGGGCGGTCATATTCGGTCTCTATCTCGATTCCGTTCTGCCAAGCCGAAAGAACCGATTTTTCCCAAGCTTCGGGCAAAAGCCTTTCCGAAACATGCAACACCGGAATGTGTCCTTTCATCTTGTCCTCCTGGCTCTCGACCCTGGACTATCTTCTGTCCTCTAATCCATAATCCTTAATCCTTAATCCTGTGTTTTTCACCCATCACCCATCACCCATCACGATTTACTATTTCTATCATTAGCGTGCCCCCCCTGCAGGAAACGAACTTTTTATCTGTTCCCATATTGCACCCAACTCTTCCTCCGAGAAAGCTTGCCTATCCTTCCAGGCGGGATCAACCAAGGCTTTGTCCTGTGGTACCACGAACCGCTGTAGATAGTAACGTTTTGCTCCGGCAATCATAGGAATTGTCTCCTCTATATCACCAACAGTGATTGTTGGGGCAACGGTTGTGCGAAACTCGTAATCGGGCGCATTATGGATTACGAGACGGATCGAGTGCCGGATTGCATCGATATCAACATGGACCCCCGCTAGTTCGTCATATCGCGCTGGTGGGCCCTTGACGTCCATCGCGACGTAGTCAAGGAGATGGGCCCGAAATAGTGCTTCAAGAATCTCAGGTTGTGAGCCGTTGGTGTCAAGCTTGACTAGAAGACCGAGGTGTTTTACGCGTGTGATGAATTGGCCTAGATCAGGCTGTAAGGTTGGTTCTCCGCCGGTGATGACCAGAGCATCGATAAACCCTTCTCGTTCGCGCAAGGTGCTAAGGATATCATTTTCCGGGATGAGGTGGAGCTTACTTGTTTCCTCTGGCAACACTAATTCTGAGTTGTGGCAGAAGGGACAGCGGAAGTTGCAGGCTGCCGCGTAGACCAGTGCCGCAATATGGTCTGGGTAATCAATTAGCGTCATTGGAAGCAGGTGAGCAAATTTCACATGAGACCCCCGCTTAATACATACATTAAGCCTTGTCCGCGTATTCCAGGCACAGAAGATTCAGTGTTCATCTTGGGTATTATCTCTCTGAATACCGAACCTTGCTAGTGACGTTTTCCTCGCAGATTCTTATAACTACGGATTTGCGGCTACCTTAGCGAGTTGACCGGTTGAGTATACTTTGCGGTCAGCAAACTCAGCGCGTTTCCCATCATTCCATTGCTCTACCGGTCTCAGGTATCCAACCACGCGGGAGTAAACCTCGGTATGTGCGCCACATAGCGGACAACTTGTTTGCTCTCCCACAAGATATCCATGCTCTGGACAAATAGAGAAGCTCGGCGTAAGGGTGTAGTACGGCAGATGGAAGCCCTCGGCTATCTTTCGTACTAGTTGCTTGGTCGCCTCAGAGCTTGGCAAGTGCTCGCCAAGGAATCCATGAAAGACCGTTCCGCCCGTGTAGCGAGTTTGCAATGGATCCTGCATCTGTAGTGCTTCGAATAGATCGTCAGTCAACCCGACCGGTAGGTGAGTGGAGTTGGTGTAGTACGGCTCCTTGCCCCCATAACGCTCTAAGGTGTATATATGAATATTCGGATAGCGATTGAGGTCCTTCCTTGCCAAACTGTAGCTTGCTCCTTCGGCTGGGGTTGCTTCTAGGTTAAAGATCTCATTGGTTTCTTCCTGAAAATTACTTAGCTTTTCTCGCATGAAGTCGAGCGTTTTTAGCGCGAAGGCTTGTCCGGCAGGATCAGCAATCGAAAGGCCATACAAGTTGAGTAAAGCATCATTCATTCCAATAAGGCCAATTGTGGAGAAGTGATTTCTCCAGTAACCTCCTATGCTTTGTTTGACCTCTTGTAGATAGAACTTCGAATAGGGGTAAAGCCCTTTTTCTGTAAGGTTCTCTAGAGTCTTGCGCTTGATCAATAGTGATTCTCTAGCGAGATCCATCAGATCACTCAAGCGGTTGAAGAAATCAGACTCGTTCTTAGATAGGTAACCCAAGCGTGGGATGTTGATCGTTACCACGCCGATCGATCCAGTGAGTGGGTTTGCCCCGAACAGTCCGCCGCCGCGTTTCCTGAGCTCACGATTGTCAATACGAAGGCGGCAACACATACTGCGGGCATCCTCCGGCTTCATGTCGCTTCCTATGAAATTAGAAAAGTATGGTATCCCATATCTTGCTGTCATCTCCCACAGCGGAGCGAAATTGTCATTTTCCCAATCGAAATCCTCTGTTATATTGTAGGTGGGGATAGGGAAGGTGAACGGTCGATCGTGCATGTCTCCTTTAACCATCACCTCGGCAAAGGCACGATTGAACATGTCCATTTCGTGTTGATAGTCACCATAGACAGAGTCTTGCAGCTTTCCGCCTATGGCTATTGGTTCTCCTCTCATATAACGCGGGACCTCCAGGTCAAAAGTTACGTTGGTAAACGGGGTCTGAAAGCCAACTCGCGTGGGCACATTCATGTTGTACACAAACTCTTGCAGGTTTTGTTTTACTTCGCTGTAGGAGAGGTTGTCGTGTCGGATGAAGGGAGCAAGATAAGTATCGAGGTTTGAGAAAGCCTGTGCTCCGGCCGCTTCGCCCTGTAAAGTGTACATAAAGTTTACTACCTGGAGTAGCGCAACGCGGAAGTGTTTTGCCGGTGCGGCCTCTATTTTTCCCCGTACACCACGGAAGCCACGCATGAGCAAATGATACAAGTCCCAGCCCACACAGTAGGCGCCAAGGGTTCCCAGGTCGTGGATATGAAAGTCCCCTTCAATGTGGCGCTCACGGATTTCCTTGGGGTAGATCTTATTCAGCCAATAACGTGAGATCACTCTATCCGTAATATGGGTGTTTAGCCCTTGTAGCGAGTAGGTCATGTTGCTGTTCTCGCGCACCCGCCAGTTGCGGTCCTGTAGGTAGTCTTCCACGAGTGGGATTTCAGTAAGGAGGCCGCGCATCTCGCGCATGTCAGCGTGTTGTTTGCGATAAAGAATGTAAGCCTTGGCCGCTCTGATGTATCCTGTTTCGATGAGTACTTTTTCTACTGTATCCTGGATTTCTTCTACCTTGGGCGGCTTATCTACAAATGTCTCATAGAGGTACTCCACGACCCGGCCCGACAATTGCTCGGCCGCTGCTCTGTCAGGGTTTCCCACCGCGTGCATGGCTTTCTGGATAGCGGTTGTGATTTTCTCCTTATCGAAGGGCATTACACGGCCGCTGCGTTTAATGATTCTGTCCAATATTGTTCCCCCTCATTGAAACATGCGTTGATATGTAAGACCGAGCTCAGCGTAGCTTATGGAGGGATATAAAGTCAACCGTAACTTGTTCGCCTTTGTGGTAATGAAGGAGTGATCGCCAGGGGATAAGAACAAACGCCATATACAAAAGAGTGATAGAGGTCTGACAATAGGGCAGGGGGTGATGAGCGAAAAACGGTGAACGGTGAATCGTACCCCTAGTCCTGCTTCCGGCCTCCGATTCTCCACTGCTGGCGCTTGACTGCAGTAGGTAGGCCAGATAGGGAAGAACCCCTCTTGCGTGAATTGGAGAGTAGCTTCGAGTAAAGGTTTCGGAGCTTGATTTTGCGATGAGCATGAGATAAGCTTCTGCAGTACTGAATAATTCGACAATTAGTAATCCAGGAGAGGTGATCAAAATACCTAACATTCGTTCAGCAGAGAAGCGTTTGCGTCAGAGTAAAAAACGTCGAGGACTCAATCGAGCAAAAAAGACGGCACTCAAGCATGTCATTAAGCAGATAAAGACTCATCTGGCTGCTGGCGATAGAGAGGCGGCACGCGCACTCTTGCCCGAGCTTGCCAAAGTAACTGATAAAGCGGCCAAACATCACACAATTCATAAGAATAAGGCCAATCGGATTAAGTCTCGGTGGATGAGGAGGGTGGGAGCAGTTTAAGGGAGGTTTGCGTGCGACAGTACGATTTTCTTGGCAAAGCAAAGTACTTGGTTCCCATCTCTATCATTCTTGTAGTGGCGAGCATTGTTCTCTTGATCCCTCAAGTGCGAGGCCTAAATCCAGGGATTGAGTTTACCGGTGGAACCGAATTTACGATTAAGTTCGCCGGGCCAGTAGAGATAGCTGATTTGCGTGGCGTATTAGCTGGGCTTTCCCCTGAGAGTACGGATTTAGGAAAGAGCGCTATCCAGGATGTTTCTGGCAAGAACACTAAGGTCATCACAACACAGTTAGACGTAGAAGCAAATCAGTCGACAATTGATCAGATCGAAGAGACTATAATAGCTCAGTTTGAAGTGGAGGATATCAACCGTCGCTCAATTGGCAAGCAGGTTAGCCGGGAGCTTACTCAAAAGGGTTGGCAAGCTGTGTTGCTTGCCCTGGTGGTAATACTGGTTTACGTCTCGTGGCGATTTCGCCTGCGGTACGCTATCGGCGCTGTGGCGTCAGTTACGCATGACGTAATCATCGCACTGGGTATCTTTGCTCTTTTCAAGATTCAAGTGAATCTACCTACAATTGCTGCGTTTTTGACTATCGTTGGGTATTCCCTCAATGATACAATAGTTATCTTTGACCGCATTCGTGAGAATATCAAGATGAACAAGAAAAGGTCGATCTTCGATACTATCAACCTTAGTGTTAATCAATCATTGACTCGGACCCTAAACACTTCGTTTACAACTTTTATTCCCGTCTTGATCTTGTTCTTGTTTGGTGGAACGGTTTTACGCGGATTCTCTGTGGCTCTTTTTATTGGGGTGGTTGTAGGCACGTATTCCTCTATGTATGTAGCTAACCCGATTCTCTATGCATGGACACTTAAGGCAGGTGGGGCGAAGAAGGGTTGATGTGAAGTCTCTTATCCATCCAGGGAAGGAATGGAAACTCTCCGCTTGTCCAAGTGATAGCCTGATTCACGAGATTCAAGAAGCAATTCCCTGTAAACGACCGTTTGCTGTCTTGCTCGCGCAACGTGGCGCGCATAAATGGGAAGCATTGATGAATCCTTGTTCTCGGGATTTTCATTGCTCTTCTCTTATGCTGGGAGTGGAAAAGGCTGTCCCTCGACTGATACAAGCAATTGGGAAGAAGGAAAAGATATTCATCCATGGAGATTTTGACGTTGACGGCTTGAGTGGAGCAGCTGTCCTTTACAAAGGCTTGCTACCTCTGTTCCCCCCAAAAACAATAAAAGTCGAGGTCGGTACCCGCGAGCAAGGGCACGGCTTGTCTGTTGGTTTTGTGCGCCGCGTGATAGGTGAGTTGTTTTCACTTGTTCTCACTGTTGATTGTGGGATCTCCAACGGTAAAGAGATTTCCGAGCTACGTGATGCGGGGATTGACACAATCATCACAGATCACCATTTGCCCAGCCGGCAACTGCCTCCGGCGGTGGCCATCCTTGATCCACATCAGGCGGGTGAAACATACCCTAACTGTGATTTGGCTGGGGTAGGTGTGGCCTACAAGTTGATCTGCGGGCTGTACAAGCAACTCGGGCGAGAAGTTCCCTATTCTTTTCTGGATTTGGTTGGTCTAGGAACGATCGCGGACCTTGTTCCCCTTGCCAGAGGCTCAGAGGTGGAGAACCGAGCGATAGTGCGGGAGGCACTTTCGCTGTTGGCTAGCGGTACAGGATCTTCACTTGGCCTACGGGTATTGATGGATAGAATGTCTGTCAACGTAACAAGAGTAACAGCTAGAGACATTGCTTACATGGTTGTCCCCAAGTTGAACGCGGCGAATCGGGCTGGTGATCCCAAGGTGGCTTTTCTTCTTCTCTGCACAGGAAAGCAGGAGCGTGCGAGATATCTAACCGAGATCCTACTAGACTACAATCGCGATCGTGAGATTGCGCAAGCTGATTTGTTGGCTCAGGCCGAGGAGAAGATAGCAGCAGAGGGAACAGACCCGGCAAAGGATGGTATCGTTGTTCTTACTGGAAAGTATTGGAATGAAGGGATACTAGGGCTCGCAGCTTCTAGGCTGGTTGATCGTTATCATGTTCCGGCAGTTGTTATCTCTCGCGGAGATCGAATGAGTCGTGCTTCTTGCCGCACCATAGAAGGATTTGACATCGCGGAGTGCCTTGAGGCGCATTCTGATTTGCTTATTCGTTACGGTGGGCACAAAATGGCAGCGGGGTTTTCGGTTTCAAATGATCTGCTTCCCATATTGCGCAAGCGGCTCCTGCTTTATGCTACAGAAAAGAATCTAGCTCCTTTGTCCACGGCTAACAGCATTGATGTGGAGCTTGTGCCTGATGGGATCGATATACAGCTCTATACTAACCTGCGCTCGCTAGCTCCTTATGGGCAAGGTAATCCCTTGCCCATCTTTCTCTTACGGGGATGTTTATTCGATGGTCTCTCTTTGGTAGGCGCGCGAAAGCAACACCTAAAGGGAAGGGTTGTGTGTGATGGATCACGGGTTCCATTTATCGCTTTCCGCATGGCAAGGCATATTAATACCTTTGAAAACACATGTAACGTTGCCGTTGTTTTTAGAGCTGGATTTGATAGCTGGCATAAACAAGTGCAATTAGAAGTTATTGACTTGGTGGAAAACTAACCGCTCTCTTCGCTAATGGAGAGGAAAGCAAATAGATTTAGAGCGAGACGAGCTACAAGAACCCTGGTGATGAAAACCGGTATTGTAATGGCGCTCTTGATCCGATATGGTTGGTGCAAGAGGCGGTACAACCATTCTAGACCCATCCGTTGCCAGTGAGCCG
Source organism: Candidatus Bipolaricaulota bacterium (assembly GCA_030611415.1). Lineage (GTDB taxonomy): Bacteria > Bipolaricaulota > Bipolaricaulia > UBA7950 > UBA9294 > JAUVYF01. The sequence goes on from JAUWPW010000005.1 coordinate 8,133, forward strand.
GCGCGCGTGTGCAATTACCAGCAAACACATCGAGTGCTCCTCCAATCCCGATCATTAAGGGTACATGAAGTCTATCTTTGTGCTTGGCCATCCATAGCTCTTGCTTGGGAGCTCCCATCCCCACTAGAAGAATATCCGGGGCTGTTTGTGCAATTGTCTTGATTACTGTCTCATCGTCGTTGAAGTAACCGTGATGGGTGCCTACAATAGCAAGGTTGGGAAAGTGTTCTGTGATCTTGTCTCTTGCCTGCTCTGCTACTCCTTCTCTCCCTCCAAGGAGGAAGATACGGTAGCCTTTTGTGTTTGCCAGTTCTAGCAAGCGTTTTGTCAGGTCAATCCCTGTGACCCGTTCTTTGAGTGGTAGACCAAGAAAGCGGGTTGCCCAAACGATCCCCACTCCATCTGCGGCTACAAGATCCGCATCCAGGTATGCCTTACGAAGGATCTGATTCTTTCTTGCTCGCAGCAAAGCCACGCTGTCTGGCGTTACGATAACGTGTGGCCGCCTAGGAGCGAGAAGCATCTTTTCGAGACGGCAAAGAGCTTCGTCCAATGCCAGGTTGTTGAATCCTATTCCGAAAACGACACGTCGAGATCCCTGCTTAATTACCCAACGTTTGGCAAGCCAACCGGAAACAGGCTTACGAACAAGGTGTACTGCAAGCAGGAAAGGTATGACTCCAGCAACAAGAAACCCATGGGCTGGAGAGAGATGAACACCAAGCACGGCTCCTATAGTGAGAGCACTCGACAGCACTAATAGCAAGAACGCAACTTCGCCTTGAGTGTACCCCCGCGCGACCAGCCATGGAGGCAGAGGCTTCACCCTGGCTCTGGTTGATCCCTGGGCGATAAGACTATAAGAAGTGGTCATGATCGGAAGGGTGATTATAGCAAGTGGAGCTAGTAACGAGAGGGAAATCGGTGTTTTCATGACCCCACTGATTCCATAGAGTGCTAAACAGAATGCTACTGTGCGATGAAGTTTGATCAAGAGTCCGCGGTAACCTTGATAGACAGCAACTGCCGTTGCCAACACAATCCCCAACAGGGCAAATGGGAGGTGAATTGCGATTGGTTCCAGGCGTGTTTGTGGTGATATCATTGTGAGCAGAATAGCATTGATTACTAAGGTAGCATCAAAAGCGAGCTGTAGTGCTGGGCGGGGAAGCAGTCGAGAGAGCTCCTCGCGCGAGCGCAGGATGATGAGAACCCAAACAACAGTAAGGGGAAGGGAGATCCAGTTAAGGTATATGTAACCACCTCCCGGATTGGTAAAGAAGTGTATGCGGAAACCGAATAGAGCAGCTATGAGAGCTGCAACAAGTCCTTGCAGAAAAGGTGTAGCTCCTCGATTGGGTAGATCAAGAGAGAGCACAAAAAGCCCCAATCCCAGCCCGAGAATTTCAATTCGAGGTCCCACGGTAAACAACAGCGCTAGTACTGGCAGACACCAGGCCATACGGTGCAGATAGCGTGTACCTGATATGCCAAGCAGTCCGGTTAAAGCCGAGGAAACTAGCCCATATACCATGACATATCATAATGGTGATCTTGTCTGATAAGAAAAGGAAAGAGGTCTCTATCTGTAATGCTGTTGGTCACTGGCCTGCGTGATAATTGTCACTTCCCTACGCAAAAACGAGCGAAAATGTGATCAAGCACATCTTCGCTTAGATCGATTCCCTGAAGCTCGCCGGCAACCCTGTACGCCGAACGTAGTTGTTCAGCGACCATGTCGGGTGATTGAGCATTCTTAAGCGCTTCTGCCGCGTTACTTAGGAGGTTGCTGATGCGAAAAAGGAGGTCTTGTTCCCAGACATCGAGCAGAAGGATCGTCTGCTTGCTGGGGACGTATCCCTCGAGCAACAGGTTGACTATCCCGTGAGACAGCTGCTTGATTCCCTCCCCGTTTCTCGCGGAGATCTTGTAGGCGTTTTTTGCTGTGCCGGGGATTGTCTGTTGGAGTTTGCATGGAAGATCCGACTTATTGATTACAACCAGCACCGGTTTTTCCCAGTTTTTTTCTAGTAGGGTGTGATCTTCGCTTGTGAGAGGGGAGCTTGCGTCTAGGAGGAGTAACACAAGATCAGCACGGTTGATTGCCTGCTCAGTCCGTCTTACTGCGGCTTTTTCTATCTGGCCGGTAGGTTTGCATAATCCAGCAGTGTCTATGATGCGAAATAACACTCCATTGATTGTTGCCTCTTCTTCTACCGTGTCTCGTGTCGTTCCAGGGATTGGTGTAACGATGGCTCTTTCTTCGGCCAACAAAGCGTTAAACAGAGTTGACTTGCCAACGTTTGGTCGACCAACCAGGGCAATAGTAAGTCCATCTGTTACAATCTTCCCTTGTTCCCCTTGCTTAAGTAGCTTGTTAGTGTAATCAATAACCTTGACTAAGAGAGGAAGAATTTGCCCTATTTGTTCTTCCTGGTCCGGGAAGTCAATTCCTACATCGATCTCAGCGAGCGATTCAGCTATTTTGTCACGAATAAAGGCGATTCCTTCCGAAAAGCGTCCGTGTAGTTGGTCAACTGCGGCTTCTAAGCCGAGCTTTGTCTTTGCCTTCACGATGTCCAGGACCGACTTGGCTTGGTCGAGTGATATACGACCATTTAGGAATGCTCGTTTCGTAAACTCCCCTCGTTCTGCTAATCGTGCTCCTTTCCTTAAGGTAAGGTCAAGCACTGTACGTAGAGCAACAATTCCGCCATGGCAGTTGATCTCGACGATGTTTTCACGGGTATACGTGCGAGGGGCGTGCATTACTGTGACAAGGACCTCGTCGATTTCTCTTCCTTGAGAGACAATAGTGCCGTAGTGCAACGTGTGGCTCTTAGCTTGCTTGAGAGAAATGCCATGCGCGGGGTGAAAGATTTCTTCAGCAATAGTTATTGCTTGTGGACCGCTCATGCGAACGATTCCGATTCCTCCCTCACCGAGGGGGGTAGAGATAGCGGAGATGGTGTCATCATACATCATATCTGGCTGGGCTCGATGACCACTCGACGCTGATCTCCTTTGCCTATGCTATATGTCTTCACTGCAGGGAAGCTGGCAAGGGTAACGTGAATCGTTCGCCGTTCTCGAGCAGACATTGGATTTAGGCGGATCCGCTTGTGCTCTTTTCTAGCAGATTCGGCGGCTGTGAGCGCAAACCGAATTAGAGCGGCTTTCTTTCGCTTTATTGCCCCATTTGTGTCAATGACAACTTTGCATTCAGTCTCTGTTTCGCGGTCCAAATAAGCCTGGAGAAGACGCTCAAGTGAGGTTAGGATAGGGCGCTCTTGCGGGATGGAGAATATGTTTCCTGTGATATTAATATAGATGTCTTCAGGGGTTTGGCCCTGGATTTCGAACGTTGCTTCCTCTTCCATGATAGAGAGAAGACTCTGCAGGTAGTCTTTAATCTGTGCTTTGGTCTTCTCCATCATCCGTTTCTCCATCATCCAGGATTGCCTCGGCCGGGGCTGACATGGATGTTATCGTCTTTGCTTTGGCCATTTCCCAGTTGACGAAGTACTGCTGTCCAACCTGGGAAAGCGTGGTCAACAGATAGTAGAGCCATAATCCCGCAGGGAAGCTATATAAGAAAACTGCCATAAATATGGGGAATATGTACCCCATGTATTTCTGGCTTCCACCGGTATTGCTAGCCGTCATTGGCGTCATCATCCGCTGTTGCAAGATCATGAGCAATGTAGTGATCCCGACAAGAATGAAGTAAGGATCACGCAAGCTAAGATCTGGTACCCATAGGAACCCAGGAGAAAGATGAATCTGCTCAGCGGAGTACAGGATTGCTTTCCAGAGAAGAATTAGGATTGGAAGTTGTACAAACATTGGAAGACATCCACCCATCGGGTTGACCCCTTCTTGTTTGTATAACTGCATCATTTTTCGCTGTAGTAGCTGACGATCGTCTTTGAACCGTTCCTGGATTCTCTTAAGCTTTGGTTGTAGTTTCTGCATTTTGGCCATTGAGTGGTACTGTTTACGCATTAAGGGAAACAAGATCACCCTGGTCAAAATCGTGAACAGAATGATTGCCCAGGCATAGTTTCCTGTATGACGATATAGGAAATTGAGGAATTGAATTACTGGCACCATCATTCGTGCCATGTTTCCTGGCGAGTCGAGTTTTCCTAACCCAGCATCCTCCATGAGTAGGAACCTGCGACGCCCGCCGTACAGAGAAAATGAATAGTGGGTTGTTCCTCGTGTCAAAGGTAGGCTTACTCCGAAGCGCTGGCTGCCGGCCGGTGTACGCTCTGAAAAAGGTGCAGCTTCTGTCAAGCCAACTGGCATGAGGAAGAAGACGGTTTGTTTGTCCATCAACCCGAGCCCATCAAACGAGGTGTAGGAGTTTGGAACAAGCAGGGCTTCTGTTGGGGCATCATCGAATAGATAGACCAAGGCTGGGCTGTTCTTGGTAGGTGTATGATCGGCGAGGATCATGAGCAAGGTGGAAGAGAGATTTTCCCCATCTAGGTTATCGATTACGAGTTCCATATCAACCGTGTAGTACGGTTCGTTGCGGATGGTAAAACGTTTTGTGAAATCAACGCCACCCGCTCTACCCTTGAATTCAACAATGACTTCATCTGCATAGGCTTGTATCGGGGTAGAAAGCACGCAGTCGGCCTCCGTTCCGTTCATTAGTACGGTAAATGGAAATGTGGTGTTGGCCACATATTGTCTGTCTAGATCATCAGGGTCTGTCTTTGTCCCTGGTACAAGCTCGCTTGATTTTGAGCCATAGGGAGAGAAGGTCAAGAACACGCTTTGTAGTGTGCCCTTCTCTTCTGAAAAAACATAACTTGTTAGGGCTGTCCTAACTTCAATCTCTTTGTACTCCCCGGACTGATAAATGCTATAGGTTAGATCTGTTTGTACTCCCCAGCTCGGGACTCCCACTAAGAGGAAGAGAGACAATGTAATGAATATCGTTAGCCAAGTACGGATTTTTCTCAATATAACCTCCTTGCGATAGGGTATCCCAGTGATTAGAAGGTTGCAACTCCGTTGATAGGGGCTAAGGCTTGCTGTAAACTTCTTAGTGTCGATGTTTACAGGGATCATTCAGAACCTAGGAGTGTTACGCAGACGAAGGACGGGTCTCCTTGAAGTGGAAGTACCTACGTCGATCCGGGAACGATTGACTGTAGGGGTAAGCATTGCAGTGAATGGGGTTTGCGTGACTGTTAGTGAGCTATCAGCCAAAGCGTTTTCGGCAAGCATCTCACAACAGACTCTTTCTTGTTCCACCGTTGGAAGATTGAGAGAGGGGACACCGGTAAATTTGGAGCTTCCAGTTGGCCCGGAGGGTGCTTTTGACGGACACATTGTGCTTGGGCATGTTGATACAATTGGTCGAGTGCGAGGGGTTTTTCGCGCTCGAGAAGGCCGGGTATTCATCTTTTCCTTTGCCCATGAGTTTTGTCGTTATGTAGCAGATAAGGGGGCGGTGAGTGTGGACGGCATTAGTCTTACCCCATTTGCTGTCAGCAAGGATGATTTTCGCTGCGCAGTGATTCCGCAAACACTTGCCTTAACAAATCTACAGTATCGAGCCAACGGAGATTCGGTAAACTTGGAGTTTGACATCTTAGCAAAGTATGTGGAAGGGATGATAAAAAATGTCCATTGAAATAGAGGAAGCAATTAGGCGATTTAGTGCTGGGGAAATGTTGATAATCGTTGATGAGGAAAGCAGGGAGAATGAAGGCGATCTAATGATAGCAGCCGACCATGTTACCCCAGATGCGATTAATTTCATGTCCAAGTACGGCCGTGGATTGGTCTGTTTGGCTATCGACAGTAAACGAGCCCATTCCCTTGCACTGGCCCCGATGGTCTCCGAGAACACCGCTTTGCATGGAACCCATTTTACCGTATCTGTCGATGCGAAAGATGGTGTAACCTCTGGCATATCTGCTCACGACCGGGCTCGTACAGTACAGGTAATGATAGATGAGGCGACACAGCCAGAGGATCTGGCTCGTCCTGGGCATATCTTCCCGTTAATTGCTTGTGAGGGAGGCGTGCTCAAACGTGCTGGACATACGGAAGCTGCAGTTGATCTGGCACGGCTGGCTGGCCTAAAACCAGCGACCGTCCTTTGTGAAGTGCTGAATGATGACGGGACCATGGCGCGTTTACCCGAACTGAAGATAATAGCGGATAGACATAGTCTAGGTATTGCCAGCGTTGCTGATTTGATTACTTATAGAAAGCGGAATGAGCCTTTGGTCACGCGGGTGGCGAGCGCGGAGCTTCCTACCATCCATGGTGATTTTAGAATCTACAGCTACTTCAGCCAAATAGAAGACGAAGAACACGTGGCTTTGGTGAAAGGAAATGTGGCAGGGAAGAAGAACATTTTAGTTCGGGTTCACTCAGAATGTCTTACCGGTGATGTGTTTGGCTCGCTGCGGTGTGACTGCGGGGATCAACTCCACCGTGCCCTTGATATGATTGAACAGGAAGGGTGTGGGGTGTGCTTGTACATGCGACAGGAGGGAAGGGGAATTGGCTTACGCAATAAGGTGTGTGCCTACAGACTACAGGATGAGGGTTTGGATACCGTGGAGGCAAATGAGCGGCTTGGCTTTGCGGCCGACCTGCGCGATTATGGTATTGGTGCTCAGATCTTGTGCGATTTGGGTTTGTCCACCATCCGTCTTCTTACCAATAACCCAAAGAAAGTAATCGGTCTCTCTGGTTACGGCTTGCAGATCATAGAGCAGATCCCTATTGAGGTCTCTCCGAATGAACATAACCGTTACTATTTGAAGACCAAGAAGGAAAGATTGGGACATCACCTGACAAATGTCTAGGGTCGTCCTGTAGATTAGTTACAGGACGAAGAGATGATCTAAGGAGGAATGACTATGGGGAATACGTATGAAGGAAAACTAGATGGACATAGCCAGCGAGTAGGAATTGTTGTTAGCCGCTTCAATAATTTCGTCACAAGTAGGCTTCTTGATGGTGCCCTTGATCGACTGAAGCGGTCAAATGTACCACAGGAATCAACGGATGTATGCTGGGTTCCAGGCGCCTTTGAGGTTCCTAAGGCAGTAAGGCAAATGGCCAATACGGACCGTTATGATGGAGTAATTGCGCTAGCTGCAGTAATTCGAGGGGCGACCCCGCACTTTGAGTACATTGCCAGTGAAATCACCAAGGGGCTAGCCAGAATTAACCTGGAAGTTGCTATTCCAGTGGCATTTGGCGTAATTACCTCTGATACTGTTGAGGAAGCGATTGAGCGAGCCGGTACGAAGCTAGGAAACAAAGGAGCGCAAGCGGCGGAAAGCTTGATTGAGATGATCAATGTGCTACAAGAGATTGGATGAAGTACGAATCGGTTCGCGGGATGCGTGATATCTTACCAGGCGAGATTGGCTACTGGAAGCAGGTTGAGGAAAAGGTACGTGAAGTAGCAACCTGTTTCCATTATGGTGAGATCCGTCTACCCCTTATGGAGCATACCGAGATCTTCTCACGCGGTATTGGTGAAGAGACAGATGTCGTAAATAAGGAGATGTATACCTTCCTAGACAAGAAGAATCGTAGCTTGACCTTACGACCAGAGGCAACAGCGTCAGTTGTAAGAGCCTACCTTGAACATGGCCTTCATATTAGGGAACCGTTCCAAAAACTCTTCTATATTGGGCCAATGTTCCGTTATGAAAAGCCGCAGAAAGGACGTAGTCGTCAATTTCATCAGTATGGGGTAGAAGCAATTGGTTCACTTGATCCAACATTGGATGTAGATGTAATAAGCTTTGCTTGGACATTGATGGATATGTTGGGTCTTTCCGGCCTGTCGCTGCGATTAAATAGTATTGGTTGCGCGGAGGATCGACGACGTTACAAGAAGGCCTTATCCGGTTACTTTGCCATCCATATTGATGAGATGTGTACAGACTGTCAAAGGCGTTATGATTCTAATCCATTACGCATTCTTGACTGTAAGAAAAGCCAGTGTCAGCCGTATATTCAACAGGCACCAGCTAGTATTGATTACCTGTGCGCCGATTGCGCTCGACACTTCGCAGAGGTACAAGGTTACTTGGATGAGCTAGGATTGAATTACGGGATTGATGCACGCCTTATCCGCGGGCTGGATTACTACACGCGCACCGTGTTTGAACTCATCTCCAAGGACCTTGGCGCCCAAGATGCCTTGCTTGGCGGGGGGAGGTACGATGGTTTGGTTGAGTTGCTTGGCGGCCCAGCTACTCCAGCTGTTGGCTTTGCCGGTGGAATGGAGCGGTTGATCCTTGTTTTGCAGGAAAAAAACGGGTCCTTTGGGCAAGAAAAGCGGCTCGACCTGTTTCTTCCTGCGTTAGGGGAAAAGGGGCGCTTGCTTGCCCTTACGCTTGCACAAGGGTTGCGTAGTCAGGGAATATCGGTTGACCTTGATTACCGTGGCCGATCCTTGCGCAAGCAACTTGGCTATGCCGATCAAGTCGGAGTACGTTACTTGATCATACTCGGCGAAGATGAAGTTACCTCAAGAAAGGGTAGGATCAAGAATATGGACAGAGGGCAAGAATACGAAATTGCCCTAACCACTGATGCAATAGCGCGTATTGTGCATGGGACTAAGCATGGAGATTAAGATTGTTCAGGTTGATAACCCACGTGGATTGAATCTTATCCTTGGTCAAACGCACTTCATTAAATCAGTGGAAGATTTGCACGAGGCATTGGTCACTGCAGTACCGGGAATCAAGTTTGGAATAGCATTCTGTGAGGCGTCTGGCCCAGCGCTTGTTCGCTACTCTGGAACTGATCAGAAGCTAATTGACCTTGCCATTAATAACGCAAAGGAGATTGGAGCTGGACATGCGTTCATCATATTCCTAGATGGGAGCTTCCCGATCAATGTACTGAATAGGATCAAACAAGTCCCAGAAGTGTGTTATATTTACTGTGCCAGTGCCAACGCAGTGCAGGTAGTCATCGCCGAAACAGAGAAGGGACGCGGAATACTTGGTGTAATTGATGGTATTTCGCCAAAGGGAGTGGAAACGGAGACTGACATCACCGAGCGGAAGTCATTCCTGCGAAAGATCGGATATAAGCTGTAGGTTAACGCTTATCTGATTTCGCCGTCATTTTCCCATAGAGAGTGCAGGAGGATTTCAATCTTACGTTTAGATTTACTGGAGCGTGGGCGTTTCACTTTTCCTTGATATAGACGGTTTACTAGTTTCACATCTACCTTTGCGATTCGCGCAAATTCTGTGAGTGCGATACCAAAATGATCAAGGGTTACCTCTAGCCTAAAGCTCAATGGTGCCGAATTCTCTAGCTCTGAAGGGACGCCACACAGTTCCCAATCAATCTTTCCCGGATCAGCCCAATCGCACGTGTTACTCAATGGCGGATGTGTTTTGTTATTGAGTGTCCGTCGTCGTTTGTCGTCGCTCTTCCCTAGAACTACGATCCCATGCAGCACTGTTGGCGTCATACGAGGTTCCTTGCTCTGGGTAGCCTTGCGCTTCTTGGGAGGTTTCCTGTACGCAGTGCAGGGTGGTTTCTCTGAACGGATAAAACCATCTGCTGCTACCATGCGAACCAAGGCCTTATCGGGGGTAAGTTCAACAACGCTGACCTCAAGCTCTCCTAGTCCTTGGTCGACTAACTCGGTTAAGAAAGCATGGATCGAAAGATCTGTTTCCTCCTTGGTGTTGACCAAGCGATATCCTCGGTTTATCAACGACTGAATTGCAGCTTGATATTTCATCTGACATGAAACTCCTCTTAGTCTGACTACTTTGTTGATAGTATATCTGTCGACCGATTTCAATGCTCCCGAGCGTCGCCCTCGGCAATTGAAGTACTTACGGGAGGGACGTATCAGCAACTTGGTGTGTCACACCTTATGGAGTTGTTGTTTGTTGTAAGAGAACGGGTAGAATGTACTTAAAGCAGTAAAGGGAATAACTTCTGAAGGTTGAAATAAGACGCATTACGGAGGGGTTGGTGAAAGTAATAGTGATTGGTGCTGGGATGATGGCACGGGCAATTACCTTTAACCTAACTCAGCGAGAGGAGATTGATGAAATCTGTCTTGTCGATCGGGAAGTAAAAAGAGCCGAGCAGATTGCGGACTGGTTATCAGATAAGAGGGTGGTTCCTATGCGGTTAGATGTAACTGCCCCTCGTGCTGTACGTGAAGCAATGCAGGGATGTGTAGCTGCAGTTAGTGCCGTGCCCTATTTTCTTAATCTCTCACTTGCGCAAGCAGCCGTGGCTAGCGGTACTCATTTCTGCGATCTTGGAGGGGACAAGCGCATAGTAAAAAAGGAATTTGCCCTTGATGAGCAGGCAAAACAAGCAAGAGTAACAGTAATTCCTGATTGCGGTCTTGCTCCGGGCTTGGTTAATATCCTTACTGCTGGGGCAATTGCCGAACTTACAGATGTAGAGGTGGTCAAGATCCGAGTAGGTGGGCTTCCTCAACGCCCGCACCCACCCCTTGAGTACCAGATTGTATCCTCTCCTCATGGCTTGATTAACGAATACATGGAGCAAGCGACTATTATCCACGATGGAAAAGCTGTCAAGGTGTCATCTTTGACAGAGCCGGAAGAGATTTCGTTCCCCGGGTATGAATGTCTGGAAGCATTTCACACCTCAGGAGGTACTTCCACTTTGCCGCAAACTATGCTTGGTCGAGTGGCTAACCTGGATTACAAAACGATTCGTTATCCAGGGCATCTTGAAAAGATAAGTGCAATGGCAACGCTTGGTTTCTTTGGTACAACGCCACGGCTGGTAGGCAAAGTTGAGGTAAGCCCACGAGAATTAGCGGTACAGCTGTTGAGTGAGAATCTTTCATTTGATGAGCCGGATGTTGTGCTGTTGCGCGTGACGGCAAACGGAAAAATAGATGGCCAAGCAGTAGAAGTGTGCTACCAGATAATTGATCACTTCGATGAGAAGACCGGGCTTTCTGCTATGATGCGTACAACCGGTTTTTCCGCGGCTCAGGTTGTTTTTATGCTTGCGAGCGGATGGATCAAAGAATATGGGGCGCTTACACAAGAGACTTGTGTACCGCACGAGGAATTTATTGCCGGATTACGCAGATTTGGTATAGAGGTTAAACGTACGGTCACCAGGCAATGATAAAGCTAATCGGATTTGATATGGATGGAGTTATCCTGGATTCAGATAACCTTAGCCAGGGTAATTGGTTTATGGAAGTATTCATGCAAACCTTGCGGGAGTTTGGCATCCCAGAAACAGAAGAAAATGCTCGTTTGCTCTATATCAAGAATCTGCGTAACAATGCTGAGGCCATTTGTAAGAAGTTCGGGATTGATAAGCCGGAGGAATTGTGGAATCGCCGTGATGCCAATTATGTTGCGGGTAAACTTGCCGCACTTGAAGCAGGTAAAATTCCCCTTTATCGCGATGTTGCCGCCTTGGAAGAGTTGGCGGCAGACTCCAACTATCGGATTGGTATTGTAAGCAATTCTCCGCAAGTAGTGGTGGATCGAGTAGTTGCCTACTTTTCTCTGGATCGCATATTCGACACTTGGATCGGTCGCGGAACTACATTGAGTGACATCCAGTTTGCTAAGCCTGCTCCAAACCTGCTTGAACGTCTGAAAGCGGTCCTTGGAGTGGTCCATGGCTATTATGTCGGAGACCAACCCGAGGATGCCCAGGCTGCTCGTGCAGCCTCACTTGTTCCTATTATCATCGCTCGCAATGGAAATGGTGGAGATATAAAGAGCCTGACAGGACTGAAGTATTTACTCTGATAACCATGATGGCCGAGTATGGCAGCAATGTGTCCACTGGATGAAACTGGGCATATGGTTTCAATCATCCCAGGCAAAGCCTATAATGATTCTATGTCGAAGAAAAGTGCTATTGAAGCCAGACTGCGTACCGCTAGCCTTCCAGGACTGCCGAAAGAAAAACTAGTTATCCCCGACTATAGAGGTTTCTGTATTGATGCTATTCCCGATCTTGTATCTTCGTTGTATGGTCTTTCGAGCACAAGAGCACCCTTGTTGAGCCTGGAGCTCTCTTCTTTGATCGATTCAGGGTTTAAGAGAGTGGTTCTATTTCTTATAGATGGATTGGGTTACCTGCACCTATGCAATCTTCTCGATCGTTTTAGGAAACTCTATTTGCATCACCTGATAAGAGATGGGATTTTTCTCCCACTTACCTCTGTCTTTCCCGCCACAACAGCGACTGCCTTGACAACCTATAGCACCGGATGTACACCCCAGGAGCATGGGATGTTAGGGTATCGTCTGTATCTTAAGGAAACCTGTGCAATTACCAACATGGTACGCCTGTCGCTTTTGGGCAATAGTGAAAGCAACTCTGCGGTCAAAGCGGGGATAGATCTGGAGACTTTCCTTGGTGTTCCCACCGTGTACGAGAAACTAAGCGCGATGGGTGTGCAAACGCATCTGATATTGAGCAGGCATATTGCATCGAGTGGGCTTTCATCAATTCTCTATAAGAGCATTGACTGCGTTAATCCTGTGGTTAATCTGTCGGACATGCTTGTCACCGCTCGTCGAGTGTTGGAACAGACGAGCGATAGAGTCTTTGTCAGTCTTTATTGGGGAGCAACGGATGCCATTGCACATACGCATGGGCCATGGGGTGAGGAATTTGCCGCTGAGTTCCGGGCAATTGATGCGGCATTAGAGCGTGAGCTGAAAGACAGCAAGGACACACTGTTGATTCTGTGCGCGGACCATGGATTTGTGGGGATGGAGGAGTCTGACTATCTATCAATTTGTGACTATCCAGAACTAGAGGAAAATCTTGTCATGCCTCCAGTGGGAGAAACGCGGGCCTCATATTTATTTGTAAAGACTGGCAAGAAAGCTGCTGTAGCCGGATTTATCAACGAGAACTTCGGTGGAGATATTGTATGCATCGACTCTCGAGATGCACTTGCTCAGGGTTTGTTTGGCCTGGGGGACCCAGGATCGCGGATCTATGATCGCATTGGTGATCTTATCGTTCTTTCCACGGGTAAACGTGCTCTATACTATCCATACAAGAACAGCACTAAACTCAAAGGGATGCATGGTGGGATGACGCCCCAGGAGATGCTTGTTCCACTAATCGCTTGTCCCTTGTAGGTGGAGGAATAATGATTGTAAAAGGCAGAAGCAAAATGGTAACTGCGCTTGACCTTAGTGATGGAAAGACGGTTTGTGATGTAACAAAGCAGGTTCTAATAGGGCCAGATCAAGGCGCAAGTAATTTTGTGATGCGTCTGTTTGTGCTTAAAGAAGGTGGTTACAGCCCGCATCATTCCCATCCTTGGGAACACGAGGTATTTATCCTGACTGGAGAAGGGATAGTGAAATCTCAGGATGACGAAATCCCGGTTGAGGAGGGGGATTTTGTTTACGTACCTCCAATGGAGAAACATCAATTCCTGAACGCTGGCTCTACTCCATTCGAGTTCTTGTGCATTGTGCCTGCCGAGGGCAAGAGGTAGTGTGAGCAAGCGCGTCGTTGTCTGTATGAGTGGCGGCGTAGACAGCACTGTAGCCGCGTATCTGTTGCAAGAACAGGGTTATGAAGTTGAGGGGATCACTTTTTCTTTTTGGTCGTTTTCTGGGGCGCCCCATTACCTAGAGAAAGCAGGGCGTTGTCTGGTTAACATTACAAGTCTTGCTGCGCGCGAGCTTGAGATCCCTCACCATACGATCGATGCCAGCGCACAATTCTACGACCTTGTTCTGCGCGATTTTGTCGAGCGCTCACGCCTTGGAGAGACCCCCAATCCTTGTGGCCGCTGCAATCGTTACCTGCGCTTTGATCTTGCTCTGCATTATGCTGCCAAGCACGGATTTGATCGGGTGGCAACTGGTCACCATGTGCAAATCGTTAAGGGAGAGGATGAGCGGCTCCATCTTTGTCAAGGGAGAGATTCGCAAAAGGATCAGTCCTATTTTCTGTATGGATTGAAGGCAAGGGATCTAGGCCGCCTTGTCTTTCCAGTGGGAGGGATGACCAAGGAGGAAGTGTTCGCTATTGCCGATGCTCAAGGGTTACGCGCAGCATCCCTTCCGGAAAGTCAGGACCTCTGTTTTGTTCAAGGGGGCCGGGCCGATTTCTTGTTTTCTTCGAAGGATCTTACCCCTGGGCCAATTATTGATCGGCAGGGACATATCCTTGGGGAACACAAGGGTCTCCCTTTCTATACTGTTGGTCAACGGCGAGGTCTTGGGGTTACGGCGAAGCGGGCACTGTATGTAATTGCTATTGACAAGACAAGAAACGCACTTATTGTGGGACAAGAAGAAGGCCTTTACGCAAGCAGCCTTGTTGCTAGAGAGGGGCACTTTCTTTCCGGAGAGGCTATGCTTGCTGGATCGCGTGTTAGTGCAAAGATTCGTTACCGCTCACCGGCCTACGCTTGTACCTTTTGTCCTTTGGATAACGAGCGATTCTCCATTGACTTTGATGAACCACAGCGAGCAATTACTCCTGGTCAGATTGTTGCCATCTATGATGGTGCACGCCTTCTTGGCGGTGGGATAATTGAATGAAAGATCTGATCGTTGTTCATTCTCTAGGTGTGTGAGGAACAGAAGAGCAATGTGTATAATGATTCTCGGAGGGGTGGGCGAGCGGACTAAACCACCGGTCTTGAAAACCGGCGAACCATTGTGTTCCGCGGGTTCAAATCCCGCCCCCTCCGCCAACAAGAAAATAGACTGCTAATGCATCCCGCATGTGGAATTCCGTGTTGTATGATTGCATGACTAGTGGAAAGAGGAGAGAAACTCATGGCAGCACAAGGCGTAACTAAGCGTATTGAGGATTACTCCCGATGGTACACCGATGTGGTTAAGATGGCAGACCTGGCTGACTATGCAGCGGTTCGTGGGTGCATGATTATCAAACCTTATGGGTACGAGCTATGGGAGAATATCAAAAGTGGGCTTGACAAACGATTCAAGGCCACTGGACATAGGAATGCCTACTTCCCGCTGCTGATTCCGATGAGCTTCATCGAAAAGGAGGCAAAGCATGTGGAGGGATTTGCGCCTGAGCTTGCTATTGTCACACATGCTGGGGGTAAGGAGCTTGATGAACCGCTTGCCATTCGTCCGACATCAGAGACGGTGATCGGCCATGCCTATGCACGGTGGATTCACTCCTATCGCGACCTTCCTGTTCTCATCAATCAGTGGGCGAATGTTGTTCGCTGGGAGATGCGACCACGTCTATTCCTGCGTACCTCGGAGTTTCTGTGGCAAGAGGGACACACGGCACATGCTACCGAGGAGGAGGCGGAAGAAGAGACGATACGCATGCTTGATATCTACGCTGATTTTGCGGTGAAGGATGCAGCGATCCCAGTAATTAAGGGAGAGAAGAGTGGGCAGGAGAAGTTCGCGGGTGCCAGCAGGTCGTTCACTATTGAGGCGATGATGGGAAATACCTGGGCTCTGCAATCTGGGACATCACACTACCTCGGCCAGAACTTTGCGCGTGCCTTTGATATTAAGTTTCTTGACGAGGAGAACAAACTTAAGTATTGCTATACCACCTCATGGGGAGTGAGCACTCGTATGGTCGGCGGGATTGTCATGGCACACGGCGATGATAAGGGACTGCGTCTTCCTCCTCGTCTTGCTCCGATACAGGTGGTGATTGTCCCTATCTGGCGGACTGTTGATCAGCAAGGTGTGGTGATGAAGGCGATCGATGACATACGTGGCGCGCTTGTGGATGCGGGCGTGCGAGTGCACGTCGATAAGCGCGAGGGGATAACACCTGGCTTCAAGTTCAACGACTGGGAAATGCGCGGGGTTCCTATGCGTATGGAGATCGGTCCACGTGACGTTGAGCATGGTACGGCAATCCTTGCACGACGCGACATGCAAGGGAAAGATGCGAAGCAATCTGTATCGCAAGACGGGATCGCGCAGAGAGTCCTTGAGTTACTGACCGATATCCAGAATCACATGCTGGCACAGGCAACAGAGTTTCGCGATGCCCACCTGCACCGGGCAAACTCCTACGATGAGTTAAAGGAGATTGTAACCGATGGCTGGGCCCTCATTCCTCACTGTGGTGCTTCGGAGTGTGAGGAGAAGATTAAGGAGGAGACGAAGAGCTCATCGCGGTGCTACCCGATTGCAGAGAACAAGGATTGGGATCCACGTGAGAAAACCTGTCCCATTTGTGGTAAGCCGGCGGTTGGCCTTGCTTACTTTGCTCGCTCCTACTAGAGCTATAGAGCAATTATCCCCTTCCATAGTCTCAAATAGAGGTCGTGCATAGAGATGGACAAGTCTCTCATCAATTCTTAGACATTCTGCAACGAGGGAGGAAGAATGAATCAGGGCTACGGAAGCCAAAACATGGCTGGCCATCTGCGGCGGGTTCTTGTCAAGCGCCCTGATTCTGCATTTGCTGTAAGCGACGCAGCGAGGTGGCACTACACCGGTCGGCCGAATCTGGAGATTGCCCTGAAGGAGCATGGCCGGTTTGTTGAGCTTTTGCACCGGGCCGGCACAGAGGTTGTCTATCATGAAGAGCCACAGCCCAAGCGTGCTGATGCGATCTACGTTCACGATCCCGCGTTCGTAACTGATAAAGGGGCGATTCTCCTGCATATGGGGAAACTGCTTCGACGTGGGGAAGAAGAGGCGATTGGTCGACGATTTGAAAGCCTTGAAATTCCGATCTTCTACAAGCTGCATGGTGATGCGACAGCAGAAGGAGGAGATCTTCTGTGGATTGACCACGATACCC
This sequence comes from Candidatus Bipolaricaulota bacterium, assembly GCA_030611415.1. Taxonomy (GTDB): domain Bacteria; phylum Bipolaricaulota; class Bipolaricaulia; order UBA7950; family UBA9294; genus JAUVYF01. The sequence continues at coordinate 24,921 of JAUWPW010000005.1, forward strand.
TTGCTGTTGGCCAAGGATTCCGCACCAATGGGGAAGGTCTGCGACAACTGACGCTGGCGATGCGTGCCTTGGAGGTAAAGGTCATCCCAGTTCCTCTTCCTTACTTCCAGGGGCCTGATGCTTGTCTGCACTTGATGTCGTTCATCAGTATCATCGGAGAGAAAATCGCGGTCGTCTATCCGTCTCTCATGCCGATCCCGTTCTGGCAAGAGTTACGTAATCGTGGATTTAGTTTTGTCGGGGTAGCGGATGAGGAGTTCCTAACTATGGCGGCGAATGTCCTTTCCCTCACACCGACAAGCTGCGTGATGCTTGCTGGAAACCCGATTACCAAGAAACGGCTTGAAGAAGTGGGATTCGAGGTACTAACCTACGCAGGCAACGAGATCTCACTAAAGGCAGAGGGTGGCCCGACTTGCCTTACCCGACCGATCCTGCGCACTGGTTAGATCAATACGGTGATGAGTGACGAGTCAAAAGTCAGCAGTCAGTTGGGTTCGTTGGGTTGGTAGAGTTCGTTGAGTAAGAAGCAGGAACTGAAAGCTGATCGCTGACCGCTGATAGCTCTTTCCTGAAAGCTGACCGCTGATAGCTGTTTGCTGATGGCTGAAGACTGAAAACTACTGACTGATGAGCTGATCTGTGGCGAGGGAAAAAGCAGTGCCAAGTTATGCCAGCTAGGCGCAACTCGTTTTTCTAAGTGTTGTCACCGCACAGTCTTATCGGGTACATGTAGAAACCTACTAGGCACTGCCAAAGTTGACTGAAACTTCTCTCAAAGGTAGAATGGTTAATAATCGGAGGGGTAGTCAAGAGGTCTAAGACAACGGTTTGCTAAACCGTCGATGGGTTCATAGCTCATCCGCGGGTTCAAATCCCGCCCCCTCCGCCAGATTCGCGCCCGTAGCTCAGTGGATTAGAGCGTCGCACTCCGGATGCGAAGGTCGGAGGTTCGAATCCTCTCGGGCGTATTCTCAGGACCTCGCTTTACTGGCCATTATTGAGCCCTTGGTCACATATTGAGCCAAAACCATATTGCCTGGCAGCGTGTTGTTGGTTCTATCGACAAGCACGTGCAGACCATGACCAATGTGTATTGCGAAATGCCGTTATTGATCTCTCTTTGCACGCTTGTAGGGGATCGGGTTAAAATGTGAGCGATGATGGATCAGCCAGAACAACAAAGGTTTACCGTGGCACTTCTGCAACTAGCAATTGCTAGCAAGAAGGATACGGATTGGCCAGAACGGATAGATGGACTCCTTGCTCAGGCGGGTGAAGTAGATCTTGTAATCTTACCCGAACTGTGGCGGGTTGGGTATTATAACTTTGGTTCCTACCATAGCAAGGCGGAGACAGTAAAGGGTGAAACTGTCTGTTTCTTGACAAAGCTTGCAAAGAATCTGAGAGCCTACGTGCTGGGGGGAAGCTTTATTGAGGAATGTGCTGGAAGACTGTACAACACGGCGGTATTCTTGGATCGTGAAGGAAATGTTCTTGACTTTTACCGGAAGACGCACTTGCTTAGTTATGGCTCTAAGGAACGAGCGATTCTCTCTCCGGGAGACGGTGGCAGGGTGGTGAAAACAGGATTAGGCAGTTTTGGGATTGCTATTTGCTATGATCTTCGTTTCCCCGAACTCTTCAGAGAAATGAGCGTGAAAGGCGCAGAAGTATTTCTTCTTCCGGCGGCTTGGCCGCTGAGTCGCATGGAGGCGTGGGAAGTTCTTTGCCGGGCACGAGCGACAGAGAATCAGGCTTATGTTATCGCTTGTAATAGCGCTGGCCGAGGACTGCTTGGCAGAAGCATGGTGGTGGATCCGTGGGGGGTTAAGATTGCTGCTCTAGGGAATGGCGAGGGAGTGCTTCGTGCACAGATTGATCTTACCGCAGAAGAGAGCTTTCGGAGTGAGTTTCCTGCGTGGCGTGAGCGGAAGGGCTGATTACCCAAATGGAGCCCTTCTTGACATAACTTGATCGGCTACTTAAACTAGTTTGGTATGTCACTAGCCGGAGTGGCGGAATTGGCAGACGCGCAGGATTCAGGATCCTGTGAGGTTAACACCTTGTGTGGGTTCAAGTCCCACCTCCGGCATAATAGAAGAAATTGTCTTGGTTACCATATTTCTGCCTTCGAACAAGGGCTTTCCTAAACACGTGTTGCAATGATGCCTAGACCAACGAACAAGATCTGGAGAATCCACAATCTAATTGTGATCTTTGGCTCTGCCCACTCTACCTTGGGGAGAAGGTAGGTATAGTCAATTCCGGTAGTGTGTTCGAAGTGGTGATGAAATGGGCTGACCTTAAAGATTCTTCTCCCTGTAAGCTTGAAGTAGGTGACTTGTAGGATTACTGAACCTGATTCAACAACAAGCAAACCAGCAAGCAGAGGGAGGATGAGTGCTGTTCCGCTGACAAGGGCAATAGCAGCGACTACACCTCCTAATGCAAATGCCCCTACGTCTCCGAGGAAAAGCTGCGCCGGGTAGGTGTTTACCCACAGAAAACCAGTAAGTACTCCCAATAAAGGGATAATTATCCAACAGAATTCTCCGTTGAAGGAAAGGATCAGGTAACCACACAGGATGACAATCGAAATCCCCGTTGCTAGGCCATCGAGCCCATCGGTCAGATTCATACCATTTGCTGTCCCCATGAAGGCCCCCCATAGCAGGAGGAATGAGAAAAAGGGCGACAGGGATAGGGTGATATGCGAAAATGGTACTTGAACCGGTATATGTAGTATCTGCGGAAAGGAGAAGAACAAGACCAGGGAGACAGCAGTTGTGAGGATAACCTTCTGTCTAGCGGAAAGGCCGAGCGATCTGCTATTCCAGAGGGATAATAGATCGTCAGCTAAGCCAATCAGCCCCAGTGAAAAGCCGGCAACAACAACAAATAGGCCTTTCCAAGAGAGTGGTTGCCACCAGTGAATCGCTAAAACGCTCGCTACCCACACAAGGAGAATGACGATTCCTCCCATCGTTGGGGTTCCACTCTTTTTCTCGTGAATGTTGGGGCCGTATTTCCGAATTTGCTGTCCGAGCCCTGCTCTTCTCATACCAGCAGCGAAGAGATGAGCAAGGACTGCCGTTGCTAGAGTAAGTAGAAGAGAGATACCAACGAGAAGACTCATGGCTGGCTTAGCTATTAGAGTGGAACTGACCGACACATTCTAGGAGCATTTGCCTGCTGTTTGCCTGGCTGGCTTTGTCCTTTTCAGTAAGCGCTTCTCTTACCAACTTAAATAGTTCGTACGTTGACAGCAGGCAGAACCCCTGTGACTGGCAGCCACGAAGGACCTCTGGTGTAAACTGTGTCGGTCGGCGCCGTGGGTCAAGTTCACGTGAACCACTTACAACAAGGATTCCCTTAGACGGACCCTCTCCTTTGGTGCGAGCGGAATCGACCCAACTAAGCAGGCGCTGGTAGCTATCAAGCCCGATTCTTGCCTGTTCAGAGGCCTTTACTATACCTATTGCATCTCCTTGCTCGCTCTCCAACAGCAAATCATACCTTGAGTCGCTCACCTGGAAGCCAATGGTACGAAATGCTTCTTGTACAACCGGTAGAAGGGCAAAACGACCCTTTGTGTAAAGAATACGTTTGTATTTTGCCGCAGCATCAAGTTGCGCCGAAAGCTCTTCTACCTTATGGGCAAGTTTGTTCCTGCGACCGATAAGGCGTGATACCTCATCGCGAAGCTCATCTTCATCGGGAAGGGAGTAAGCAGGAAGCCAGTCTGGTTCCGGGGAGAAAGCGGGGCGAAAATCCATAGCAGACACAGCTTCTAATAGAGCAGAGGCCTCACTTGTTGGTGAGACTCCTTCAATGGGCGGAATCAGAACTAGTCTTCCTTCATCAAACGGAATTTGTAGCGCGACGATATCTCCTGCCTTATTGTAGGCAAGAACTTGAGCAAAACGATCGATTGGGGTGGAGAGAAGGTCTCGATAGACGGCTCGATAGACAATCTTTCCTTCAAATCTGCGTAGGTAATCTTCAAATGGGTTTCCTGTTTCGGCAAATAGTACATCTTCGCCGGTTCGAGAGAGGAAACGACCATTTGCTGGGAAGCTTAGCTGATGATGACGATCGACCAGTGAAACAGCAGGTAGCCAGCTATAGCGGTCGATGCGTTCTTCCAGCCCTCCTTGATTGACTACTTGCAGCGCCTCTCCGCGTGGCCATAAGCGACAGACGAGGATTCCACCGGTTTTGTATAGTAAATCAGCTGTTTCACTTCGGCGTTTCTCCATGAGGCGGGAGAGTGTCTGGCCAAATCCTCTGTCCCTGTCGCTGTACGTGCGACGCCATCCATCCTTCTCTGGGGGTATATCTTGTATCCAATAGTCGTAGATCCGTTTTGGGTCGATAAATACTGCATCAATACTAGAGAAAGATTGACTCGTAAGGAAGCTCTCCTGTCTGATGGATGCATGCTCCAATTTCCAATCACTTGATATGAAATGGCGTATCATGGTGATGCTATCTTACACGGATAGTTAGCCAGTAGACAAGTTGATAGAAGAGCCGCCTTTGGGGCGGCTCTTCCTTTTCCCTAATAACCTTCGAGATCCTCTATTTGTCCACTCCAATTAATCCAGAAACTTCTCACTGGCCCACTCACGTTGTAAATAAACGGAATCCCTAGCCAAAAATTCGTGCTTGGGACAAGTGGCCCAGAATTCTTTTTGCGCAATCCAACTACGAACGGAAGAGTAGGTGGGTGAACCATGAGATTGCGCATATACACAAGGTTTGATGATTGTTCCAGGATGCCGTCTCCATCAATGTCAAGCCGCAGATTCATCCAAATGCTGTCTGAGCCAGAGGTTTCAAATGTGTAGTCGATGCTTTCCATTTGGAGGGTCCCTTGGAGCAGAAGCTTTCTCCCGTTATCAGTCAGGTTAGGTATGATGTTCATGAGCCTGATTCCTTCGCTTGTAGATTGGCTTACGTTTTGGAATGAGCCATCAGTTTGCAGCTCTAACCTATACTCATGCGCACCTAGCCACCCCACCCCAGGATTGACAGTTATGTGCCAGGTGTTGGTTCCCCATACGAATATTCCAGGGATGTTGTTCATTGGAGGGGCTCCAGGGATGCTATATCCGCCAACAACCATGATCCCTTGCGTTTGAGTTGATGATAAACCAGTGTTATCAATTACAGTCAGGAGAATCAGGTGCATCCCCGGGTTGTAGTAGCGCACATAAGCTATCTGGCCACTTGCGTCTGTGATCCCGTCTCCGTCCAGGTCCCATTGATAGGAAGCAATGTAGCCATCAGGATCATAGGAACTGGTAGCGTTTAAGGCTATCCGTTCCCCGATTCCTGGATAGGTGGGAGAATAGCTAAATGTCGCGACTGGTATGTGATTTGCGTACGCGATCTGAATAGTATGGGAGCTAGCACTGGTCAAGCCTTTATCGTCGGTAACCGTCAATGTCACAGTGTACGTTCCTCCGGCGGCAAACGAGTGCGAATCCCAGGGATAGTTCCTTGTAATCATAGGAGTGCCATCACCGTAGTTCCATGTGTAAGCCGTGATACTTCCATCAGGATCATAGGAAGTCGTTGCGTTAAATGTAACAGGATCTGCCATTAGTGGTTCAGCGGGCGAATAGCTAAATGCCGCGACTGGCACCTGATTCGTGGGAGCGATTGGTTCAAGTCTAGCAGTGATATTCCGAGTACGTCCGCTGATAACGAATATCCCGCGTGTCCAAACACGGTAACCAGTTTTGTTAAGCACAATCTTGTAGTAGTTCTGTGTGAGGCGGATAGTGCATGGAGTCTGGCCGAGATAGTTGCCGTTAGCAGTAATCCATGCGCTGCTTGGGACCGAATCAATGATTAGAGTCCCATGTGAGACAGGTACCGCGGAGACGATATTGAAGCTTGTGGAATTCCAGCTTCGTTGGCTGACAGGTATGACTCCTAAGATGTTGTTCTGGATCCTGAGCCTGAACGCTTCAGCATCCTCTGTCATGAAAGAGAAGGGGTTCACCGGTGTTGTGGTCGCAAGAATCTGCAGATACTCGGTTCCCAGAGGGGGGCCGACAGTCCACCTGCCTGGGACTGTATATTCTCCCGGAGCAACATAGTTCTGCCACCCCGCTGAGGAGCTTGGGAAGATCTGGTGAGCGGTGCCATCGGGTTCAATATCCCAGATGTATATGTATGCATGCTTGTCAATGTCGTAGTGAATAGAGATTGGTTCACCTACAGTGTAAACACTCTTGTCAACCCAAATCCGTACTATCAAGCCTTGGCTTTCAGGCGGAGTAGGAATGATTCCCTTTGGGGTTGTTCTCTGTGGAAGGCCAATTACAGAGAAAAGTATAGCTACAAGCACGATTACCAATGCTGATCCGACCAATTTCTTGTCCATCTTTCCTCCTTTATTGCAGTTGTTGACTGAGAACATTCGACAGGATACGTGTTAGGCTTTCCGGTTTAATCCGTTCGAGAACCAACTCCACGTCTTCCGCAGGAATAATAGCATTCCGTTCTAACATCGACAAGCGAGTGTGCATTTCTTGGTAGACCAGGTAACCTTCAAGTGGGCTTCTTCCGGATTCTTGGTAATTGGCAAGTGTGTCAGCGATTTGGGTGACAAGAAAGTCAAATCGAGGAAGCGGCAGGACTAAGCAGTTCTCCTGACCATATTCCGAGCTAGTGAATATCAAGTTTGTATATAGTAGATCCCTTACTTCGGCAAGCAGGCTGGCGCGCTCGGAGACCATTTGCTTGATTGCTTGCAAGGAAACCTTGCGAGCTAGACCTTCTTCAACCTTGCCTATGAGCATAGTGACCGGCAGGGAGTCATCCTTGAGTGCACGGGCGATCGTGATAAGGATTGTTTCTTTGTCCTCTCTTTCCCCATTGTAGGCGGCAAGATTGCTCAGTAGGGAAACCACTTCATCTGGGGCTAGTCGCCCTTGTAAGAAGCCGGTTTCAATTGCGCTCATGATTTCAGTAGTGGACCGTAACCCTAATGATTGCAGTTCTTCCTTAACATCAATGGAAGTAGTTTCTGCAAGGGTGATTTGTGTTGGAACGATCATCAGCAAGCAAGCCACAAATGCTAGGAATGCCAATTCTTTCATATCTTATCACCAGCGTAACCCACGTAGCGCACAGAGTTGTATCCTCCAAAGCTGCGTACGTACTCGTCGGCAAGAGGATCTTGTCCCCACCAGCGGCCGTCAACGACAAATGCGTACTCGTATCGCCCCGGAGGAAGAGAAAGGTTTGTTAACCAGATACCATCCTTATCTTCGTCGGTTAGTAGGATTGGTTTCCAATTGTTGAAGCTTCCGACCACGGCAACGGTCTGTGCTCCTGGCGCAGGCATCACAAACAGGAGTTGTCCCTCATCAGAGTTGGTGGCTATCGTAGCTTTTTGTTGCTTGTCATATACAGAGAACAGTCCGCGAACCAAGGGGACGCGCTCAGAGACGAAGATTCCCAGGAATAGGAAGATCACAGCCGTTATTCCGATTACAGTTAGTTGCCTACGGCGAGATCTTTGCATCTGTGCAAACAGCTGCGTGAGTGTTTGCAACCAGCCTCTTTTGGGAAGCTGCCCGGTCAGTTCGGCGACGATCTTCTTCTCCAAACCATCAAGGTAGTGCCTTTCTTTACTGACCTCTTGTTGTAGAGTATCCCTTAATAGCTTCTCTAATTTATCCTCATGCATGGTTAATCACCTCCATTTCTCCAATCTCTTGTCTTAACAAAGCTTTCCCTCGATAGATGTGTGTTTTTACCGTTCCTTCTGGAAGAGATAGTATTCTAGCGATCTGATGATACGAAAGATCATTGTAGTAGCGCAGGGTGATCGGTGTTCGATAGCGGTAAGGTAGACGAGAGAGCCCTTGTCTGATCTGCGCCTGACGGTCTTCCTGTGCAATTGTCGTTGCAGGGTTGCATCCACCCTCCATTTGAGCGGGGAGTGGGGCAATCGGATGGTGCCGTCTGTAGCGTAAGCGGTTTCGACATAGATTGGAGGCAATGGTGAAAATCCATGTGGAAAACCGTTTCTCCACGCGGTAACGGTAAAGGTTTTCGTAAGCACGGATAAATGTATCATGGCTGATATCTTCGGCATCGGCATGGTTTCGCAGAAATCCCAAACATAAACCAAAGACCGCTTCCTTATAGCGATTGACGATCTCCCCCCATGCCTCAACTTCGCCGTCGAGTGATGCTCTCAATAGGCTCGCCTCATCTTGAACGTGATACACGCTTGATTCTTCCTCCTTGCTTCCAATATACACCTTGTTGAAGGAAAAAGTTTCATTCTTGCGCCGAGCGACTTGCGATTGGAGAGAGTGGACAGGCTACTTTTTGCTAGCTTGCTGCCCAGCAGGGAAAGACCGGGAGAAGGGAATTAGTTCCTCGCAGTTAAGGCAGGCTAGCGCAGAAAGAAAGACTGACAAGCTTAGCCTCTCGCAGAGCCGCAGAGAGCGCCAAGGAAACCAAGAACCAGGGTTCTGCTTGTGTAGCTTGGGGGGTGTAGTAATTGATTTAAGGACGTACTACACCCCCCAAGCACTTTACTTGCCCCGTGCAATCCTATTGCACGGGGGTCTGCGACGTTCTGTTTAACGCCGGGCACTCCAACGGGACAGGCACGGCAGACAGAGCTTGAGCGAGAGGATCGGGCGAGCTGATCGCTGACGGCTGAAAGCTTCCTTTCTTCCTAGCTCAGTTCCTTGCCCTGACAATACTACTGAGCCGCTGAGTTGCCCTGCTCAGTTCTGTCATAAGCGAACCAGTCCCTTGATAGCTAAGGGAGATCATGTAGCTATCAGGTAGGGCGTAGTGAAGGAGGTAAGCAAAGTCTAGCTGCAGGTTCTCCCAGTGAAATGAGAAGCCCAGGCTGCTCCAGTCTCTGTTGGTACCTACACGGAAGACAAACGGCTTACATCCAGTGTACTCACAACCCATTCGTACACAGGCGATCTCATCACGGGTGATAAGGTTCTCAGTGAAATCAATACAGTAGGTGGTATCCTTATGTTGGTAAGATAGCCCTACAGCAATATCACGAATCCAGGGCTCGGTATGACCATGTGCATAATAGGTCCCCATGCTTAATGCATTACGCCATATGATTCCTGATGTGAGTGCTCCCTGTTGATAGAGGATAGAAGGACTCAGCGCAACACCGGAGGCGTTAGTGGGGGAGAACAGCCTGTAGCCCTTTACCTGTAGACCACAGGAAAGGTTGCTGTCTATGCGTTTCCCGAAGCCGAACAGAAGACCGCTGCTTGTATACCTGAAGCTGCCTATGACGTTACCATAGAGATCGCGTTCCTCTAGAGTATCTGAGTCAAGGACTAACAGGTAGGTTCCCCAACCATGCTCGGATACACCCACCGCTCCGTATGAATAGGCACCAAATGGTCTTACATAAAGGGAAGAAAACCTTGTCTTGGAAAGGGAGGCAAGCCCGGCGGGATTGTAGAAGATAGCAGCCTCATCATCGGCAACTCCGATGAATGCTCCCCCAAGACCGATCGTTCTTGCCGATACCCCAAGCTCAAAGATGGAGGCAGTGCTGATATATGTATCACCGGCTATGGTAGGCACTACTATTAGCACGCAGATGATTAATACAACAGTTATCACTAGCTGTCGCATTACATCACCTCTCCTTTCTATCGGTCGATCACCATCTTCTGCACCGGGGAATAAGTGGTGGTTCCATCCGTGTGCTTGATTTCCACAAGATAGAGGTACAGTCCGGTTCCGAGTAGCCTTCCCTTCTCATCCTGTGGTAGCCATCGACCTGTTTGTGGATAACGGCCGGCAGTTGGGTCAAGGCAGATGTCTGGAAGCGCTGCTCCATCAATGTCGAAGATCTTAAGGGTTGCATCTAGAGTGTCATTCGGCAGGTTAAGCCAGAAGATGCAACCTTCGGATGGGACAGGGTTGGGGCCATAGGTTATTAGTTCAACACCTAGAAGGATATTGTTGATTGTGAAAGGGTTGCTCACTCCTTCAGCCGTGAGGCCACCTGGATCTTCTATCAGGACTCTGATCTTGTACTCTCCATTAACCACCTTGGTAGTGTCCCAGCCGTAGGTACCATCGTTTTCCGTATCTGTTGCGATCGTGTTCCAGGTGATCCCGCTATCATCAGAGTAGCTAAGCGTTATCTTTAAGCTATCTTTGCAGTCATCAGGATCGGTTCCGTCCCATTTTATCTCCTCTGTCCCCTTCCATATCTCTCTGCCGGCAGGGGTCTTTAGTTCGATCTCTGGACCAAGACTTGCTACAGTTACATGCTTGGAAGTGCTATTGGTTGCACCATCGTCATCGGTCACGGTTAAGGTAACAGTGTAAGCGTTATTGTCAGAATAGCTGTGAGCCAGCTTCTGGCCTGTTCCTGTTGAGCTATCACCGAAGTCCCATTTGTATTTCTCAATTGAACCATCGGGATCGGAAGAACCAGAGGCATTAAAGTTTACGATTTCGTTAGTCTCTGGCTCGGAAGGGCTGTAATCAAAGCTGGCGATAGGGGCCTGGTTAGAAATTGTAACACTATGGGAAGTGCTATCTGTTGCGCCAACGTCATCAGTTACTTTTAATGTGACGGTGTAGGCTCCGTCATCTGTATACTGGTGAGTAGGGTTCTGTGTTGTTGAGCTGCCCCCATCGCCAAAGCTCCATTGCCAGGAGGAGATGGAACCATCTGGATCGTTTGATTCATTGGTGAACTGAACTGTCTGTTGGGTTGGAGGACTTAACGGGGAGTAGGTGAATGCGGCAGTTGGTGGTGAGTTTGTGGCTGAGTTTGTGGCTGAGTTCTTTGACTTGGGCGTGCCATTGATTGGAGATTGGCTAGCGTCAAGTCCGTTTCTTGCTACGTCGGGGTCATTTGTTACCCAGTTAGCTTCTTCTACGCCAGCTGCATTAGGGTCAATTCGTTCCATGGTTGTTCTATCTGTGCTGTTGCCCGCAAACCAGCCTCCAGTAGGTTGGTTTACCCTGTCGATTTCGGTGCCCGCGCAGTTTTGGGCATCGTAGAGAACTACTTGGCCCGGAGATGAGTTAATCATGCTTATAGTTGCATCCCAGATATCAACATTCGTTTCCATTTCAGAGTTATTAACATCGTCTTCATGACTCGCGTAGATTAGGTAACCATAAGAAGGGACAACCCAGCTTCTGTTTCCATCAGCATCTGTAAAATTCAGACAATCTTTGCTATCCGCTCCATGAATGGACCAATCCTTGATGTTGATTGGGGTATTCGTATTGTTAGCTAACTCGATCCATTCGTCTCCCGAGCTTGCTTCCGTCCCCATCCAGGCAATTTCATTGATTACAACGTCTCCAGGAGAGGCGGGTAAGCCTTGAAGAACAGAGCCGAAAACCATGCAAAGAATAGCAACGCAAAATCGCAAGTTTACTTGCCATGCTCTATTCTTAAAGGGGACTTTCTCCTTTACCATGCGTTTTCAAGCTCTCCCATGCAAACATGATGAAAGGGCAGTAGGCCTATGATCACTACAGTACCTATAAGACGATACGTGCCCTTAGATGTATTATACAGGATAATGCCTAGAAAATCAACCATCAAAGAAGGTGGTAAGTAAGAAGGGTTTCAAGGATAGGAATATCCCATGACTAGATCCTTGTTGATTAAGGGCAACAAAGGATATAATCGGCATATTATGGAGCCATTTAAAGTTGAAAAACCGCTTATAGGAATGATTCACCTGTCTCCGCTACCAGGGAGTTATCACTATGCTGGTGGAGGAGTAAGACCGATTATCGATACTGCATTACGTGATCTTGATACGTTGGAACGGGGTGGAGCCGATGCAGGGCTTGTGGAGAACCTTCGTGATACGCCATTTGCCAAATATGCTTCTAAGGAAACGTTTGCCGCGATGACAGTAGTTGTTCAAGAGGTAGTAAGAAGAGCAAGCATCCCAATAGGTGTAAATGTTCTTCGAAACGACGGTCTTGCGTCTCTGTCGATTGCTGCTGCTACTGGAGCTTGCTTTCTTCGGATAAACGTGTACTGTGGGGTTGCGTTTACCGATCAAGGGCCAATTGAAGGAGAGGCGCATGCCTTACTGGAGCTGCGGAAACGACTTGGTTGCAATGTCAATATTCTTGCTGATGTACTAGTGAAACATGCTTCCCATCTGGCTACAGTGGAACAGGCGGCACTAGACACAGCGAGGAATCTACCCGATGCGCTGGTTGTCTCTGGAATTGGAACAGGAAAGCGAACTGCACCGGATGACCTGCAGGTAGCAAAACAGTCAACTTCTTTGCCAGTACTTGTTGGAAGTGGGGTAAGGATCGATAATCTGTTTACCTACGGCGAAGCCGATGGGTTCATTGTCGGATCTGCCCTTAAGGAGGAAGGAGAAATAACTGCACCGGTTGACTTAGAACATGTACGCGAGCTAGCCGGGGCAATAGCAAGACTTCGTGAGACGGACTGATCTAAGTCGGTACGCTGCTCGCTCCCATGTTGTGGTGTAACAAACGATACTTCATCGTTCTTGCTGGGCACGGGTTTGATTTCCATTGAGACCTTCACAATTTGACCTTTGTCGCTTACTTGATAGATAGTGAATATAAGCTAATGGTGTATTGATGTTGAGAGGTGACCAAATGGAAAATGGACGTATCTTGATAGTGTATGACAACCGTACTACAAGCGATGACCTCACCCCAGGATGGGGTTTTTCTGCCCTTATTGAGTTACGTGAAAGAAGAATCCTCTTTGATACCGGGGCGGATGGACAAACGCTTATGGCTAACATGGGACGGCTCAAGGCTGTCCCAAGCATGATTGATACTGTGTTTCTCTCTCACTCACATGGCGATCATACAGGTGGAATAGAAGAAGTGTTAGCAGCGGGCGGGCAACTCGAAGTCTACCTTGGCCATTCCTTCTCTGATCGGCTAAAGACAGCTGTGAGAGGAGCGGGAGCGAAACTCCATGAAGTAACCAGGGCCAATCATCTATTTGGCACGGTTTACACCACAGGAGAGCTGGGATTGGGGCTCAAGGAGCAGAGCCTCATTATCGACACAGAGAAGGGCCTGGTTGTGATTACAGGTTGTGCTCATCCTGGAATTGTAACGATAGCAAAGGCGGCAACAGAGCAATTGAGTAGACCGATCGATCTCTTATTTGGTGGTTTTCACTTAGGCGGTATCTCTCGGGGCAAGGTTCGTTCAATCATTACCTCTTTACAGGAGCTTGGTGTAAGCCGGGCAGGGCCGTGCCATTGTACCGGAGGCAGTGCAATAGCCCTGTTTGAGGAAGTATACAAAGAAAGTTTTGTTTCTGTGGGAGTTGGAACAACTATCAAGTTCTGAAGGAAGTGAAACATAAACCGCAATTTACTAGCTGTCAGACTAGTGACACTGAGCATCGCTGTTGCTGCTGTTAGCCTTGGAGCATTTGCAGCAATAAGCAAGCAGGTAGTGACCATCACTACAGATGAGTTAAGCCTAGTCTACAGCAAGGAGATTACCTGGGATAAGGAGGGATTTAGCGAGGGGTGTCATTCTTATCTTCTTAACCCGGAAAGCTACTTGCAGGAACTTGCTACGAAGACCTCAGCAAGTTGGCTGTCCCGTGGCGTCGAAGTAACAGATTGGCAGATATCGTTTAGCTCAACTTACACCCTTGAAACGCAAGAAGTGACCTATAATACACGGCTTCAGTGTAATGTACACAATGCCATCTCCAAATCTGGAGATCGTTACACTGCCAGGTTTCAATGGTTGTTGACCCCCTTAAGGCTAGATTTTATTGACGACAAGTTTATGCAATTAACCCACGGTCTTCTTTGGGAGGGAGAGCTTGCAGGCGTCCCGACCGTGATCGCGGTGGAGGCTCCTATGCGAGATTGTCCATATGGGGCCTGGCATCAGCCCAATGGTCACTGTCACGCGCACCTGTGGTGGGAAAAGCAACCTTAGGCTTGAGAAACACTGTTTCTTACTGAGAATGAACGCTTGTGCTGGTATACAATCTTTTTTCGAGTTGAAATTCGGGAAGTCACAATCATCTCTGAAGGGAGAAAGGAATACTTGGGCCTCATTGAACATGTTTGCTATTAAGAAGCAAGGATAATCGTGTGGAGGAGAAATATGCCTGAATTGCCCGAACTGGAAGTGTTGAAGGAGGTCTTGGAGCGCCGGGTCGTCGGTCGTGAGATTACTGCGGTACGTGTATTGCGTCCAGGAGTCCTAAGAATAGTGGGAACGCCAGTTGAGACACTGAACGGTAACTCGTTTGGCGAAGTCTCTCGTAGGGGGAAGCACCTTGTCCTTTCAGTCAATAGAGGCTTGCACATGGTCATTCATCTTATGACCGCTGGTCGATTGGTCATCAGCCGTAGCAACACGCGGGCGACTAAGGCTACAAGTCTGATGGTTGCCTTCTCAGATGGTGAGGATCTGCGGCTGATCGAAAACGGTCCAGTTAAACTAGTGCGGGTGCACATGGTGAAGGATCCTCTACAGGTAAAGGGAATTGTACAACAGGGAATTGAGCCCCTCGGTTCTGGGCTTACCGTAGATGTGTTAGGCGATCTGGTGGCAGGGCGTCGTCGACAGGCGAAGAGGCTTCTTACTGATCAGAAGACGATCGCAGGCATCGGCAGTGCCTACGCTGACGAAATCCTGTTCGACGCCAAGATCTCTCCTGTTCGCTATGTGAATACCCTTTGTTCTATGGAAATAGAACAGCTGTGCCGATCGATAACAAAGGTCTTGCAGAATGCGATTGAGCAGATTCGCATTCGCATTGGAGATAGCTTGTTTACTGATGAAATTCGCAATTTCATGCAGGTGTACAAACGTACTGGACAAGCATGCCTGGTTTGTGGAACTGAGATAGCAGAAATCCGCTATGCCAATACCCGCACCTACTATTGCCCAAGGTGTCAGGGAAGCAGGAAAAACACCCTCCATTAATGCTCGCTACTTAACGGTTGAGGTCCATACCTTTGCCTACGTCAAGTGTTACCGATGCAAAGTGTGGCCTCTTCTGTCAACCTTACCGATACAAGAGCGGCATGTAGTCATGCAGATCGTTGAAGTCATCAATCTTAAGGGTGGCTTGGAGAAGTTCGTTCAGTTGATCCTCTGGCAATACTTGTTCAGCATTAGCCTGGAATTTAGTGATCAGCTCTTGGTTTGATAAAGGCCTTTCTGCTCGTCCCTTGGCATGGTCTTCTTGTTTGCTGTAGGTTTCCCAATTCTTGGTCTTGATGGTCACAATTGCTCGCTTTACCTTGGGGAAAAGCTTGTCGATCTGTGGGTTGGCAACAACTTTTATCTTAGGTAAGAGTTCCCGCACGGATGGGTCCTTGAGTGCGGCATCTTCGAAATCAGATGGAAGGACGTTTTTCTTTGCTATTGCGACTGCGATGCAGTAAGGAAGGGAATGATCGGCGGTTTCTTTTGTCGTTGGATTATATTTGCTTGGATCAGACAGGATGTCTGCTCCCCGCGTCGTTGTTTCCACAATCACTTCACTTACGCTGTGAGGACTGATCTTATGTTCTTCTATCAACTCAAGGGTTGCCGTAATTGGTTGATGAGTGAGGGCCTCGGTGGGAAATGCTTTATACCCGCACTCGGTAATGAGGAATCTCTTCCCAAGCCCGTCGAACAATACATCGGGATCCCACTTAACATTGGAGAGTACTTCAAAGAGTCCTTCCTTTCCTTCAAATACCTCTGTTGGTCCGGAGTAGCCGGTTCTTGCTAGCATTGCTGCTCTAACACCTGCTTCCGTTGCCATTGGGTCGGCTGCGTTCTTCATATTCGTTAGTTGTCCAGCAACGACGCCTCCAAGGCAGAAGTGGCTCGATCCACTTATTCCTACCGCTGCCACTAATTCGTCTTCAGACAGGCCAAGCATCCGCCCGGCGACCAGCGGGCTAACAAATTGCGTAAGTGTTGCATGGTGCCAGCCAACCTCACGAATGCCTGGATTGGCAACCAAACACATCCGCATTTCAAGTTCGTAGGCAATAACAATTCCCACGATCAGGTCTTTCCCACCCGCTCCTTGGTACTCTGCTGGAGCAAGGGCCGCCGAGATGATGTCAGATGGATGTGAGGGATCTTGCTTCCAGTAGATGTCGTTGTAATCCATAGCGCGGATAAGCAGTGCATTCATGAGCGCAGCATTAGGCATGTTGGTGCGGGTTCCATGACCGATGATGGACGCTTGAGCCGTTCCCCCGAGCGCTTGAATATAGCTGTAGGCTGCCTGCATATCTGTGTTATTAAGTGCAGCAAGTGCGCAACCGATACTGTCGAGAAGGAAACGTTTTGCCTCTTTTTGCGCTTTCTTTGGGATTTCCTCATAGCAGAGAGTGCCGGCAAACTGTGCCATCCTACGGCTGATTGATTCCATATTGACCTCCTATTGAATAGCAGCAGTTATTGCCTCAGCCATTTCTAATGTGGATGAACTGCCGCCCATGTCATAAGTACGAACACGCCCTTCAGCGATCACAGATTCTATTGCGTGTTCAACCTGTTGTGCCTTCTCCTTTTCAGTGAGGTAGTCAAGCATCATCTTGGCGGCACGGATTGTTGCAATGGGATTGACTTTGTACTGCCCAGCGTACTTGGGGGCTGAGCCATGTGTTGGCTCGAATAAAGCGTAGTTGTCACCTATGTTTCCTGCAGAGGCAAATCCAAGCCCGCCTACAAGTTGTGCTGCAAGGTCAGATATGATGTCTCCGAAAAGATTTGTAGAGACGAGGACGCTGTAGTTCTGAGGGTTTTTCACTAACCACATGCACATTGCATCAATATTCGCTTTGCCGAAGGTAATCTTGGGGTAATCCCGCGCGATTCGACGTGCCTCACGGATCATCAACCCGGAGGTTTCACGAATAACGTTTGGTTTTTCCACTACTGTAACTGAGCTATAACCGTGTTTCTTGGCGTATTCAAAGGCATCGCGGGCAATTGTTTGGCATGCTGCGCGGGTGAAAAGACGAACCGATACGGCTATGTCTTCGTTTGCTGTGTTATTGAATCGCGCCATCTTCGGATGAGTATTGAGTGCTTCTCGCACCTGTTTGGGGATGGGATGAAACTCGACTCCAGAGTACAGTCCTTCGGTATTCTCGCGAAAGACGACAAGATCAATGTCATCACGTAGGTTAAGCGAGTTCCCTGGATAGGCTTTGCAGGGTCGCAGATTGGTGTGTAGGTTGAACAGCTGTCTTAACATTACAATGGGGCTGGAGTAACTGAGTCCCTTCCCCTGCAGTTTAGGCGATAGTTCTGCAGCTGCTTCATCCCTGGGCTTGGAGGTGATCGCACCAAACATGCAGGCATCCGTCGATTTCAGCAGATTAATTGTCCGTTCTGGTAATGGGTTTCCTTCTGTTTTCCAGAACTCCCAACCCACGTCCCCGTGAATGTATTCGGCGTCTAAGTCAACCTTGTCTAGTACGATTCTTGCTGCTTCGAGTACCTCGCTGCCAACGCCGTCACCTGGAAGCCAGGCAATCCTGTATTTTGCCATTCTCTCCTCCTTTTTGCTGTCGGTAGTCAACAATTATATAGGTTTTCCGGTTAGAGCGAAATAGGAGATTAGAGATCAAAGGTGTTGTTTGTCATATGCATAGATCAGCATAAGAAAGGCTGCTATACTATCCATATCTTCTCGCAGTGTGTTATAGTACGACTATAGAAGGGGGAGTAGATGAATGCATATCAGCAGAGAGTAGCGGCGTTGTCCCAGCGTATGGATGATAATAACCTGGACTATGTTGTGGTTCTTCCAGGGGCTAATTTTACATATAACACAGGATTTACTCGTGAGATAGGCGATCGTCCACTTGTTGCCTTCTTTTCGGCAGATGGTTCCCCGAGTTTTATCGCTCCACGACTCGAACTGAAAGCTATTAATCAGGTTCTTTCCTACGATGCGCGAATTTTCTCCTATACGGATGCGCAAGGGTATGAGGATGCGTTTAGCGAGGCTTGTGCCAGACTAAAGCTGTCTGGAAAAAGGATTGGAGTAGAATACAGAGGCATGCGGCTGTTGGAGTTACGCCAATTAGAGCAGAACCTAACTGATTGTGAGATAAGGCAGGCAGACACTCTCTTGATGGAAGGACGTATGACTAAAGATATTGAGGAGCTTACTTGCATTCGAGAGGCAATCCGTATGACTGAACAGGCGTTAAACGCGACGTTGACGCAGATTTGTGCAGGGCAGACCGAATTGGAGGTGCAGAGTATTCTGCACATGGAGCTATTTCGCGCAGGCGTAGATGGGTTAGCGTTTCCGTCTATTGTTCTGTCGGGCGGGCGGGCGACCCTACCTCATGGAACGGCAGGAGAGCGAGAAATTGTAGAAGGGGACTGCCTATTGTTTGACTTCGGCGGCAAATGCGGAAATTACATGGCGGATATTACTCGCACCTTTGCTATTGGGACAATGGATCCTGAGTGGAAAGATATCTACGAGGTAGTTAAGGGAGCAAACGCTGCTGCGCGGAAGCTAGCCAGCCCTGGTGTTAAGGCAGAGGATGTAGATTCGGCTGCACGCGCTGTAATCGAAGAGGCTGGTTATGGGGATTATTTTACTCATCGTACAGGACACAGTCTTGGTCTAGAGGTGCATGAGCCACCATACATTGTTGCCGGGGATAAGACCAATCTACAACCTGGGATGACTTTTACCATTGAGCCAGGAATCTACATTCCTGATAAGTATGGCGTACGCATTGAAGACGATGTGTTGGTCACAGAGAACGGTTGTGAATCCTTGACCAGTTTCCCGCGTGAGCTAATCAGTCTCTAAAATGGTTCCTCGCAGTTAAGGCGAGGTAACCCAGAGAAAGACTCACGACCTTAGCCTCTCGCAAAGCCGCAAAGAACGCCAAGAAACCCTTTACTTGGTGTTTTATAATCCAGCATTCTCTTTCTTCTCTCTGCGATCCTGGCGTCTTGAGTGAGTGAAACGAACGGGCGAGAGATGAATGTTGCCTGGAGTGTGAGGAACCCTATTCTTTACGGAAGGATCGCACTTTCTTCAAGTTCATTTGGTCGGCATGAGCTTTCCCGTCGATCTCTTTTGGGGTTTCCAGGATGAATGGAAGGCTGCGTAGAGCGTTGTGGTTGACGATCAAGGAAAAGGCGCTCTCTCCAATCTCACCTTGGCCGATGTGGGCATGGCGATCACGGCGAGACCCAAGCGGGAACTTGGAGTCGTTTAAGTGAATGAGCTCTAACCGGTTGAGACCGATTTCCCGATCGAATGAAGTAAGCGTCTGTTCCAGCCCTTGCAGTGTGCGTAGCTCATAACCGGCGGCAAAGGCATGACAGGTATCAAGGCAGATCCCGACGCGACTTGCATCTGAGAGACCATCGATGATCGCTCCGATCTCGGGAAAGCCTGTTCCCATTGTTGTCCCAGCTCCAGCGGTGTCTTCGAGAAGAAGCCTTATACTTGGGTATCGTGAGAAGCTCTCTGAAGCAAGAACTCGATCAAGTGCAGTAGTGATGCGAGCAATTCCTGCTTCTGTCCCGCTCCCCTTGTGCGCGCCGAGGTGTGTGACGAGCCGATCGATGTTCAGCATTCCTGCACGCCTGATCTCCTCCTCTAACGCGGCAATCGAGCGTTCAAAGAGGAATTTGTCGCGGCTTGCCAGGTTCAATAGGTACATTGTATGAATGACGATGTACTCCACCGATGAGCTTGCAAGCCGCTCCTGGAAGAGGGCAGCCGCCTTATCAGTGATCTCCTTGATTCGCCACGAAGAAGCGTTGTGGGAGAAGATCTGTACAGCGTTTATGCCAAGCTCTTCCGCTGCGACGAGCGCACCGGTGAACCCATTCCCGATCGATAGGTGACAGCCAAGGAGCATCAGATCTCCCTTCTCAGTGAACCTTTTTCAGTACCTTGGTGCTAACGCTGCTACCTCGAAGCCAGGCAATCCTACATTCCGTCATTTTCTTCTCCTTCTATTCCTGCTACTTATTATATGGTCTTTTTGGGCAAGACCATAGCGTTCTGTCTTCGCGTAAGAACACATAACTGACCCAATTCATAAGATCAGCATTTTCTGGATCTTAGGTTGACATCTCGCTAGAGATTTGCAAGAATTTGTGTTGATTTTACGTTTATTTGAGCAGGGTTGGTTGTCAATTGAATGTCGTCGTGCCAGGTAAGGCAATAGTAATTGTGCAATGGAGGCATACAACCCATGTCGGTAGAGCGGTATTTCCTTGGTTGGGATGCACCAGCAACCACAAAAGTGTGTGCTTTCCTGCTAAGTTTGCCATCTTTGAGCTCAGCCGATCTGAAGAACAAGCTAATCGTTGTGCCTACACGTCAGGCAGGAAGACGATTAAGAGGGGCGCTAGCATTACATTGTGCAGCTCGGCAGACAGCGGTATTATCCCCTCAAGTTGTAACTCCAACTTTCTTATTACATTCGGATAACCCACCAGCGCATGTAGCGAACCAGGCAGAGATAAGAGCACTCTGGGCTGAAACGTTACTAGGGATTGATCCAAGTGAATACGCTGGATTTTTCTCTGCGCATCCGCCGGCCCAGGATTTCGCCTGGGCGATGCATACTGGCAATATGATTCAAGGGTTGCGTAGTAGGCTTGCTGATGGAGGATATCAAATAACGGATGTGCAAAGAGATCTTGCTAACCTTGTCCAAGAACCAGAGCGCTGGAGGGACTTGGCAAGGCTAGAGGGAGCTTATCTAAAGCGCCTTCGGGAACTTGACCGATTGGATCCTCTTGAACTCATGATCAACCAAGCCGAAAACCCGAGACTTCCAGAGAGAATCGACACGGTAGTCATAGCCGCCGTTCCTGACCCTACACCGCTTGTGCTTCAAGCGTTGGACCATCTTGCAGAGCAGATTAGTATCATTGTTCTGGTACACGCTCCGGAAAGCCTGAAAGACCAGTTTGATAGTTGGGGACGGCCTATTACGGGAAAGTGGCGCAAGGCTCAAATTGATATTCCTGATGCGAGGGCAAATATCGTTCTTGCAGGCTCTCCGGCCTTGCAGAGCAGTGAGGTCCTGGAGGTGCTTGCTACAGAGGTTGGCAGGTTTGGTCCAAATGACATTGCTCTTGGTGTTCCGGATCGCAGTGTGACCTCGTTCTTGGCGGCTGACCTGGCTGATAAGGGACTAAGTACATTTGATCCTGCGGGGAAGACCCTTAGGGAGCATCCAGTATACCAGCTTCTCGAAGCGTTTTGGATGCTGGTCAATGATAGTAACTATGCCGCTTTTAGTGGTTTCTTACGGCAGAGTGATGTTCTCAGGTTTCTGCAGGCGAGTTGTAGCGTGTCGCTGTGCAATCTATTGGAAGACCTGGACGTTTTTCGCAACCGTTACCTGCCTTTAGCGCTGGGAGATGTAACGCATAGCCTGTTCCGTGAGCCAGTCAATAAGACGGAGAACAAGCAGTTTGCGGATCTTAGAAGGGCCACCGCGTTTGTACAAGACCAACTAGATATCTTTGAGAATAACGAACTTGACAGTGCGCTACGCTCACTACTGCAAGCCGTATACAAAGTGCGCAGCATCGATCCTAACGATCCGGAAGATGAGGAGTTCATAGAAGTGGCAAGACTGGTTGACAGCACGCTTAACGAACTTGCGGATGAGGTCGTTACTGGAATCGGACTAAAAAAAAGGAACGCATTCGAGCTCTTGCTTAACAGGTTGGGAGAACAGTCTTATTATCCAGAAAGAGGTGATGCCGTCATCGACCTCGAGGGATGGCTTGAACTACCTTGGAACGATGCTCCGTTGCTGATAGTCACGGGGATGAACGATGGATTAGTTCCCGATAGTCAGCCAAGTGACGTTTTCCTGCCGGATTCGCTTCGGAATGAACTGGGGCTGCGACATGATGAAGATCGGCTGGCAAGGGATGCCTACTTAATGACCGAACTCATCGAGTCGCGGAGAGAAAAAGGCCGCGCTTGTTTTATAGCTGGCAAGCGAAGCAGTGCAGGTGACCCATTGAAGCCATCGCGCTTGTTTTTCCATTGCAACGATGCGGCTTTGCCTGAACGGGCGCAACGACTTTTCACCGTACCCGAGGAGAAGCGAGCCAGTTATCCATCAACGGTCAGTTTCTTGCTTGACGTTACTCCCCCAGCGGACGTCTCAGGTGACCGCATGCAGTTAGAAGAGTTGCCGGTTAGTAGATTCAAGGATTATCTGGAATGCCCTTTCCGTTTTTACCTGAACCGTATCCTTGAAATGGAAGAACTAAAAGAAAAACGAGAGATGGATCCGCTAGATTTTGGCCTATTAGTGCATGAAGTGCTTCACAAGATGGCCAAAAGCGGTGAGATGCGCAATTGTGAAAACAGCCGGCGGCTGAGCAACTTTCTTTGTGCCGAAGCCAAAAAGTGGGTTGTGAAACGCTTTGGGTCAACACCACCACTACAGGTGGAGATCCAGCTTGAAGCGGCAAAACAGCGTCTTAACGCTGCAGCACATGTTCAGAGCAAGTTAGCCGCAGATGGGTGGGAGATTCTGGAATCCGAGATGGAGATCGAAGCACAGTTTGGTGGCGTGGCCGTCCGAGGACGAATTGACCGGATTGATCAACACCGTAAGACAGGCTGCATACGAATTATGGATTACAAGACTTCAGACCAAGCACAAATGCCAGAGAAAGCCCATCTTGGTCCTCTTTCGTCTCTTGTAAGAGACTACGCCAAGGTGAAGGTTGGCAAAGGAGAGAAGCGCTGGCTTGACCTTCAGCTGCCTCTTTATAGGCTGTTGCTTCCAAATAAGGAATTCCGAGGTCGTATGCAGTTAGGCTACTTCAATCTGCCAAAAGCCATAAAGGATACTAAGCTAGTTTTTTGGGATAGTCTTGACGATGAGCTCCTGCAGGCAGCCAGGATATGTGCTGAAGGTGTTGTTGAAGATATAAGGCACCACAGGTTCTGGCCACCGGCACC
>JAUWPW010000070.1 GCA_030611415.1 Candidatus Bipolaricaulota bacterium
TCGCGTTTGCCCGGCGTATTATCAAATTGAAGCGATCATTTCTGCTTGATACGCTTATGCGTATTGGAATAGTGGTTGTGGATTGGAATACTGACACCTCATTGTCCCAATCACTAGGCTGGGCGCTCTCACGACAAGCAAGGAGGTATAGATGAGAACCTACTCCATGCTTTTCTTCTCTATCGGAGTAGCGATGATCGCCAGCGCTGAATTCCATCGAGCCTCGCCCATACTTGGCGCGGCGGGTCTCTTCCTTGGAGTGCTGTGGATTGTGTTTGTCGTAATTGACTCAACGACAACAGGTCTGACAGTTTTGTTCTTCGCGTCTATCATGCTTGCGCTGATTGTCACCCTATGGGGAGAAACTCCCTACTTAACGGTTTGCGCGCTGAGCAGTGTAGCTATTGGTTGGGAATTCGCTGCAACCGGCAGGCAAATCGCGGTGTTTCCGAAAAAGGCACAGAGAAGATTTGTAAGACCCTACCTGCTACGTATGCTAGTGCTAGGCATAGGTGGTTCCCTTCTAGCTGTGCTTGGCCTCCATGGCCACTACTACTTAAGCTTCCACTTAGCGCTAGCCTTGGGGGTTGCGGCACTATTGTTGTTGGGGCTCATGCTTAAGCTGGGACTGCAGAACAAGGGCTAGTTATGGCTTGGTCTCCCACGAGCTGTATACATCCCCACAAATAGGCACAACAATTAGTGTTTTCTTTGCATACCCGGTCGACTCGCCACGCAGCTCGGGGTGTCCCACGCCAAAGGATCGCTGCAGTCGGTAACAGATTACGTTTGTCCTGCCGGCTTCTATTTCGCTAAGCCACAAGGCTTGTAGGCTGCGCTCTTCTATTTTCACAAAGCTCCCCCCAGCATCCAAGATGTTCACTTGCCAGCCTACAGGAACCGTCTCTTGCACTGCCACCGGTAATACCGCCGTTGTCGCAGCGACAGTGAGAGATACCAATATTGACCCTGTTGCTTCGATCGAGACTTCACGTACCGCAAGCAGCAGAGATTTTCCCACCAGAAGTCCCTTACATCGTGTAGCTCTCTTTCCATCACTCGTTGTTGCCTGAAGTGAGATTCTAGCATAACCGGCTTTCCGAAAGCTACACTCTACATATGGTTCCTTGGTTGATATATCACAGATACCATCCTCATCAAAATCCCATTCATACGAAATTGCCTCATCAGTCGCGTAAGAGGAGGTTACCTCAAATACTACACTGTCTCCTAGAGCAGGGTTATAATCTGATGGCTCAAAATCAACCTCGAGCCCTAAACTAGTAAATGCTATCCCTGCAATCATCACACTGGCAAGAAAGACACTCAGGGCTCTCATCTTCCTCTCCTTACCTTTTTCAAGTTACCTGCCACATGCTACTAGCCACCCTCGTTGGGATTGTACTATTCACGAAAAGCGCTAGGCAGGGGATCGCAAACAGTTGTGTTACTAAGCCAATAAGCAATGATAGTCTTCATGGTTTCATAGTCAATAGTCTGCCCATTGGTACGCGGTACGGGTTCATCTTCAAGCCAAAAAGCGATTGCGCGTTGTACCTGTTCAAATGATATGTAGTCAGAAAGGCCAACATCAATCGTATCGTTCTTTACATCCCATCGAGAAACTGCGCCAAGCAAAGGGAGCACCTTGGTAATGCCAACACTACTATCTCCCCCAACTATCACCTCAACGCGCGGAAGTACAGCATCTACCGCGCCAAACACGTCATCTGTGCTAATGTAGGACGGGCTGTCCTTGGGAGGTTTAACCACTGCGTTCTGCGGAACTGTTACTTGATAGATAATTGTTCTGGTCATACCTGTTGGAATCTTGCCAGGGAAGACCCATTGCATGCTACTCTCTTTGTACAAGAATCCATCATTTTCTATGGGCATTACTCTCCAGTTGGGGAGAACTTCCTCGCAAAGCCCCACACCATAAAGGTCCTGATCGGCTTTCATCTCCACTCGCACTCTGAATGTGTCACCGGCAAGATTTCCTTTCCCGTCATAGTAGTCTAGAAGCACGTTGTTGCATGGGAAAGGCGTGGTAATTGTACGCAAGGACTCGATATTTGCCATGGAAACAAGTGGAAGCGGCTGATTGACCGGTGTACAAGTATAGCTATAGGCTATTAGATCTTTTACGGCTTGTACGTCGATCCGTGTCCTTTGAGTTGCCGGAACAATTATGTCATTCATCCACATTTCTACAGCACGGTCAAGTTGCCCCGGTTGAATCTTCTCTGAAAGACATAGATCGATTGTGTCTCTCGACGCATCTTCTTCGTTACGCGGGACCAGATGGGCAATTGCTGTCCTGATATCCAGGGCATCAGTAACCTCAATATCTGTTTCTCCCTCAACTAGCATGTCAATAAAGGGGGTTACGGCCTGAAAGCCACCGGTGATAACAAAACGAACAGGTAAAGATGTAGAGCTAAATGCTTCGCTTTCCGGCACTGTCACTTCATACGAGATAATTCTACTTGTTCCTGCCTCTAGGTCCTTAACAAATACCCACTGCTGATCAGCGGGCTTGAATACAGTCCCTACATTCTCCAATGGTTCAATCTCCCAACCAGGCGGAAGTCTCTCTTGCAAGCCAACTCCAGCGAGAGCCATTTGTGGCTCAATTTGCACCTCTACCTTAAATGTACTCCCGGGCAGAGCCAGCTCCGTAGAAATCCTCCGAACTACCTTCACTGACAAAGAGGAAATATCAATGGTGTAAGTGTAGGATGATTGGGCCCCTCTACTGTCAGTAGCGCGTAACGTCACATGTTTAATGCCAGTCGTGCGATAAACATGACTAGCAATGGGATCCGAAGTAGACTCCTCAAACACCTTATCCCCATCGAAATCCCATTCATAAGCTGTAATTGTCCCTTCGAAAGCAGTCGCTTCACTCGCGTCAAAAGTGGTTACTTCGTCAATGTGCCGGTCAGCTGGTGAAACGCTGAACGTGGCAACCGGAGGCATGCTCAGGGTCTCGGTCTCGGCCTTGGCCTCGGCCTCGTGAATAAGAATGGGATCATCCAGCGTAAGACTAATTATATCTGGAGATAAGATATCACCGCTAAGAAACCTGACGGCGTCAATTCCAGAAACTGTGCTGGGGTCGATAAATATCTCAAGGTCAACCTCAGCAGCAAGCGGGCCCAATACCATTCCATCGCATTTCCCTTCGCTCCAGCCCCAGGAGACAATTGCGGTTGGTAGTGTCAGTTTCCAGGTGTCGAAGAAATCGAATTCGTCATCTTTAACCAGGAACTCCGCGTCAGCTGGAACGCCAGACATACTCACCCGAGCTGTTCCTCCTACACCTGTAGGTGCATCGACCAACATGAACAGCGAGAGCATCTTGGTAGTTGTATCTTCGTACAGAAAAATCACGATTGTGCTAGTTTCCCGGAAAGCGGGGTTAGCAGACTGAAAGTTCTCCGGCTCATAATCATAATAGTCAACTCCACTCAAAACGTTTTGTATCGGTCCAATTTGCACCTGTTCTTCCCCTTGGCTAACCACATAAGAATGCTCTCCCTGGGCAAGCGCTATTACGGAAAGACAGAGGACCATCAGAGTCAAAAGGAAAATAAAACCATGAAAACCGATCCTATCTGCTCTCATTATCGCCTCCTTGCTTTCGCTACTCCATCTTACATACCACAAATCAGTAATCTATTATAGTTATATTCATTGTAACAATAACAGAGAGCGAAGTCGAAACCAAGTCACAGGGTTGCGGCAAGTTGATAGAGGGTCTTGTCCACTGCCTTTCGCGCTGCAACCAGTGGATCTGCAGAAAGCATCGACAGAACCGGGCAGTCAGTGTGAGTAACAGCAACACCGAATTCTGCATTCCCCGATGAGCTATAAACTGTGGCACATATAGTAACTGTTGCCCTCTTATCGAGCCCAAAGAGTGTTACTGCAGGATTCAGGAGGAAAGCCATTGGGTTATGCAAGAACCTGATAAACACGGTCGTTGCAAGGAGTAGCAATGAGCGCTCTGGCCTAAAAGAAATATTGGTTCCCCAACAAACAACGCGAAAAATAATAAGATGATCAACATTCAAAATACGTGCCAGTTCTCTCATTTGCCCTACCGAAATATCATCATCGATGCACGTGTTGGTAACCGTCTGTGCATACATGACATCTTCTGGGCTACAGACTCTTGCACCTGTTAGAATTGAGGAATGCTTGTTGATGTAATCTCCAAGGGCCTCAAACTCCACCGCAGAAATAGAAGGGTTTGCTTCAAGACAAACGGCAAGCCTTGGTCCTTGAGGATAACCGGAAACCACTAGAGATAGAACAACCAAAATTGTTGTACTTGCACACAGAAGCCATGATCCACCTCTTGGCATAATCCCCCTCCATTTGCAACAACGTTCCTCATCTTTATTCTGCCTCGATGTTGTTCCAATGGAATGAAAGGAGTTATGGCCTTGTTCCCGTTTTGTCCAATCTTTGCATGACAAGTGTCCAAAAGGGAAATTATTCTAGAGGGTAATCTCCTGGGGCTGTTGAGCGGCGTGTGGGTGTTCAGGGCCAGAGTAAAGCTTCAGTTTGCGAAGCATTTGTC
>JAUWPW010000043.1 GCA_030611415.1 Candidatus Bipolaricaulota bacterium
GCCTTTATCTGGAACATGCGCTTGTAAACCCACGTCATGTGGAGGTGCAGATCCTTGCCGACAATTATGGAAAAATCGTGCACTTGGGAGCAAGAGAGTGCTCCATTCAACGTCGGCACCAGAAGTTGATTGAAGAAACAGCCGCTCCTTGCCTTGATCCTGAGCTACGCCGAGAGCTTTGCGCGGCCGCGGTTACAGCCGCGCGAACAATTGGCTATCAGAACGCTGGAACAGTGGAGTTTGTAGTTGATGCGGAGGGCTCCTTTTGCTTTATTGAGGTGAACGCGCGCATTCAGGTTGAGCATTCAGTAAGTGAAATGGTTACGCGGGTCAACCTGGTTAAGCAACAGCTTAGTTTGGCGGGTGGTGATTCTCTGCGGGATTGGCCAGAAGAGGTTCCTTGCTATGGACACGCGATTGAGTGCCGGATTAACGCAGAGGATCCC
Source organism: Candidatus Bipolaricaulota bacterium (assembly GCA_030611415.1). Lineage (GTDB taxonomy): Bacteria > Bipolaricaulota > Bipolaricaulia > UBA7950 > UBA9294 > JAUVYF01. The sequence continues at coordinate 447 of JAUWPW010000043.1, forward strand.
GCTCATGACTTCCTCCCGTCGTGTGGTCGAATTGAGATCGAAGAACTTCCCACCGGAAACGGGATTCGACTTGATACGCACATCTACAATGGAATGGAAGTTACCCCCTATTATGACTCATTGCTGGCCAAGATAATTGTGTGGGGACACAATCGTGAAGAGGCACGAATCAAGATGTATACTGCTCTTGAGCGATTTCGCGTCCGTGGAGTTACGACTACTTGCTCGTTGGTTCAAGAGATCATCTCTCATCCCTCATTCCGTCAAGGATTAATGGGGACAGATTTCTTGGCGGACTTTTTTGACTGAAGAGTTGACCGGCTAATCAATGCGATTTACCATTTGTTACGGATTTCCCCAAGCGTCTTCCTTAGATTATAGGAGTATGAATGTTTGATTCTCTTTCTAGCAAGTTGAATACGATTCTCTCGCATCTGCGTGGAAAAGGAAAGCTTTCCGAGGCCGATGTTAATGCAGCCCTGCGTGAGATTCGCCTTGCCCTGCTCGAAGCTGACGTAAATTACAAGGTTGTCAAAGAGCTGATGGCAAGCGTACATGAGCGAGCAATAGCAAGCGAGGTTCTAGAAAGTCTGACCCCCGGTCAGCAAGTAGTTAAGGTTGTGCGCGATGAGCTGACCGAGCTTATGGGCGAAGAACGGGTTGGGCTTATGCTCGCCAATAAGCCGGCAGTGATCATGCTTGTGGGGTTGCAGGGCTGTGGGAAGACAACCACAGCAGCTAAGCTTGCGCTGACCCTGAAGAAAGAAGGAAAGAAATCAGTTTTGGTAGCAGCGGATGTGTACCGACCAGCAGCAGTGGAGCAACTAAGGAAATTGGGAGAAGAGTTAGGACTTCCCGTATTTGAACAAGGAAGCTCGCCAGTGCAGATCGTATCTGGTGTTCGTGACTGGGCAGAGGAGAATCTGTGCGATGTAGTGATTATTGATACAGCCGGTCGATTACAAATCGATCAGAGTATGATGAACGAGTTGGTTCAGCTTAAGGAGGTAACCAGTCCTGATGAGATCCTCCTTGTTGCTGATGCTATGACCGGCCAGGAAGCGGTGAACATTGCTCGTAGTTTCCATGAAAAGCTTTCCCTTTCAGGTGTAGTGCTCACCAAGCTGGATGGAGACGCGCGGGGAGGAGCCGCACTTTCCATCCGCGCAGCAACAGGATGTCCGATCAAATTTGTGGGGGTAGGAGAGAAACTTCCCGAGCTCGAGGCGTTTCATCCCAAGCGTATGGCGGAGCGCATACTGGGAATGGGGGACATGCTTTCTCTGATTGAGCAGGCCGAGAGCGCGATTGATCAGAAAAAGGCAGAGGAGATCGCGGACCGGATCAGAAAGGATCGGTTTACTCTGCAGGATTTTCATGATCAGCTTCAAGAGATGCGTAAGATGGGGCCTATTTCACAGATTCTGGACAAGCTTCCAGGAGGAGGAAGGCTTAAGGGGAGTGCTAATGTTGATGAGCAAGAACTAGACCGTGCTTTAGCGATACTGCGGTCCATGACCTTGGAAGAAAGGCTTAATCCGTCTATAATTGGTGGTAGTCGTAAGAAAAGGATTGCCCGCGGAAGTGGAGTTAGAGTACGTGATGTTAATTGGATCTTATCCCGATTCAAAGAGGCCAAGCGGGCGATCAAATTTATGGGAACTGGGCGGGGCAAGAGTAAGTTCCCACCAGAGTTCTTGCAGATGAGATAACGGTAAATGGCAGGAATTAGGGACTAGGAACCAGGGACGAGGGGCAAAAGGTTCATCTACGTAGAACAATCAGGCAGGCATTCTGGCAATGCTAATGAAGTTAATGGCTATTTAGTCTAGTATCTATGAATAAAATGAGGTGAGACTATGGCAGCAAAGATTAGATTGAAGAGGGTCGGCAGGAAAGGACAACCATCCTATCGGGTAGTTGTGCTTGATGGGCGCAAGGCACGTGATGCGAAAGTAGTTGCTGATTTGGGACACTACGATCCCAAGACCAATCCGGCAAGTGTTGAGATTGATTCGGAGGCTTCGCTGAAATGGCTTAATGAAGGAGCCAAACCGACGAAGATTGTGCGCGATATATTCTCCAGGGCTGGCGTTATGGCTGCTTGGGATGAGGCACGCCGCAGCAAGACTTAGCGGGAGAACCTGTGCTGTATCGTCTGTGTTTGTTTCTTGTTCGTTCCTTGACCAGCGATCCCGATGCTGTCCTGATCGATCATATCGAGACCGAGAAGGTCGATATCTTCTTCCTTCATGTAGGTGGAGATGATCGCGGAAGGCTGCTCGGAAAGAGAGGAAGGACAATTGGCGCGCTAAGGACTTTCTTAGCAGGGGTGAGCGCTCGTTTGGGGCGGGAGGTTGTAATCGAGCTTGTCGATAGATCGCAATGAGGTTTGATATCCTGACAATCTTTTCGGAGATTCTTTCCGGGTTTTTTTCTGCAGGGATCCTTGCTCAGGCTCAGGCAAAGGGACTAATTGATGTGCGGCTTCATGACTTGCGTGAGTTCTCTTGTGACCCTCATCGAATGGTAGACGATCGTCCCTACGGCGGTGGGCCAGGAATGGTAATGCAGGTGGGGCCATTCGTAAGAGGGATCGAGGCAATAAGGCGGGAAGTAAACGGACGCACACGGGTGATCCTTCTCTCTTCACAGGGGCGTCTATTTCGCCAGGCGGATGCAGTGCGTTGGGCAATGCTTGATGGATTGCTGTTGTTGTGCGGTCGGTACGAGGGAGTAGATGAGCGAGTTACTTCGTTTGTTGACGAGGAGATTTCGATCGGCAACTACGTTTTGACCGGTGGGGAAACCGCGGCAGCAGTTGTTATTGAAGCGGTTGCACGAATGATTCCCGGGGTTGTTGGGAAGTTGGAATCGGTGGAGAAAGATTCCTTCTTCAATAAGGATCACCTTGGGCCTCCGCAGTATACGCGTCCACCTGTATTTCGCGGGCTCTCCGTTCCCGATGTGCTCCTTTCTGGTGATCATGCCAAGATCGAGGCATTTCGTAACAGGAAGGCTTGGGAAAAGACAGCGTGCAATCGGCCGGATCTTCTAGGCCTGGATATTGACAGGGGAAACAGCAATGGGTAACCTGTACATCGGCCTTTTGCACTTTCCGATGCGCGATCGTTGCGGAGACATTGTGGCTACCGCGACGACCTCGATGGATGTGCACGATATTGCTCGTACAGCACGGACATACGGAGTTGTGCGCTATTTTGTAATCACGCCGCTTCCTTCGCAACGAGAGATAGCATGGCGAATTCGTGGTTTCTGGAGTGAAGGAGAACAAGCGGTGGAGAAAAGCCGCCGCGGTGAAGCGATAGAGATTGTCGACGTTCTCCCGGATATTGAGGGGTCGATCGATTGGATTAGCGCAACGGAAGGGACAGCTCCCCTCCTTGTTGCTACATCGGCACAGGCTCATGTAGGCCAGGCAATCTCGTATGATGAGCTGAGAAGAGCTTTGTGCAGTGAGGGAAGGCCGATCTACATTCTATTTGGAACCGGCTGGGGCATGGCTGATGAACTGATTGAAACTTGCGATCTTGTTCTGCCGCCGATTATGAGAGAAAGCGGATTTAATCACCTATCGGTACGTGCAGCAGTGGCGATCACCCTTGATCGTGTGGCAGGAGACAACGCTTAGGAGGAAATAATGGACGATATTCTACGGGCAGTGGAGAAACAGCAAACAAAACAAGAGATCGAACAGTTTTCCACTGGGGACATTGTTCGAGTGCATGAACGAGTTGCCGAGGGAACAAAAGAGAGAATCCAGGTATTTGAAGGGATCGTGCTCAAGCGCAGCGGTGGCGGCACATGTGAGATGATAACTGTGCGTAAGATCTCTTCGGGAATTGGAGTAGAAAAGATCTATCCGCTGCATTCCCCCAAGGTAGAGAAGATTGAGCTGGTGAAGTCAAATCACATACGTCAGGCAAGGCCATATTTTCTCCGGCGCTTGCGGCGTATTCGTTAGATGAGGAAGAAAACAAAGAGAAAAAAGAGAAACAAGAAGCAGAAGAAGCCAGCCCGAATACTGCGGATTGTACGGCATTTTGGCTGGAAGCCAGGGCGAGTGGTAAGTGAGATCTTGGAATGGGTAGAAATTTTCGCCATTGCTCTGCTGCTTGCTTTTTTGGTGATTATTTTCATCACTGTGCGCATGAGTGTGCCGACCGGGTCGATGGTCCCCACAATCGATCCCAAGGATTCGTTCTTTGTTGATAGGGTTTCTTATTACTTTCGAGCGCCTAAGCCTGGAGATATAGTTGTCTTTTGGCACACCGAAGAAGTATTGGTAAACAAGGTAGTGGATGGATCTCCTGCTCAGCGCGTTGGGGTTGAAGTGGGAGGAAGAATAGTCTCGATCAATCAAGAGCCGGTCTTCTCCGCTGCCGGGGGCGATGAAATAGTCGGTTCTCTTGCACCCGGGCAACAGATCTTCCTTGGACTCAGTGGAACAGCTCAACTTGATTTGGGCCCCAAAGAATCGGGTGTCGATTCCCTTGCCGCGCTTGGGATTGTCACCCGCGAGCGACGCCTACGCTACGTAAAGCGTCTGATCGCCCTTGGCGGACAGACCGTAGAGATTAGTGGGGGGGACGTGTATGTAGATGGGGAGAAATTAGTTGGTGAGCGATTTGACCGCTATTACTACTCGAATCACCTACGCATGCGTTATGGAGTAAACGAAACACTTGTTCCAGAGGGAAAGTTATTCGTTTTGGGGGATAATTCTCCGAACTCCTGGGACTCACGTTATTGGGGTTTTGTCAATGAAGACGACTTTATTGGTGAGCCTTACTTTCGTGTTTGGCCATTGTCTCGTTTTGGCCCAATGAACGGTTATTTTCATCTATAAGGGTTATACAGCGTGGCTGTACGGAGTCGTTGTGACTTAACCGCTCGTGTAGCTGAGCTGTACGCGTTTGACAAGCAAATCATCTTATCTGTTGTTCCCTCAGGTGTAGCAAGTAGTAACACAACCAGTGGGTCCCCGAAACCCTTGACAGTTGCTGGCTTTGATGAAGCCGGTCGTGGGGCTCTTGCCGGTCCGGTGGTCGTTGGGTGTGTAGGGAGTGTTAGGTCGAAACCAGGCGGTCTTTCTATCGCTAACTATCTTTCCGGCCTGGACGATTCCAAGCGGGTTTCTCCCAAGAAGCGCGAGAAGCTATTTGAGCGAATCCTCTTGGCATTCTATTGTGGAGTGGGAGCTGCCAGTTCAGGGGAGATCGATCGGATGGGAATCGTAGCTGCTAGTTCACTCGCTGCCTTGCGCGCATACCGGTCAATGGGGCATTCAGTTGACCTTCTGTTGCTGGACCGCGGCCTTTCCCTCAAGAAGCCTCCCGTAGCCTCAAAAAACTCTCCTACTACACCCCCTGAACTCTCTTTCACTCGTGGTGATTCAAAGTCCTTACGTATTGCAGCTGCTTCAATTCTAGCTAAGGTAACCCGCGATCGGACGATGACCCGATTTGCCGCTTACTTCCCGGACTACAAGTTTGCCAAGAACAAGGGCTATGGAACGCCTGTTCATCTTGTAGCGCTACGCGAGGTTGGTCCTTCCTTGATCCATCGAATGAGCTTCAAAAACCCCTTTTCCATAAAACCGTATCTGGTCGGCAAAAGTATTGACACATGCCACTTCAAAGGCTATACTGCTTGTTAATTCTCTTAAAGAGGGGGTCAAACAGTGAGAAGAATATTGCCAATTGTCTTAACTGTCGCAATTCTGTCTTTGTTCCTTGGCGGAGTGGCCTTAGGGCAAACAGGAAATGGAAGCTCGAGCCCATCCAATGTAGACGAGCGGTTTAGTGATGTATCCAAGGATCACTGGGCATATGATGACATCAAATACTTGGCCGACCGCGGGATTATCACTGGGCTTCCTGGTGGTAAGTACCAGGGCCAAGAAGGCCTTGATCGCTATTCTGCAGCGGCGCTGATTTCTCGAGCAGTCAAGTATCTGCAGAACAATCCGGAGAGTGTTACCCTGCAGGATCTTGATGTGCTGAAAGACTTGATCTTTAAGGTATCAGATAATATGGCAACGCTGCAAGGCCAGATTGACTCATTGCAGGGTGGGTCTGACCTGAGAGAGCAGGTTGTCTCAAATCAGGAGCGGATATCCGAGATTGAAACACAGGTGAAGAGCTTGTCTAGAGGCGATGCGGGTGAGCTTACAACACGCGTAGACACCAACTTTGTTATTTCACTAGTTGGAGTCTTGGTAGGCGTCGCTGCTATTGCCCTGCACTTCCTTGTGCCTGCTTCCTAATGTTTGAGCAAGTGAAAGTAATGTACATCTCTTGACATTGCTCCAGACGTGTACTATGATAAAGGTCAGATCTAGTGGAAAGACACTCTAAAGAAAGGGGGGTGAATCAGCAGGAGAAAAGTATTTCCTTTAAAGTTTAGTTAGTACTACACGTGTATGACATACGGTACCGATGAAATACTAGTAAGGAGGAAAAAACAATGAAAAAAGTTTTCGTAATTGCGATTACGATGATCTTGGGCCTTGGGCTGGCCGCATTTGCCGGACCGCTCACTGGGTCATGGGCATCAAGCCTTGTAGTTGACCCAGCCGCGTCGAGCTTTACCTCGCTAACTTCAACATTAGCGGGTGACTACACGGTAAGCGGCTGGACGTTTGGTTCTTCGAGTGGCTTTAAGCTGTCTGGCTTCACTTCGCAGTCATTTACTGCTGGCGGGTCATTCGGCGCGTTTACACTTAGTTCTACAATGACGTTCAACCCGATGTTCGTTACAGGGAAAGACTATTCAGCCTTTTGGCTTGCTGTAGAAGAAGATATTACGCAAACATTCGCGACAACGATTTGTCCCATTACCTCTACTGCAACTACAACGCCTAGGTTCCTGACGTGGAAGACGGAAGGGAGCGTCAGCATCGCTGGCGTAGAGTTAGGTGCTCTGTTCTATATCGATAACAGCAACTACGATGTTGTATTGACAGACTATCTAACCGAACTTGTGGCCGTAGCTGTAGATAAGACAACTCTGCACGACGCTTATGACTGTGCTTCTTACCTGAACGGATCAGGTTGGCGATTTAAGGTTGCTGGTTCCATTGGTGATATCACGGCGACCTCCTATACTTACTTCAACTTGACAGAGACGCCTGCTTCCACTACTTACTGCCCAGCAGTGGGAATGAGTGGGACCCTTCATATCGCTGCGGCTGATTGTGTCGCCGCCTTTACTGAGGAGTACATCCTGTTGGAAGGGATTGCCTTAGGGTGTGCGACAATTGATGCTGGTTTAAGCATTACGTGCTATGACTTCGGTTATTTATCGCTTGTGGCTAAAGACATTGCCATTGGCGGCTGGCTGGAACTAGACTTTGGGCTTAAGTTTACTACGACGGCTAAGTCGTACGATTTCTGCCTCAGTGCCACTATGCCTGAATCTGATTGTTTCACCATTGAATTTGGGCTTAACAACGGTACTCACCCGAATACCGATGGCGCTATTGAGTCCATCAACTTCTACGGCATAGGTTTCACCTACAATTGGGATGGGATTACGTTCACCAGCTCCACTGAGCTCAGTGCCAACTCGGCGCTTTTCTCTACCGCTGGTGCCTATGACTACATGTACAACAGTACGACGTACAGCTACCTGGTTCCGTATACTGGTAGGAACAAGGCTTGCTCAACGGTGACTCCAACAGCCGCGGATTACTACACAGTTCAGAATGCTTACTACGAGCTGAAGTGCGTCTATACCGAGCGCTATAGACTGTGGGAGAAGTTCATCATTGATATCGACGCGGATGCCTGCTGTGGCGGTCTGCTTGACCTCACTATCAGCACATGGTTCGGTGAGAATCAGGTTCTTGACTACGTGGCCTATGACATCGTACTAGCTGAAAGTTCTGCTGTTGCTCCTACTGCCTCAATGAAGTATCTCTACGGTGGTCCGACAGGAGCGACCGCGACCGCTGCCGCGACCGCGGTACTTTATGACAAAGTCACCTTCAAGAAGGACTACACCACTACTGGCGCCGGTACGACCCTGTTTGACTGGGCGAAGACCGAAGTAGACGCGAGTGTTGGCGTGGCCAGTAACATCACGCTTGACCTTGGCTTTAACGTCTCGGCCTTTGGCTGGGAGTCACTAGAGGTTGGGTTCACGTTTACGTTCTAAGAGCTTAACAACTAGAACATTTATGGGCCCTGGTTTGCCAGGGCCCTTTTTTTGAGGGAAAAAGGGCGACAGCTCAAGATAGTCCATAGTCCATGGTCCATAGTGGTGAGTCACGAGTGAAACGAGAGGAACTGACAGCTGATCGCTGTTTGCTGATAACCGAGGGCAGACAACTGAAAGCTGACCGCTGATAGCTGAGAGCTAGTTCGCAAATCAAAGAAGGTGTAAGCTGTGAAACGTTTGATTTCTTTGGCAATGGTATTTGTTGGCGTACTCCTGATAGGAGTTGCCGGTTTCGGGGACGAGATCCATCTTCCCCTTGAGACCCCGCTAACCGGTAGGCTACTGATCGCTCCGTCGTTCTATACAGAAGTGGATGATGTGGTTGTTTCCAAGCAATTCCAGGCATGGCCAGGAAAGAACGGGACTCGCCCCTCAGATTGGTTTAACGTTCGCATTGAGGCGCATCCAGGGGACACGATCCTTCTATCGCCCGGAACCTATACCTGTGACATCTGGGTGTTCACTCCCCAGATCAGAATCGCCACCGACACACAAGCGGAAGATCTCGCCACCATTCACGGGACGCTTGAGGTCGACGCCGATCAGGTGATCCTTGATCACATCGCTGTTGTTGGTGAACGTAAGGACTACTCAAGCGGACATGGAGTGGAGATAAACCGAGAAGTAGTGAGCCAGATCACAGTCCGCGATTGCCTGATCGAAGGAAATGAGTGGACAGGAATCCATCTTATTGGGCCACGAGGAACGATTGATGAGATGCGAGTGGAGGGTTGTTCTCTTGTAGGCAACGGGATGGATGGAATGGACGCCCAGTTTGTTAAGCGCCTTATTATAACTGGTTGCACAATTACGGATAATGGCTGGAACTTTTCTCAAGGAGTGGGCGTACGAATAGGAAGCTACGTAGAGAATGTGGAACTGCGCGATAATTATTTTGAAGGGAATCGATTCGCCGACGTACATCGTTAGGACCGAAAAAGGGACGGGCAGCTTTTTGTCTTGGGCTCGTTAAAAAGCAGCCAGTCCCTGTTTTTCAACTCCACGAACTCAACTAACTCCTGACTCTGGATTGCTTCTGGCTTGTCTCTTTCTTGTCTCTGGATGCCCCCGTATCAAGTACGGGGCAGGCTTATCAAGTCCGGCATGACGAAATCCACCTTTATTCCGGCCGGTCTGTTTCCCTTTTCGTGTCTTTTGTTGGAGTCTGGGCTGGTTCTATCTTACCTATCACTGTTTTTTGACTCTCGACTGCTGACTCTCGACTGTTTCTTCCGCGCGT
>JAUWPW010000006.1 GCA_030611415.1 Candidatus Bipolaricaulota bacterium
GTCTATTCAAGGCCTGGAAGTTCAACTAAGCCGAATCGACAGGATCTCATGCTAGGAAGATGAGTGTTGCGCCAATCATAGCAACTACCGTTCCCCCAATGGTGCGAATATTGATCCCTTCTTTGAGAACAAAGTGTGAGACTGGGAGCAGGAGAACCGGGGATAGTGCCATTAACGTAGAAGTGAGGCCCACCGGCGCTAGTCGCAGAGCTACCAGGGAAAGCGTTACTCCAATAAATGGCCCAGAAAGCGCTCCAGTAATGGTTGCCCAGCAAGCACGTCGGTAACGTAGTTTTGCAAACGTGGCACAAACCTGCCCTCTTAGCACTGGCCATATCCAGATAGCTGTCGTCGCCGCAAAGATTTGAACTACATTCGTTGACAAAGGAGGAAATCCGCCGCTCATCCCTTGCCTGCAAAAAATGTAGCGCAATGACTGAGTAACAACAGCACCAATCCCGTAAAGCACCCCAATGCGATAACGTCTGACAAGTAGTGGTTTATCGCTTTTGTCTGGACGCCAGACGACAAGTGCAATACCTGCTACTGTAATAAAGATAGCAGCAACCTGCAGCGGCTTCAGTGCTTCATCAAGAAATGCCCAAGCAAGCAGAGCACTGATCACAGGGACAAGTGTCATTATCAAGGAGCTACGGTGTGCACCAAGAGAGGAAAAAGCGCGGAATAACATAGCATCGCCAACGGCAAAACCGATAACCCCTGATAGGCTCAACCATCCCCATCGAGCGAGTTCGATATGTAACGGAAAGGGCTCTCCCATCACGATCAGATGCGTGACCAAAAGAAAAACAAGCGCTAAGGTTAATCGAAGGCGGTTGAGAATGCTCGGCCCAATTAATCGCACAGCAATTGTGAACAGAATATAGGTAAGAGACCAGAATACCGCGGTAGCCAGCGCGGCTAGCTCTCCATATAACACAGACCCTTCAATCATGCAAGACTAACCATGTATTATCGGCTCAAAGCGAGCAATGAAGTGACGCAATGGACCCTCTCCCTCAGTAATCCGGTATCCTGGAAGCCTTTTCTTGCTACTGGCAGCGGCTGTCGCTCCTTCGATTACCGTGTCTAAGTGTGTACGGGTATACACCCGCCGTGGGATAGCTAATCGCACCAGCTCAAGCTTTGGGAAAATCTCTTTTCCATCTTCACCCTTGTGTGCGAACATTACACTACCTATCTCCACTGCCCGTACACCTGACCGTATATATAGCTCCACTACAAAGGAAAGACCTGGAAACTCTCGTCGAGGGAAATCGGGCAGCAGTCTGAGTATGTCAATGTACACAGCGTGCCCACCAATTGGCTCAACGATCGGGATTCCGTTCTCTTTTAACCCAGCTCCAAGATAAGAAACCTGACCGATGCGATCACGTAAGTAGTCAAGATCCAGGACCTCATATAGCCCAAGGGCGATCGCCTCCAGATCCCGCCCAGCCAACCCACCGTAGGTAGTGAACCCTTCCATCAAGATCAGCCGCTCGCGCGCTGCGGCAAGAATCTCAGCATTGTTCATTGCGAGAATTCCACCGATATTTGCCAGTCCATCTTTCTTGGCGCTCATTGTCATTCCATCAGCAAGCGAGAACATCTCTCGCGCAATCTCAATTGGAGAAACGTCTTGATAACCCTCCTCGCGTTCACGGATGAAGAACGCGTTTTCCGCAAATCGACAGGCATCGATAAAGAATGGAATCCTGTGTTCGCGAGCAATCTTGCTTACCTCGCGTAAGTTGGAGAGAGAAACTGGCTGGCCACCGCCAGTATTGTTGGTGACCGTCATCATTATCAAAGGAATTCGCTCTCTTCCCACTTTATTAATCAAAGAAAGCAGCTTGTTTGTATCCATATTGCCTTTGAATGGAACAACCTTCTCGGCTTCATACGCCTCTTCAATGACCAAATCAACTGGCTGGCCACCGTTCGCCAAGATGTTTGCCCGAGTAGTATCAAAGTGCATATTGTTAGGAATAACATCATTAACGTTTACCATTGCAGAGAATAAGACGTTTTCCGCTGCGCGACCCTGATGAGTAGGAAGCAGATGCCGAAATCCAAAGATGTCGTGCACGGCTGTCTCAAAGCGCTCAAAGCTGCGACTGCCAGCATAAGATTCGTCTCCACGCATTAGGCCTGCCCACTGCTCTTGACTCATTGCTCCAGTTCCGGAGTCAGTCAATAGGTCAACATAAATATCCTGTGCACGAAGGTTGAACACATTGTACCCCGCTTCCTTGATCCTCTCCTTCCTCTCATCTGGCGTAATGATTGCAACTGGTTCAATTACCTTGATTCGATACGGCTTATAAGGGACATCTATGCTCATCCTTATCCTCCTTCAAGGTGAATCCTATCGCTAGATAGTAAGCATTTACATCAGCAATAATCTGGTGGAAGCCGAGGTAGTTATCATTTGCTCTTTTCTCTTCAAACAACAAATGCTTCATGTTAGTTCACGACAAGCCAAAGGACAACCTGCCCGAAAGTTTGGGTTGACTGAGTCATCACTTGGGCCTTTAATATGGAAGTTGATTTGGCACATTCAAGGAGGGCTTGTCATGCGTAAACAGATCGATCAATGAAAGGTGAATGAGCCACGAAGTAAGGCTATAATCGATTCATTATGCAAGGTTCAGAGCAAGCAACTTGTGCGATTATTACTGGGAGCTCGCGTGGCATTGGTGCAGCAACAGCCAAACGGCTAGCTGCAGCCGGCCATGCGATAACTATCAATTACTTAAACAACACTAGGCAAGCTGAAAAACTCGTACACGAGATCCAAACAGCTGGAGGAAAAGCGTTTCCTTTTCAGGCAGATGTTGCCGACTTCACACAGGTGAAGAAAATGGTGGAAGAGACGGCAAAACACTTCGGCAGGATCCAAATCGTCGTCAATAATGCTGGTTTCTCACAACACTGCACCATTGACCACATGACTATTAAGGACTGGGACCGATCTGTGGCAGTCAACCTCTCCGCAGCCGTATATGTCGTAAAAGCGGCACTTCCATACCTGAAAAGAGAACCCTGGGCACGAATCATCAACATTTGCTCCTTGCGAGCGATGACTGGCTCCAGTCACGGAGCCCACTATGCCGCTGCTAAATCTGGACTAATCGGGCTCACCAAGTCGTTGGCATTGGAGCTTGCACCAGACATCACGGTCAATGCCATCTCACCAGGATATACCAATACAGACATGAATGCTGAAGCACTGGCAACAAAAGGTGATGCCATTCGAGCACGTATTCCAGTGAAGCGAATTGCTGAACCAGAAGAGATCGCTGCTCTTGTCGCTTTTCTCGCCTCACAACAAGCCGGCTACATCACCGGCGAAACGGTCAATGCCAATGGTGGAATCTACATGCAATAGACAACCAGATCTTGTGCCTTCACGACACTCGGAGAGGACCAATGACAACCAAATCAATCACAAGGTTTCGTGCATATAATCATAATCAGGACAAGGAAGCGATCCGCCAAATTTGGCGGGAGATTGGCTGGTTAACCAAGGAAAAGAGAGAAGAAGATGCACTGGACTTGTTCTTAACCGCTGGGCACACCACAGTAGCGGAGGTAAACGGCAAGCCTGAGTGCCTGGTAGTGAGCATGCCAGGGACAATTCGTTACCTTAAACAGGAGCTCCCATTTTCTGCGCTTGCCGGAGTAATGACAAGCAGGATTGCCCGCAAACGTGGATTAGCAAGCCGATTGGCAGCCTATGTAGTGGCACACGAAGCCGCTCAGGGGACGCTTGTATGTGGGCTGGGAATGTTTGAGGAAGGTTACTATAACCAACTTGGTTTTGGAACAGGGGGCTACGAGCACTGGTACTCCTTTGATCCAGCACAACTGAAGGTGAATCTAATCCCACGTATGCCGGACCGACTTACTACTGACGACTGGGAAATGGTTCATGTATCGCGTCTTGCCCGTCGCCGCGGTCATGGCGCATGCAATCTAACCGCTCCCGAGAACACTCTTTTAGAAATGTTCTGTGAGGGCAATGGGTTTGGCCTTGGCTATCACGATGGGCCACATGGTGAGTTAACGCATCACATCTGGTGTTGGGCAAAGGATTTAGAATACGGACCATACAACATCTCATGGATGTCTTACAAGACCCGGGAACAGTTCATCGAGCTGCTCGCCGTGATCAAGAGCCTAGGTGATCAGATTCGATTGGTGAAGATCCGAGAACCACAAGGGATTCAGCTACAAGACCTGCTTCATCAACCATTCAAGAACCGTCAGGTGACTAAAGATTCTAAGTATGAGAACCAGTTACATGCCGCCGCATCTTGGCAAATTAGAATCTGCCACTTGACCGAGTGTTTGAAACAGACACAATTGAAGGGAAAAGAACTGCGATTTAATCTCGTGCTTGCTGACCCTATCGAGCAATTCCTGGACAAAGACACGCCATGGAATGGAATCACTGGTAACTATGTGATCACGCTGGGCGAAGAATCACAAGCTAAGCCGGGCAAGGACAAGGATTTACCAACCCTACAAGCATCGGTAGATGCTTTCTCTCGTCTGTGGTTAGGGGTGCGGCCAGCAATAGGATTAGCCTTCACAGATGATATCATCGGACCTCCCGACCTTCTCCACAGGCTGGACCAACTCATCTCCCTTCCCGATCCCAAACCAGACTGGGATTTCTGATCATCAGGTACTACCGCTTGCTTACCCACAAGGCCGAAGGAGGAACAATGGAAAAGCCAATCTCACGGAAAATCGGCAGTACACAACTTGTGATCTTGCTCGGCGATATTACAGAACAACCAACAGAAGCAATCGTAAATGCCGCAAACCCCTCTCTGAGAGGAGGTGGGGGCGTAGATGGAGCGATCCATCGTGCAGGTGGGCGACAAATCCTTGAACAATGTCAGACCTACACACGAAAACATGGGTCACTCCCTTCAGGAAAAGCCATGGTAACTACCGGAGGCAAACTTAGAGCAAAGTATGTCATTCATACCGTTGGTCCAGTCTACAAGAACAAGCAAGAATCACCTCCAATCCTACAAAGCGCCTATCAAGAGAGCCTTAAGCTTGCCGAAGAATCAAAGATCACGAGCGTTTCATTTCCATCAATAAGCACTGGCGCATACAGGTACCCGTTGCAGGCAGCAGCAGAAGTAGCAGTGAAGGCAGTTATTGGCTGTCTACGTGCCGGCTCGGCATTGCAACTTGTACAAATCGTCTGCTTTACCAAAAACACTTTCACCGCGTACAAGATGGCCCTCGAGGAGGCTACAGAACAAGCCTGATCCAGTGAACCCCTTACGTTTCACTGCATCGAAGAAGAACACACCTCCCTCAAGAAATAACCCAAAAACCACTCTCATTTTGCAGGCGGACTTCTACGTATTCTACGGACATTTGGACCATAAATAGGTAGTCTTCGTTTCACTATTGGGTGAGAGAAGTACTTGCCCTATTACGATGGATAATTTTAAATAGTTGGTGATTAAGTTCACCTTAGCCCCACGAAAAGGTCACCGGGTGGTGAAAAAAGTGGGAGCGCTGGCCTTAGCAAAAGCGGGTTGCCTGGGTCTTTGCCTCCTTGACAACCGCGGCGGAAGTACTGTATCAAACCGGCTAAGTGTTCGCTTTCGCCGCGGTTTACGCTGACTGATTAAGAGAGACACCTGACTACCAGCGAAAGATTCGTTCCCCTCTTAACCACCGCACTACACAGCCCAACAAGACGAACTTGCTCAACTTGCTGATGTCAAAATGTATGAAGCGAAACGGAGACACAAGAATCCACCAACTCATACACAACCACCAAGCTATCCTCCTTTCACAAGCAGTAAAGACCGTTCTTGATCCGAGGAATGAGGGCCATCAACACTGCTTGGCAGGTGATCGCAAACCGGTCAATTCGTCCCTCTGAAAGATAGCCAATCGCGCCAATGCTTGTTCCAGGCTCAGACAGCCCAGCAACGCGGCTTGTCTCACAATCAAGTGTCGAGCCGGAGAGCAATTGCCTTACGATACTCTTTGGAAGCTCATATCCTGGTCCATGCCCAGTTGTGATCCTACCTGATCGATCAAGTATCGCGCACAATTGAACGCTGAAAGGGCAATCAGATCCTGGGAACTCCACCAATCCCGCCTCGATTCCTACACCAAAGTCACCATTGCCAAGAGCACCGCGTGCCCGGTTGATTGCTCCGCGTAGAATCTCTCCGGCAAAAGGTTGTGAAGGCACATTTGCGTCAACCGCTATTGATTCTACCAGTACGGATTCCCCCGGAAATGTCTTGGCAAACGCTGATCGTGTAGCCCTTACTTTGAGTACATTTCTTGTCCCAACATAAATCTTCATCACCCTATCCTAGCCACGAGGATTCACTTGCGCAACATCTCTTCATACAGTAGCCTTCTTATCATGGCTAAGAAGGTTATAGCAACTAATCGTAAAGCGCGCCACGATTACGACATCCAAGAAACCTACGAAGCAGGAATAGTTCTTACTGGAACAGAAGTCAAGAGTCTACGGGCTGGTAGGTGTTCACTTAAGGACGGTTTTGCGCTGATCAAGGACGGAGAGGCAATATTACGCAATGTACATATCTCGTCCTATAAAGAAGGGACAATTCATAATGTCGAACCTAACCGTGACCGAGACCTTTTACTGCACCATCGCGAGATCGCCCATCTAGCGACCAAGGTACAAGAACGCGGATACACCTTGGTTGCCTTGCGCATCTACTTTCGACACGGCTACGCCAAAGTAGAGCTTGGTCTGGCCAAGGGACGCAAAACCTATGACAAACGCCGCAAACTGAAAGAGGAGGATGAAGATCGCCGCACACAGGAAGCGCTAAAACGGTACAGTCGAGGGCAACGAGTATAGATACACAGTAGAAGAATCCTAGAACAAGACTAGCTACGAAAGAGAACCGCTTCACGTTTGAACAACCTAATCGAAGCAGTGATGAGCACCCCCCCGCAGAACGCATTTGCAACGAAAGTATAAATCAGATGACGGATCTCTAGTGTTCCAACGATAATCTCTTGCAAGGCGTAGAGCGCATTTGCAACTGGAATAAGAAAACGGGCACCAAGAAAGGATACTCCTCCTGTCATTGATACCAGTCCTACAAGCACAATGATCATATAGATTGGCATAAGATAAGTACTTGCCTCCTTTTGACTACGGGCAAAACTACCTACAATCACAACCAACGCGGCAAGGATAACGGCAAGTGGCACAAGCACAGCGATCATCCAACCAAAGGCAACTGCCCCCAGAGAAAAGGTCGCAGTCGCTCCGGTTGGTGCAAGTCCTCCACCGAAAAAGCGTATTCCAATAAGAAGACCAACTGCCGACAGAAGCGATGAGACAAGCGAAACCGTGAGAACGGTAAGGAACTTCCCAAGAACAATCTCAGTACGTGAGAGCTGGCTAACAAGAAGTGTAGCGATTGTCCCACGCTCTTTTTCTCCAGCAGTGATTTCTGCTCCAAGCCCCATGGCCCCTGTCAAAATGGCCAGAACCATGAAGTAAGGCAAGAGGCGGCTTATTATCATTTTGCCAACGGACTCACTTGTGGCAATATCTTCTACATGTACACTTAGCGGAGGAGATAATACATCATAGTCAACACCTAGGGCATCAAGCTTGCTGCGTATGACCTCTCTTAGGTAATCTTCAAGAAACGTACTCACTCTAGCAGCTGCCACTGTTCCTGCCTGGGTAGTTTGGTCATAGTAGAGCGTAACATCCAAGCCACTTTCCGGCTTACCGGTTTCCTTCTCCAGCGCCATCATCGCTTCGGCAACTCCCAACTTAACGTCGGCGAGCCCCTCTTCTGTGTTGTCGTAAAACAGTGGAGTAATAGTTGGGTTTAACTGAAGATAGGAAAGAAATCCCATATTCTGCGCATGGTCAACAACAATCACCCTTGGAATCATTTCCTCAACCCTTGTTTGTTCCACTGTGGCGAAATGTCCAATTACTGCCAAGATCAACGGGTAGAAAAAGAGGGGGAAAAAGATAGTGAGGATCATCGTCCTACGATCGCGAAGGGCGCCGATCAACTCCTTGGCAAAGAGAAGACGAACATTACTCCACATATGTTACCCATTCACCTCCCACAACTTTTCCCTCTGAAACAATACCACCCATAACAAAGGGCAAGAGGATCAGCAGGTTGGCTCTCCTTCTAGCGCGGCAAAGAAAATATCCTCCAAATCCTCCTTGCCAAAGCGACTTCGCAGCGCGCCAAGCGTTCCTAGAGCGTGCAATCGACCACGATAGAGTATACCGATCCGGCTACACAGCTTCTCTGCCACTTGCATGATGTGAGTCGAGAGAATGATCGTGTGCCCTTGTTCCCGAAAGAGTTGAATTGTCTCAATCACTGCTCGTCCAGCCATTACATCCAGGCCAAATGTCGGCTCATCAAAGATAAGTACCGGTGGATTGTGAATAATGCTGCGAGCAAGCGATAACTTCTGCTTCTCACCAGTCGAGAAGGTTCCCACACGTCGGCTGGCAAGAGAGGTTAATTCTAACATGTCAAGGATTCTCTCGGTACGCTCTCCGATTTCAGCCTCTGTCAATCGATTGATACGTCCGAAGAAGCGCAAAGTCTCCTCAGCCGTAAAGCGATCATATAGTCCTGTTTCGGTGGCAAGAAACCCAATCTGCTCTCGCACCTTATCTGGTGAAGCTTTCGTATCGAATCCAGCGACCCTTACAGTCCCTGAACTTGGAGTAAGAATAGTAGCAAGCATTCGCAAAGTAGTTGTCTTTCCAGCGCCATTTGGCCCAAGCAGACCGAAAATCTCGCCACCGTAACAGGTAAATGACAGGTCATCAACCGCTCGTAGTCCGCCCTTTCGTGTCTTGAAAAGCTTCGTGAGATTGCGTACCTCAACCATCGCTTCACTCATATGAATTCTTCTCCTATCATTTCCTGTAATACTTCTGGAATATGTATCCTACCATCAGGCATTTGGTTGTTTTCGAGTATTGCCGCCATCAAGCGTGGTGTAGCAACACCAGATCCGTTCAACGTGTGTACGTACCGTGGCTTCTTTCCTGTACCTGGGCGGTAACGTGTATTCCCGCGACGAGCCTGAAAGTCCTCACAGTTGCTGCACGAAGAAACTTCATAGTAACGCTCCTGGGCCGGCAGATAGACTTCTATATCGATTGTCTTACTTGATTGTTGTGCCAGATCCTGCGTGGCAAGCAGTGCAACACGGTAGTGAATTCCAAGTTTCCGCAATATTTCTTCAGCATCAACTACCAATTGATCAAGCTCGGCATAGGATTGCTCCGGTGTAGCAAATTTGAACATCTCTATTTTATTAAACTGATGTATCCGAATCAGGCCTCGCTCATCTCTGCCATAAGTCCCAGCTTCACGACGAAAACACGTGGTGTAAGCAACGTATTTTTTCGGTAGCTCGTCTTCATCGAAGATTTCTCCCCTATGCAGGTTTGCGAGCAGGCTTTCCGCAGTTGGATTCAAGTAAAGATTGTCTTTCTCGCAATGATAAATGTCATCAGCAAATTTTGGAAGCTGCGAAGAAACATACAGGCTCTCTGAATTTCCAAGAAACGGCGGGATCACTGGCGTATATCCATTCTCTGCGTGATGGGCAAACATGAACTGGATAAGAGCCATTTCCAAGCGCGCCCCTAGGCCAATGTACATGGGAAATCGTGTACCGGCAATCATTGCCGCACGGCGAAAATCAAGGATTTTCTTCTCCTCACCAATTGCAAGGTGATCCTTGACCTTGAATCCAAATTGTGGCTGTTTCCCAAAACTACGTAAAGTAACCTTGTTCTCCTTAACCCCTATTGGCACTGTAGGATGTGGAACGTTTGGAAGCAACGACATAAGGTGATCGATACGGGACAAAATCCTGCTTAGCTCAGAATCAATCTCTGCTATTCTATTAGATACGCCTGAGAGCGAAGCGATCAATTCAGAGGCATCCTCCCCTGCTTTCTTGCATCGGCCTACCTCCTGAGCCCCGCGGTTTCTCTCTGCTTTTAGCTGTTCAATACTGTGAATCAGAGAAAGACGTTTTTGGTCGAACGTGAGAATTTCTTCAAGTTCAATTGACGAATCCCTTGTCTTGAGCCGCTTTTCAATCCCCATCGGATCTTCGCGCAGCCTATGAATATCAAGCATCTATCCTGCCTCCATAATTACAATTCTATGAAAAGAAAAGCCGGACGGCAACGTGAACTGCATTGATGAGATAGCTATAATCATCACAACAATGAGAATTCTAACCTATTCAAAGGGCCTTTACTCAACTTGGCTTTACTACAGCGCCGACCGCATCTTGTTTGATGCCGGCGAGGGAGCAAGCTCCATACTAGGCAACAAGACATTTGCTATTAAGCGGATCTTTCTGTCCCACGGGCATGCTGACCACACCGCCGGGCTGTTGTCCCTTGTTAACATACGCAATAATGCAATGGGAGACAAGGAAAAGAAACTCACAATTTACTATCCAAAGGGGAACTATCTCATCTCTGAGATGATCGCCTTCCTGGCGCGAACCAATCGACACCTAAACTACATCTTGGAGTGGGTTCCACTTACCGCAGGGGATACAGTGGAACTTCTTGCAGGGCAGTTGCCACGGTATGTCGAGACCTTTCCTACAGTACATGTGCACAACGAGGTCTCTCTAGGTTACAACATTGTAGAGGTTCGTCATCGCTTAAAGCGGAATCTTGTTGGTCTCTCACAAGAAGAGATTGTTAATTTGGTGCAAAAAGAAGGCAAACAAAGGATTACAGAAACTTACCACCAACGTTTGTTTTCCTACGGCGGGGACTCAGTTGCGATAAAACCTGCTTACATACAGAATACTGAGGTCCTCTGCCATGATACCACCTTCCTTGATGAACAGGATCGGAAAGCATACAAACACGCTACGCTAGCTGAGGCTATCGCTACAGCGAGAGCAGCATGTGTAAAGAAAGAGCTGATCTGTTTTCATATATCCAGTCGTTACAAGGAAAAAGCAAGAGAGATCGCAGCAGCAAGTGGACGTTACTCTGAGTTAGAGTTCAAGGTAATCCTTGTTCCACCAGGTCGGATTTTCAGCATTGCTTAGCGCCATTTGCCAGTTGAAAGATACCTGCTGCCTTTGGTAGCATTGTCATAGTACTTATCACTACAAAGGGAGGAATCATGATTAGCCGTCACTTCGTTCGTATCCAGACTGAACTACCCGGACCAAGATCAGCCGCAGTATTCTCCACCAAGGAACGTTATGTAGCCTCTCCTCTCACTACCTATGCACCATTTATTATCAAGAAGAGCAAAGGCGCAATAGTTGAAGACCTTGATGGGAACACATTCCTTGATTTTTCCGGCGGTTGGGGTTGCCTTAACGTTGGACAATGCAATACCCGAGTCGTGGCCGCGCTCAAGGACCAAATCGATCAGTACTTGCACACGGATTTCACTTCTGTGCCCTACCAGCCAATGATTGAACTGTCACAACTGCTGTGTGAGCGCATTCCTGGAAGTGGGGCAAAGAAAGCTGCTTTTTTCAACAGCGGGGCAGAAGCTGTAGAAAATGCAGTAAAGCTCGCTCGTACCTATACAAAGCGAAAGGCGGTCCTCGTGTTTGAGAATGCCTTTCACGGAAGGACATTGTTGACAATGACAATGACACACAAAGCCAAACCGTACAAATATGGATTTGGCCCTTTTGCTTCCGACGTCTATCGTCTCCCTTATCCTAACCTCTACCGTTCTACTATTAAGGAAACGGATATCGAGCGGGCACTCCTCGCCATGGTCGATCCTTCAGAAGTAGCGGCAATGGTTGTTGAGCCAATTATCGGCGAAGGAGGATTCCTTGTGCCTCCTCAATGGTTCCTGCCCGCGATGCGAAGACTGGCTGATCGTTATGGATTTGTTCTTGTGTTTGATGAAATACAATCCGGCATCGGCCGCACTGGGAAGTTCTTCGCTTATGAACACTTCGATGTCTCTCCTGACCTTATCTGTGTTGCCAAGTCACTTGGATCGGGACTACCTCTTTCCGGTGTAGTAGGAAAGGCAGAGATCATGGATTCACCGGTTGGGGGTGGAATTGGTGGGACCTATGCTGGAAACCCGCTTGCTTGCCGTGCTGCAATCGAGGTGATCAAGTCATTCAATGAAACTGATCTCCTTGAGCAAGCAACTCATGTTGGGGAAAGAATTAAACAAAGATTCAACCTGCTTAAACAGCGCTATGATATTGTGGGAGACGTACGCGGCCTAGGAGCAATGATGGCAATGGAGTTGGTCAGGAACCAAGAGACTAAAGATCCTGCTCCTGACGAAACTGCAAAGATCACTAGAGAAGCGCTATATAATGGGGCTATCTTTCCTACAGCGGGCTTGTACGGAAACGTCATCCGTGTCTTAACATCACTCGTTATCACCGATGAACAGATCGATGAGGGAATGGACATCCTTGCAGAAGCTTTTGAGAAGCTGGTTGGCTAGACAACGGGTTCGTTGTGTCTGCCTACTATTTGAAATCCGATAGCAGCGACAACAGCAATTGCCGCAACTACTCCCCATAGAAGTTGAGGGGCAGTGCTTCCATAGGCGTCGATCAGTACACCGCCAATAAATGGACCAGCGGACCAGCCGAATGCCTCGGCGACTCCAAAAAACCCCATGTAACGCCCCATCTTGTGCTTGGGGGCCATGTTTGCCACAGCGGTAGTAGCACTCGGAGAAAAGACTACTTCTCCTAATGAGATCACAATCATCGAACCAAGAAGAAAGGAAAACGAGGGAACAATTCCCACGGAGAAGTAGCCAGCAGCAAAGAGGATAGCCCCTAGTACAAGGGCGCGCCGCATTCCCAGCCGGCCGCCAAGCAATGCTGCCGGCCACTGAAACAAAACAACAACAACGCCGTTTAAGGTGTACAAGAAACCAAGCTGTACATCGCTTATCCCAATGAATTCCGTTGAGAAAACCGACAGCGTGCTCGCAAACTGCCCCATTACTAAGAAAAGAATCAAGCTGAATGAACAAAAGACCAGAAATGTCTTGTCGCGTCCTACATCGAGCGCTCTCCTCAGTGCAAAGCGTTCCTGCTCGCGTACGTGAATTGACTCTGTGGCAAATAAGATAATGATTATTAGGCCAATTAAGCTTGCTGCAGCTGTAACCAGGAAAAGAGACCAATAGGATATGGTGACTAAGAAACCCCCAATAGATGGGCCAAGAGCCCAACCAGCGTTACTGCCAATTCGCAGCACTCCAAACGCCTCCACTCGCCGCTCAGGACTAACGATATCAGCAACCATTGCGCTTATTCCAGGCTGGGTCAGTGCTCCAACAAAGCGAATCAAGAGGAAAACAAGAGCAACGGTAAGATAAGATGCGTGGATGTAAATCGCATACGCCATCAGAAGGAAAAGTCCTGTGCGCACCGCCATTGTGCACGAAATGAGTCGCTTACGACCGAATCGATCTGCAAGTTCTCCCCCGGTGATCCTTCCCGCTGAACTAACCAAGGCAGATGCAAGCATAATCGTCCCCACACCTTTCATTGATATCCCTAACTCTCGGTAAAGATAAAGACTGACAAATGGCATTGCCACGCCGAAACCAGCGGATACGATTAGACGAGCAGCAAACAAAACCCACAAGCGGTTATCGTAGCGGTCAAGAACCGCGGTAAGTTGAATCAGTAAGCGATTCCACAATCGCATATCAGTTAGCCTTCCACCAAACGAAACAAGAACACAAGCAATGGCGCTATTGCCAAAGCGGGAAGTAGATTTCCCGCCTTGACATCACGCAGATCGAGTAGCTTGAGCGAAAGTGCGATAAGGACTACCCCTCCTGCTGCGTTAACCTCCGCCAGGAATAGTGATTCAGAGAACGAGAAGCTGATGGAAGCTTCACTTGCAACGCGCGCAATCAAGCTGATTCCACCTTGATAGACGAAGACAATCACGCTAGAGAAAAGCACTCCCGGGCCAAGCCCAGAGGCAAGTATCATCGCAGAGACCCCATCCATTACTGCCTTTAGACCGAGAATATGCCAATCTCCATATAGGCCATCACGCAATGCCCCAAGGATTGCCATAGGTCCAACACAAAACAGCAGGCTTGCACTAACTAACCCCTGCGAAATCGCACTGTCGCTCCAGCGAGGGAACCGACGTGTCAGGCTTTCCCCTAGATGCATAAGCCTCTGTTCAATCCGAATTCTTGTCCCGATCGCTCCACCAAGGAGAAGGGAAAGCAGAAGAATAAGAATGTTGTGTGTTTCGATCGCTAGTTGTACTCCCAGAACCAAAGTCACAAGTCCAATCACCATGGTAACAAGCTGATTTATTTCCCGAGAGACTCTCTTCTTAGCAAACAAACCAACAATACTTCCAATAAGAATAGTTCCCACATTTATCCAGGTTCCGATCATACAACAGATCCTACCCTTATAAAGAGAAAGTCACAACCAGTAGACATTTGTCACTCACAGGAAAGAAGAGCAGGATTGTCATCTTTGCTACAGTTGTTATAGAGTGATTTCGGGTGATGTACATGAAGAGGAGAATACACAGATTCATCTGTTTTCTTATTGTGCTCGCCTTCAGTGGCTCTGCCTGGGGTATGTCGCTCTGCGACTATCGCTCTCCTGAGAGCACAATATCCAATGTTGGGATGAGCTTCCTGTATCGTTACTGTAACGGTTCAGCTGAACAGGATATCAACCGCGGACAACTGAGGCTCAACTACAACCGGTTGTTTAACTCACCAAACTTTGGATATGAACTGTCTACGCATAACAACATGACAATCTCAGCACTGAATCTATACTCCTTTTCAGCCATGGCAACCGGAAATCTACAGTACTATTTTTCCCCCGAGGCAGCGTATTTCGGCTTTGCTGGCACCGAAATTGAGAGCTCCTCCGATCCCAAATACAAGGCTATTGGACTGTTCGTAAGTCTTGGAATTGGTTACGGGCGATTCACAGACGTGACTCCCATGGTGAGAGCAATGCAGATCGAGTCTTACTTGATAGGAGCAGAATGCATATCTGGGCCTCTACACGAGATTGATCTGCAATCCATTGCCTACGAAATCGACAACATCAACACCTATGAAAGCCTTGCCGATATTCTAGATGTATTACAAGGAATCATAGAGGGAACCAGGCTCATTAGAATAGGTGGTCTTGGTCCATTAGATCTTTATGAGATGGCAAGAATCATTGAGAAGGGTCGCCGAACACGTTATTGCGGAGGAAACATTAAGCTAGGGCTGGGCTACGAAATTATCGACCCTTACCAAGCGTCAAACGACATCTTGGGAACGGCAGCGTTCAACTATGCTTTTGCTTCCACTCCAAAGTCACAGCTTCTCGTGCAAGGAAGTGCCTCTAGTTCCTACGACATTTTGAATGCCTACCAATTGAGACTTGGCTTCGGATATGACTACGATTTCACAGACATGATTACCCTATCTGCTTCCTATTCCTTCTCCAGACAGGTAAGAGACGGTGATCTCATCAATACTCATGACCTGTCCCTGGATCTTGCAATAACACCATCCGTACCAGGCATGAGCATCACATTAGAAGTAGGCCTAACGCAGGATCCAAACTGGGTTACAGATGTTACACTCTTTATGAGTATGGACTTCCTATAAGGTTCTTCGCTACTTGACCTGCCTGTCCGATTGGCCAGGCGGGTGTGGGTCAATAACGACGAACGTCTAATAATAGACTGCGTTAATCCGAATATGATAGCGACGCAATTACATCTTGCATTAACTTATCAAACAAGAGTTCCTTAGCCTCTGCAAGTGGGAAATACTGTGCTTCAGCAATCTCATCTGGATCAGGACTTAGTTTCCCAGAGACAGAGATCTGATAGAAGACCATGATCCAGTGGAGCTGGCTTCTAATCCCTAGCTTGGCCTTTACGCAAAAGAGCCGTTCAATTTGTGCTACCACTCCAAGTTCTTCTCCAAACTCGCGGACAAGGCCTTGTTCTGGGGTCTCTCCAAACCGAAGGAATCCACCTGGAAGCGACCAAACCCCTTTGGTTAAACCCCTACTACCTTTCACTAGCAGTATGTCCCCTTCCTTGCTATTGATACCTTCTACCACTACTCGCGGCATCCCCGCATACACTGCCTCACGCACCAGCGTGGTAATATTGGAAAGCAGGACGATTTCATCCTTACCCAACCACTTGTGGGGGTGTCTATCCAGTTCGGGCACACAGAAAAGAACAGGTGAACTTGTAGCAAGTGAGCCTATCTGTTCCAGTTTGAACGGGATCTCCCCTTCTTGAGGCAGATCAAGAAGTCCATTTCGCTCAGTAAGAAACACTTTCCCATCACTTTCTATATAGTAACGCATCATTTCCTCTCCGCTCATTATACGTTTGCAGCTCTACAATATCAGGGTTGCGTTCAAGATACCAATATGGATAATTGCATACTTGTGACAGACAAGAAAAGAAGGAAAGCTTAAGAGATGTCCTACAAGAAAACGAGATACTCTAGAATTAGTATCTGAAAAGGATTTTATGCCGCACTCTGATTCCTCAATAACTGGCGTATCCAATGAAGTAGACAGACTACTGCATCTCTTTGCCCCCTTTCCCGCAAGTGTTATCCCTCTCTTGCAAGAGATTCAAGGCCACTATGGATACATCTCGGAAACGAACTTGACACGTGTAGCTACGTATGCTCACGCTCCTAAGAGTACGGTATACAGCGTTGCTACCTTTTATTCGCAATTTCGTCTTACTCGCCCTGGGAAATACTTGATACGCATTTGTCAGGGAACAGCCTGTCACGTGCTTGGAGCAAATTCCATTTGTGAACATCTTGAGGAGCAGCTAGGGGTCAAAGTGGGTGAGACAACAGGCGACGGTTTGTTTACCCTGGAAAGTGTCCGTTGTCTTGGCTGTTGTAGTCTGGCTCCAGTAATGATGATCCGCGATGAAGCATACGGTCGCTTGACCAGAGGAAGAGTTGACGCAATTATCGATGCCTACCGCAATAGGGCAGAGAAATGAGCCGTGTGACCGAAGTGTGGGTAGGTCTTGCAACATGCGGAGTCGCTGCAGGGGCGGAGCTGGTCTACTCTACATTTGAGTCATCATTGGCGAAACACAACCTACCGGTGACCATGAAACGGGTTGGATGCATCGGAATGTGTTACAACGAACCGTTGGTAGATGTCGTAACAGCAGATGAAAACCGCTTTACCTATGGACACGTGTGCCCAGAAGATGTAGAGCGTATCGTGACCGAACACATACTAAACGGTCAACCAGTAAATGAGTTACTTATTCCGGCTGATGGTTTCTTCGAGCACCAAGTTCGCATTGTTCTCGAAAACTGTGGATTGATTGACCCCGAAGTACTAGAGGAGTATCAAAGACACGATGGCTATAAGGCACTTCAAAGAGTCCTGTCAGAGCTAACGCCAGCCGAAGTAATTGAAGAGATCAAATCATCTGGCCTGCGCGGCCGCGGCGGAGCGGGATTCCCTACCGGCGTCAAGTGGGGTTTTGCTGCTCGCGAGCCTGGACCAGAGAAGTTCCTTGTCTGTAATGCCGATGAAGGAGACCCTGGTGCATTCATGGATCGCAGTGTTCTTGAAGGTGATCCCCATCGCGTGATTGAGGGAATGATCATTGCTGCCTATGCAATTGGCGCTCCACATGGATATATCTACGTGCGTGCTGAATATCCCATGGCGATCAAGAGACTGAAGAAGGCAATTGCCGCAGCCGACCAAGCTGGCTTCTTAGGAGAGAACATCCTCGGAAGCGATTTTTCATTTGAAATCAAGATAAAAACAGGCGCAGGGGCTTTTGTGTGCGGAGAAGAAACTGCGCTGATCGCCTCCATCGAGGGAAAGAGAGGAACACCCCGACGGCGCCCCCCTTATCCGGCTGTTTCTGGGTTGTGGGGAAGGCCAACCAATATTAACAACGTAGAAACCCTGGCAAACATCCCCTGGATTATTCGCCACGGAGCAAAGGAATTCGCACACTATGGAACCGAAGACAGTAGAGGGACGAAGGTCTTCGCTCTTGCGGGCAAGATAAATCATAGCGGTTTGATCGAAGTTCCAATGGGAATGTCCATCAAGGAGATTGTGTTTGATATCGGAGGCGGACTCCGAGAGAACAAAAAATTCAAGGCCGTGCAAATCGGTGGGCCATCAGGTGGATGCATACCAGCAAAACTTGCCGATGTCCCGGTAGACTACAAATCAATTACACAAACCGGTGCAATCATGGGCTCTGGCGGGCTAATCGTGCTTGATGAAGACACGTGCATGGTAGATATTACTCGATTCTTTCTTGACTTCACGCAGAAAGAATCCTGTGGAAAGTGCACCTTTTGCCGCATAGGAACAAAACGAATGCTGGAAACATTGACTCGTATCTGCGACGGAAAAGGAGTGCCCGAGGATGTTGCCAACCTCATAGAGTTGGCTAACAAAGTCAAGGCCTACTCGTTGTGTGGACTTGGCCAAACCGCTCCGAACCCCGTACTCACCACCACTAAGTACTTCCGCAATGAGTATGACACTCACATCATCGACAAATCGTGCCAGGCACACGTGTGCAAGGCTTTGATCCACTATGAGATCGATCCATCTGCATGCAAGAATTGCAGGTTATGTACAAAGCAATGTCCGGCACAGGCTATTTCTCAGGGAGAAGGGGACCACCAAGAAATTGATCAATCCGTCTGTATCAAGTGTGGCCAGTGCTATGAAGTGTGCCCATTTGGAGCAATCACCATTCAATAAGAAGGGAATCATATGCTCTCAGTTACGATAAATGAAAGGAATGTGTGCGGGTTCAAGGATGAGACAATCCTTGAGTTAGCGCGTCGTATCCAGATTGATATCCCTGCTTTATGCGCTGAAGAGCGGCTTGAGCCATTTGACTCCTGTGGGATCTGTGTCGTTGAAGTAGAAGGAATGGGAGTTGTTACATCTTGCTCCACCCCAATCAAAGACGGTATGATTATCCATACCCATAGCAAGGCAGCGGAGGAAGTTAGGCGAACGGCATTAGAGCTGCTCTTGAGTAACCATTGGGGAGATTGCATCGCCCCATGCCAGCTCGCCTGCCCAGCACACACTGACTGCCAAGGCTATGTAAGCCTAACAGGAAATGGACTGTTTTTTGAAGCTCTTCAATTACTCTACGAAAAACTTCCTTTTCCTGCATCCTTTGGCAGGATCTGTCCTGCTCCGTGCGAGGATGCTTGCCGTCGTCAAATAGCCGATGATCCCTTACAAATCCGCTATATCAAGCGATTCTTAGGAGACAAGGAATTCGACTATATCCCCAAGGTTAGCAAGGATACGGGGTACAGTATTGCCATCGTAGGCGGTGGGCCCGCAGGGCTGTCTGCTGCCTACTTCCTCAGGCGAAACGGACATGCTACTGTAGTGTTTGATGCCATGCCCAAGATGGGAGGGATGCTCCGCTACGGCATACCTGACTTTCGCCTCCCCCAAAAAGTGCTCGACCGCGAGATTACAGTTCTACAGAGGATGGGAATCGAGTTTCGAAATGACATGCACCTAGGAAAAGAACTTTCACTGGCTGCCCTGGAGCGAGACTTCGATGCCATATTTCTCGGCCTTGGGGCATGGGGAGCACGTAGTCTCGCTATCACAGGCAAGGATCATCCAGCTGTCTTCCAAGGGATTGACTTACTACGAACGGTTAATGAGGGAAACAAAACGCCTCTGCCTGATCACGTCGCTGTAATTGGAGGCGGAAATACCGCCATGGATGCGGCACGATCGGCGCTTCGCCTTGGGGCACAAGTAACAGTCCTCTATCGGAGAAGCCGCGAGCAAATGCCAGCTCTTCCAAGGGAGATTGTCGAGGTCGAAGAAGAAGGAGCTGTCTTTCAGTTTCTCACTCAGCCAGTTGAGTTCATCAGCAATGGTAGTCTCCTCTCCGGAGTGAAGTGTATCAAGATGAAGCTCGGTGCCCCCGACGCTCAGGGACGTGCCAGACCGATTCAGATTGACGGCTCCGAATTCGTCGTGCCTGTCAAAGCAGTGATCCTTGCCGTAGGACAGTTAGTAGATACAACGTGTCTAGTCCAGTCGCCAGTGGATACCGATCAACACGGTCGGATTATAATCGACGAGGGAACCGGACAAACTTCTCATAAG
The DNA here is from genome assembly GCA_030611415.1 of Candidatus Bipolaricaulota bacterium. Taxonomy (GTDB): domain Bacteria; phylum Bipolaricaulota; class Bipolaricaulia; order UBA7950; family UBA9294; genus JAUVYF01. The sequence continues at coordinate 20,227 of JAUWPW010000006.1, forward strand.
AAGATATTTGCCGGTGGGGATGTAGTAACAGGTCCCGGATTTGCTGTCGAAGCGGTAGGCGCTGCACACCAAGCAGCTGATGCAATTGAGCGTTACCTACTCAAAGAAAACACCACCCCATCATTTATCTATACCAACGAAAAGATCGATGTAACAGAGGCGGATCTAGGAGATGTGCTCCGAGTCCCACGGATACCCGCGTACGTACACCCCCCGGCAGAACGCATCCACGATTTCAGCGAGCACGAAACAAACTTCACCGATGAACAGGCCGAGAAAGAAGGGAAGCGATGCTTAGGCTGTGGATGTCTGGCTTTTAACCACTGCCTGTTGCGAGACTATGCAACGATGGCTCATGCCTCACAAGACACGTACAAGGGCGAGCTATCGCGTAAACTTCCAGATAACAGGCATCCGTTCATCATCCGTGACCCTGGTAAATGCATCGCCTGTGGGCGGTGTGTACGTGTCTGCGGCGATATTTGCGGTATTCACGCCATCGACTTTGTTGGGCGTGGAATTGACGCCGAGATAGAAGCTCCATTTGATCATCCCTGGCAGGAATCCAGCTGCATCTCCTGTGGTGCATGCGTTGACGCGTGTCCCACCGGAACATTGGAAGACAGAACAGCACTCGAGAAACAGCTACCGATTCAATTAATAGAGACAAATTCAACGTGTTGCCTGTGCAGCCTTGGCTGTGAGATCAAAGTGGGGAACCTGAACGACAACTACATGAGAACACTCCCTGCAAAAGAGGGGGCCATTCTTTGCGCCAAGGGGCGCTACGGGTGGCATAAACTGGTCTCAGAACCGCGAATAACTCACCCTCTCATTCGGACGAAAGAAGGCCTTATCAAGGTATCATGGGATGAAGCGTTCAATCATATCAAGGAATCGCTCACCAGTGGAGGGTCAGCGACAACCGTAATCGGCGCAGGACATTTGACGAACGAAGAGGCCTACCTTATCGCTCGGTTGGCACGCGAGGGGTTAGATACGGATCTTCTCACAATTGAAGAGCTTAGTGATGACAAGGGAGTCAGGCTACCGGCACGTGCTATCACTTCTACTGATGCTATCGCTACAGCTGATCTGATCTTCGTTCTTGGTCCTAGATCTCCATACGAAGGGTTTGTTCTCGACCTGAAGGTCCGTGCAGCTCAGAGGGCCGGCGCAACTGTAGTTAGCCTTCAAGGGAGACTGGGCGATGCCGACATCGTAATCGATGATAGCGACCCAAAATCAATCATTGAACAACTTACTGAGCCGGCAGAGAACAAAACGCATGATGGGCTTACATCACTTCGCGAACATATCGCCCTTGCCAAAAACCCCTTGCTTGTAATTGAAGAACGAATGATCGGCCAAGAGACTGCACGCGCTATCCTCGGCCTTGTCAAGGACAAACCATCCTACAAAATCGTGCTACTTCGTGGGCTAGCAAATCTGAATGGTCTTATGCAACTTGGGTTCCGGGCAGTAAACGAGTCCTCATCTGACCAGCTTTCCACGTGTTTTGTCTTTGGTGCCAACCCTGGCAAAGATCCCATCTATGCCAGTAAATTGGAACAGACTAACCTTGTTGTGGCAATGACCCACATGCAGAACGAAACAACGAATTACGCTGATGTTGTCTTGGCAATGTCTCTTCCGATTGAATGCCGGGGACATCTAATCGATACTAACAACAGAACTAAGGCGTTATCATCTGATCTTAGCAGTCCCATTCATAAAGAAAACTGGAAGATCATTGTTGAACTTGGTTCTGTGCTCGGTCTAGGCTGGCATTACAGCGAACTCCAAGCAGTAACAAAGGACACAAACTCTCTGTTGGGCTCTCATTCCGTAAATAAAGACGGTGTTTCGATGTTTCCGGGCACAGTAAGCTCCTTAACACTTGCGATCGAACATGAGTTATCCAAAGCAGGGATATAGTCTTTGAGATAATCCTTAGCACGACCATAGTTCATAAACATCAACGAACTTCAGATCCTTTGGATTCGTGCACCTCTCACCAGCTTGACATCTATAAGCAAGAAGCTATTCTGAGAGAGCAATGATGCAAGCAGTTGCTGTAACTGACCTTCACGGAAATGTCTCCCTCTACGAGCTCCTGTTACGCGTCGCCAATCTATGGAAGCTTACCTCCATCTTTATCACCGGTGACCTTGCCCCTAGCACTCTTCAAATTCAACAAGATAGCGTCAAGAGCATCACTGGCCGCGAACGTGGAGCGGTTGTACAAGAGAAGTTCTTCACCGATCAATTTATCCCTCTTCTCGGTAGCTTTCTCCTCGAACATCGCCATACTGACATCTACGCAATTATGGGGAACGATGACCGCCGAGTGAATGAACCCTTATTGAAGGCGTTCGATGAAGATGTAACAAATTTTCACCTATTAAACGATCGACTAGTTCCACTACGCGATTCCCATCAAAAGCAATCGTTCTTCCCCGGCGAGATACCTCGGCTGTGGGTGGCAGGATATCCCTACGTTCCTCCTGGGGGATCCCTGTTAATGGACTGGGTGAAGTATGAGAACCGCGTCAAACTACGGCCATCAGGAATGGATTCCACCACGGACATCTACGACATGGGGATTGCGACAGATACACGAGCCCACTTGTCAACGATCGCGGACGACCTCGATGATTTCGAAGCCTATTTGCAACGTGATTCCCACACCAAAAGCAAGATCTCCTACAATCCCGCGCGGACAATCCATCTCTTCCACGCCTCTCCTTACAACACACTACTTGACTGGACTACCCCTCGCGGGCGCTACGACTACCTTCATCTCCCCGATCACGTGGGAAGCGTAGAGATCCGCCGGTTTATCGAGCGCACACAACCTTATCTGGTTCTTTCAGGGCACTGCCACGAGTCCGTTGTCATCGGTGATTACAAGGATGATTTAGGAAAGACGCGCTGCGTTAATCCAGGGAGCCAGACACACCTGGATGTATTGAGCTTAGTACAATTTGATATTTACCATCCACAGGAGATGAAACAGTTCTTCATCCACGCACGATGAAGGATCGGGGGCTCCTGGCCCACAGGAGCCCCCAGACTTTAGAAGTTAACACCACAGACAAACGGGACTTGCCTCCACTGAACGGAGAATAGCCCCACAGCCACGGTGTTTCCATTGCTCCTCGACATCCACAAACTGAACATCGAGGAGTCTTGCTGGACCACGAATCGGCCCAAGCAATCCTTGATAAGACGTCACCAATCCTAGATCCAGCCTCTGCAACAGCGCATACGCTTGATCTAGTTTGCGATGAACAACTACGATAAGATCAATATCCGAAGCGATTTGTGCATCTCCATTCATCGCACTTCCATAGAGATAAACACCACAAACACCACATTCCAATCTTCCAAGATATCCTGCTATACCCTTTGCGATCCTATACCGAAGCGTACTATGGGCAAGCGCTTCACCGTTACGCAGTGCAATCACAGCCTGCTCCACACTTACATGTAAGCGATTGGCACAGAAAGCCACTGCACGGTTCAACAGCACCTCTGATTCAAGCTCCGCTGCAAGCAGACCACTTGGGGTACCAAGGCTCATTTTCATCCTCTCTTCACATTAGCCTAAAGGAACACACCACGCAGCATGGCCGCTTGCGCAACACGTTCCACTCCTAACACGAAGGCTGCCAACCGCAAGGAGATATTCCTTTCCTTGGACAGATCTAATACCTCCCTTAGAGCACGCTGCATAACTTTCCCAAGGCGCTGGTTGGTCTCCTCTTCCTCCCAAGGAAGACACTGGATATTCTGCACCCATTCAAAGTACGAGCAGACGACACCGCCAGCGTTGGCAAGGATGTCTGGCACAACGACGATTTCATTCTCTGCAAGGATAACGTCTGCTTCCGGAGTCGTGGGACCGTTTGCCGCTTCTATGATAACATTCGCTCTGACATGCGCTGCATTCTGTGAGGTGATTTGTGCCTCCAATGCAGCAGGGATCAATATATCCACATCAAGAGTGAGCAGTTCTTCGTTTGTGATCTCCTCTATGCCAGAAGCACAATAACCGGCAAGCAGGTGGCCCGGGGAACCCTTTACATAGTGGACAACATCGTCAATATCAAAGCCCTCACTGCGGTAGTATCCACCCGAGATGTCACTCAGTGCGACAACCTTACCACCCTGTTTGCTGAGCAGCCGGGCTGCAACCGATCCAACATTACCAAAACCCTGCACCGCAATAGTTGCATGAGAAAGGTCAATGCCAAGCCGCTGCAGAACTCCAATTGTGATAAACATCACTCCGCGCCCGGTTGCCTCCGCTCGCCCCAAGGCACCGCCAAGTTCAATGGATTTTCCCGTCACGATACCAGGAACTGCTTCACCACGTAGTTGACTGGCTGTATCCACAACCCAGTTCATGATGGATGCGTTTGTATTCACATCCGGAGCAGGAATATCCTGCTTCGGTCCAATGATCGGAAGGATACGTGCGGTATAGCAACGAGTCAACCGCTCTACTTCCCGCTCAGAAAGCCGCGTCGGATCACATACAACTCCACCTTTTGCCCCACCATATGGCACATTAGCCACAGCGCATTTCCATGTCATCCAACCAGCTAATGCTTTCACCTCATCAAGAGTTACACCAGGGTGATAACGAATCCCTCCTTTACATGGCCCACGCGCGCTACTGTACTGAACCCGATATCCAGTAAAGACCTCTATCTCACCATCATCACGTATGATTGGAATGCTCACTTCCAGAGAGCGTTCCGGAGAACGAAGAATCTTCCAGATACCATCCGGAATGCTCGTATGCACACGCGCCAGATCCAGCTGTCGCAACATCATCTGATAGGGATTAATCGTTGTCCGTACTGCTTCTTTTTGCAGAACCTCAGTTATTCTCTTAGCCGCCATAAGGCGTTCACCTCCAACGAGAAAGCATAGGTCCCTTCTCATACCAAGACTAGGCTAAACGACAGTGGCACAAGTTCATTTTTGCAGCCCCGTAACCACTAGAAATGAAATCATTCACATCCCAAACTCAGCAAGATGGATAGTCTTTGTCCAAGGTTAGAAGCATAATAAGGGCCTCCAGCCATGGTCAGATAGCTACTTTAGTCATGTCATTTGTCATACTCATACCAGCTTAATAGGCGTACTCATCCCTCATAGATGCCATGTAGTTCCCTGTCGTCTCACATTGGTTGCAACGGAGGATGAGTGTAGTCTGTTTTATTAGAGCGATGAGAAAAGTAATTCAGAAGAATGAAAGACAGAAAGCTGACTGGAAGCAGCTCATTGACAGCTATGCTCCTCTCCACGTCCGTTACCCAGAGGGCGAACTCATCTACCAGGTTGGGACTTACGCTGCCGGAATCTACCTTATTACAAGGGGGTTTGTCAGTGACCACTGTACGACACGGAAGAAGGATCGCTACCTTTCCACATCAGAGATCCTTGGACCGGGTGAGCTCATTGGTTTGGCAATCTTACTACAGGGATCCGATAAGCTGCACATAAGCCGTGCCCGCGCAATCACCGAAACAGAACTTTGCTTCTTTGAAAAGGAAAGCTTCTTTAAGATGGCGCAAGAACAGACCATAGTTAAGGATTACTGCATAGATTGCTTAGCACGACGTCTCTACTCCATAAAACGGCGGAGCTGCCCCACGGATCACAAGACGCCCGCGGAGCAGATGTACCAACTCCTCCTTGAGCTAGCACAAAAACACGGGGAATACTCGGAGAAGGGGTTGATTCTTCTTCCAACAGAGATCACCGAAGCGGTCCTAGCACAACTACTAGGAATCTCAAATACTAAGCTATCCCGTATCATCACCTCGGTTACCTGGGTCTCCTTATTAGGGGAACGGCTCGCCCTCCTCCCAGAGGCATCTCCTCTCAGCTAAACGAAGAAAAGATCCCTTTCGTTACAGGGTTTCTTCTATAATAGAGAGGTAGAATGAGCTGATTCGGGCACGCTCCACCAGGGTGTCCATATCGATGATGGTGATTTGACTCTGTGCAGTCTCTATCAGCCCTCGTGTGCGGAATCGCTTAAGGACACGCATCAGTGTCTCGATCGACACACCGATCATCTCAGCTAGTGTTTGGCGAGTAACAGGGGGATCAAGTAGGACAGTCCTCCCGTTTTTCTTTCCGTACTTGTTGGCCAAGGCAAGAAGCAGTAAAGCCAGATTGCGATCAATTGATTCCACTGCCTCTCGGGTAAGCTTGAACTCAAGCATGATCACCTCGCGGGATAACCACCGACAGAGGTCCGCAAACAGCCGAGGATGCTCCTTGCTATACGCAAGAATATTAGACCGTTCAAAGAAAACCAAAGAGGATTCAACAATTGCCTTAGCGAACTGAACATTGACCGGTTCCCGCTCGAGGAAAACCACTTCCAGACCAAACATTTCGCCCGGGGCAAGGAATCTAAGTATACGCTTTTCCCATCCTTTGCTCGCGTATTTCCCGATGGAAACAAGGCCATCCTGAACAATATACACCCCTGCAGCATAGGCTCCCTCCTGGGCAATAAGCTCCCCATCATCATAGTGCACCCCTAAGGATATCTCTCGCAGAGTCTTGATGTCCTTGGAGGTAAGAGAAGGGAAAACGTGGGACAAGAACTCAACTCTATCACCTGTTGATCCACCCTTAATGGACATAGCAGCACCTATTTTAAGGGAATCTGGCTCGATTTCACAGGGCTCAAGCACAAGATCCTCTCTTTTCCTTATTCACTCAGGTTTTTTGTACAATCGTAACAATTCCTGCTTGTGGTCTTCAATATCTGATCATTTGTAGCATACCGCATATATTGGATCGAGCTTTGCTACGCGTAGTGCCGGGTACAATCCAAACGTCACGCCAGGCAACACCGAGAACCCACAAGCCAGGAGTGCTGGAGTGAACGATACTACGAACGGCCAGTCGCCTCGTTCTGTCGCTGTGGTGGGCGCAAGCTCGCGTCCAGAATCAGTTGCGGGTGAGATCCTTCGCAATATCCTACGTTGTGGCTACCACGGGATCGTCTAACCGGTGAACCCAAAGCATGACACAGTTGAAGAGCTCCCCTGCTACGCATCTGTCGATGATCTCCCTGGGAGAGTCGATCTTGCCGTCCTCGCCATCAATAAGAATCTTGTCCTTCGGGTCGTCGAACAGTGTGGGGATATTGCCCTTCCCGCTGCTGATTCGGCTATTGTCATCTTCCGTCCCCCCGCTTGTATATAAGGAGGCCGCAGAGGTTGTCGCCTCGGGAATTCTCCGTGTGGTCAAGGAGAACCCGGGTAAGCCAGTTCTTGTTTGCACCCTCAGCAAAAGCTCGACCCTCGCGAGATTGACCTGAACCCATTCATTGCCAGCGAGCGGACAGCCACGGTCGACATACTGATAAGACTGGAGAATTGAGTGATTCATACACTTATTGATCGAGAGACTGAGCTATCAGATCATAAGATCTCTCTGACCTTCCTCGCCGCATACAGTAAGCCCAGGCCCAGGTGTTCTGGCGCTTCCAACCCCCACGCATTTGTAGTACTCTGGCACCGGAGGCCTTCCCTTTCAATGTGTGTCGCGCACCCAAGATATAGGGACCCGCAGGCTGCCACGATCAAGGCTATCATCAGCAGAATAGTAAGGAAGCGAAACCTGAGGCAAGGACGAACGGACGGGGTTTGTGGCCGGATTTTGGAGTGCCGAGGATCAGTATTGACTTCCCTGTCGCTTCTTGCTACGGTAACGGTAGGAAGGTATTCTGCATACAAGATGCCTAGCAGTGGCTAGTTAGCCCTCTGAAGCAGGACTAGGCGGCGTACATGGCTATCAAGAAGACTCGAGGTAGGCATATGCGGAAAGCAGCATATCCTCCCTAATGGAAGAAGGCCATTAGGTTATGTCTATACTCGGAGGGAAGGGAGGTGAAAGTAGTAGTTTCTGGTTTATCAAGTCACTTTGTTTGTGGTGTTTGCTTAAAGTTCATAAGGAGGTAGCTTTGAAGAAGATACTTGTTGTAGCTGTTTTGTTGATGTTGGTTGTTTCCATCGGTGCAATGGGGCAGCAAACCCTGGCAACCGTGCTGGAGCGAGGATACGTGATTGTGGGTGTTAACGCTGTTCTCCCGGGTTTTGGCGCCTTGGATACAGCCACTGGTGAATACGCTGGATTTGATGTCGACTACGGCAGGGCAATTGCTGCCGCTGTCGGCGTAGATGTTGAGTTTATTCCATTGACTGCAGGAGAACGTTTAACTGCCCTGCAAACAGGTCAGATCGACGTGCTACTCCGCAACACTACTTGGACGCTTACCCGCGATTCCAAAGACCTGGGGCTGGATTTTTGCCCAACAACTTTCTACGATGGGCAAGGATTCATCGTCCGTAAGGCTGATGACATCAACTCGATTGGTGATATGGACGGAGCCACAGTCTGTGTGACCTCGGGCACGACCACAGAGGGCAACCTTGCTGACGCATTTCGCCTGCACGACTTGGCGTTAACTACGCAAGTATTTGCCGATACAGAAGCATCTTTTGGCGCGTATGACGTTGCTGGCTGTGACTGCTACACCAGCGACAAATCTCAGCTGGCGTCACTGCGAACCACTGCCGCTGTTCCGGGCGACCACATAATTCTCCCTGATACGATCTCCAAGGAACCTTTGGGGCCGTTAGTCCGCCATGGCGATAATGAGTGGTTTGACATCGTCAAGTGGACTGTATTTGCCACGTTCTTCGCTGAAGAGTATGGCATTACGCAGGCCAACGTAGCTACATTCGAAAGCACCAACCCTGAGATCCGACGCTTCCTCGGAGTAGAAGGCGGAATGGGTGCAAAGTTAGGCTTGGCCGAGGACTGGGCGATGAACGTTGTCTTAGCAGTCGGTAACTACGGCGAGATCTACGACCGCCACTTGGGTCCCAATGGCCTTGACATCCCACGAGCCGGATCGCTAAACGCGCTTTGGACACAGGGCGGACTTATTTACTGCCCCGCATGGCGCTAAATCCTTCGACCGATGAGTACAGTCTGTTTCCAAGCAGGCTGTACTCTATTCTTCTTACGCGGAAGGAGTAAGCGTTGAGTAGGAAGGTGTCTTCTTCACATTCGGTTCCCTTTTGGCGCGATGTTCGAGTTCTGCGCGTAATAGGCCAGATTGCATTTCTTGTGATTATCGCTACCGGAATATGGTGGTTGCTTAATAATCTACGAGTCAACCTTAGGGCATGTGGTTTGAAGATTAGTTTTAGCTTCCTTAGGAATACGGCTGGGTTTCCAATTTCGGAGGGCTTACCGTATAGTCCGACTGATGTCAATGGGTACGCGTTCTGGGTTGGTATAGTCAATACAATCCGGATCTCTGTAATTGGAATCGTGCTTGCAACAATCATCGGAACAGTTATCGGTATCGCCCGTCTTTCAAACAACTGGCTTGTGAAAAAGCTGGCTGGTCTTTACGTAGAGGTAGTACGTAACATCCCCTTGCTTGTGCAGCTATTCTTCTGGTACTTTGCGGTGATGCTAACTGCACTGCCAATGGTCAAGAATAGCATCAAGCTGCCCGGGCCCATCTACCTCACCCGTCGGGGGGTGTACCTGCCTTGGGTAGCTCCTACGGGGTCATTTGGCGGGTGGATGTGGTACATCATCATCGGCTTGGTTTTGGCAATCGCTGTTTACGTATTCCGGCGCGCTTATCTTAGACGCGCCGAACGCCCAGGCTTCCCCCTTATATGGGCAGGATTAGTCCTCATCCTCGTTTTGGGCGCAGGATGGTTTCTCACCTCAGGCAACCCGTTGGCTCTGACCATTCCCGTCCTGAAGCGCTTCAACTTCGAAGGAGGGCTGTGGTTATCTACGTCATTCACCTCACTGTTGGTTGGCCTATCGGTATACACTGGGGCATTCATTGCTGAGATCGTGCGGGCAGGGATTCTCGCGGTAAGCAGAGGACAAACCGAGGCAGCCAGGGCAGTGGGATTGAAAAAGGCACACGTTCTTCGCTTGGTAGTACTGCCCCAGGCGCTGCGAGTTATCATCCCGCCTTTGGCTAGTCAATATCTCAACTTGACCAAGAACTCCAGTCTGGCAATCCTCATTGGATATTACGATTTGATGAACGTGGGAACGACCATCTTCAATCAGACCGGTCGCGCCGTCGAGATGATCCTGTTGATCATGGCTAGCTACCTGACAATGAGTCTACTGACCAGCCTGTTGATGAACTACTACAATCGCCGTATGAAATTGGTGGAGCGCTGATCATGGACGAGAATCAACTAGCCGGTTACGCTGACAAGAACCAACTCCCACCTCCTAGTGAGAGGATTCCTGCCATACGGTGGCTGAAGCAAAACCTATTCAGTAGCTGGTTTAATGCGATACTCACTATCGTATCGACGGTGCTCATCATGACGATCGTATTTGGACTCCTTAGGTGGGCCTTGGAAGCACGGTGGGAGGTTATTCCCGCTAACCTGAAGCTGCTGTTGGTCGGTACCTATCCCGTGGAACACCTGTGGCGTGTCTGGGCAACTGTTTATCTTATCGCTTTCCTGCTGGGGTTTAGCAGCGGAGCCCATGGTGGCTTGATGCGTCGGGTTTCCACCACGGCTGCTTTGGTATCGGTTGTGTTGGCCGTTCTTCCGTTTCCTTGGGGGACTCGAGGATGGCTCCTCGGCATTGCCGTCGCTGCTGTCGCTGGTTTTGGCTTGGGGTATCTTGGCAAGGGCATCCGTTGGTGCAAACGCCTGGAAATCGCTTCCTGGATCTTATCATTCCCCATTAGCCTCATCTTTCTCAATGGGGTGGGGGGAATACTTCCTGTCATTAAGGGAAGAACCATGTGGGGGTTCATGCTCAACTTGATCGGTGCAGTGGTGGGGATCGGTCTTTCATTTCCTGTAGGCGTGCTATTAGCCCTCGGACGGCGGAGCAAACTGCCGGCCATTCGGCTAGTGTGTACCGCGTACATCGAGATTATCCGCGGTGTGCCGTTGATCAGCCTGCTGTTCATGGCTAGCATTATGCTACAGCTGCTTCTTCCCGCTAGCGTACGACCTGACTTGCTCATCCGCGCGATGTTGACGATTACGGCCTTTTCGGCAGCGTATATGGCGGAGAATGTCCGTGGGGGACTACAAGCTATCCCACAGGGACAGTACGAAGCGGCCTACGCTGTAGGTCTCAACAGAGCGTTGACAACCATACTGATTATTCTACCACAGGCGTTGCGCATAGTAATTCCAGCGATCGTTGGGCAATTCATCGCCCTGTTTATGGACACGACTCTGTTTGGGTTCATAGCGATTCTTGAGCTCTTGAACATCACGCGAAGCATAATGGGTAACCTCGAATGGCGTGGAACCATATTCGAGCTATACGCATTTATCGGGATTGTGTTTTGGATCTTGTGCTATTCAATGTCCTACGTCAGTCGCAGAATTGAAAAAACACTAGGCGTAGGAGAACGCTAAGAGGAGAGGAGACTTGTCTGTGATAAACAACGAAGGAATTATCATCTACCGCGATGTGCATAAATGGTATGGGGATTTTCATGTGCTTAGAGGGATTACCTTCACGATGCAGAAAGGCGAGGTAGTGGTGATTTGTGGACCCTCTGGCTCCGGAAAATCCACGTGCATCCGCACGATAAACCGCCTGGAAGAGCACCAACGGGGACAGATCATCGTGGACGGTATAGAGTTAACAAACGATCTGCGCAACATAGAAGCTATCCGGCGTGAAGTTGGCATAGTCTTCCAGCAATTCAATCTATTTCCGCACCTTACCGCACTGCAGAATGTCTCTCTTGCGCCTTTTTGGGTGCTGAAGATGAGGAAGAGCAAGGCAGAAGAAGCCGCGATGAAGCTCCTTGAGCGTGTCGGCATCCCTGAACAGGCACAGAAATACCCAGCACAGCTTTCCGGTGGCCAGCAACAACGGGTGGCCATCGCACGCGCATTGGCGATGAGCCCCAAGATCATGCTCTTTGACGAGCCGACCTCGGCACTGGATCCAGAGATGATCAAAGAGGTGCTCGATGTGATGAAGAACTTGGCGCGTAGCGGTATGACGATGATTGTGGTCACTCACGAAATGGGCTTTGCGCGCGAAGTGGCAGACCGGATTATCTTCTTCGATTATGGTCAGCTGGTCGAGGAGAATACTCCCGAGGAATTCTTCCACAACCCGAAGCACGATCGCACGAAGCTCTTCCTATCTCAGATTCTGGAATACTAGATGAATGCGGCTTTCCTTATGAGATACGGAAGACCCAGCCGGTAACAAGCCCTAATAAGGCAATGCATTCTCTTGACAGAGATTCCCTTTTGTGCTATGGATTGAGGAATACTGATTGGCTTTGCCCACGAGAAAGGAACAGCGTACTATCTGATACCAAACCAGTTTGACGAAATGCAAACAATGGCATCCACATCGATAGAGCAGTTGGCTTGAGAAAGGAGGTTCAATTGAAAGGTGTTTTTGGTCGGTACGCGGATGTTGATCTAACCAAAGGAATTATTAGAGCTTACGACATTCCTAATGAGTGGCACCGAAAATACTTGGGTGGAAGAGGCATTGGGCTTAGGATCCTCCTCGAAGAACTGGAAGGAAAGGAAGATCCCTTAGGGCCCAATAACATCTTGATCTTTGCCACTGGTCCTTTGCAGGGGACAGGAATTGCGGGAGCAGGTCGACATGCTGTAATCACCAAATCTCCGAAGACCGGGAGCCTGAGTGACAGTTACGCTGGAGGCTTTTGGGGACATGAGCTTGCCACATCTGGGTACGATGGGATCATCATACGAGGAAAGGCCGCCAAACCTGTATATTTGTCTCTTGCAAATGGTAAGGCAGAGATTCATGATGCAAGTTCCCTTTGGGGCCTCCAAACTGGCGAGACAGAAGAAATTCTCAAGAGACAATACGAGGGAGCACGAGTCTCGTCTATCGGGCCTGCAGGCGAAAACCTTGTTAAGTTCGCGTGCATAATAAATGACATGAGCAGAGCAGCAGGCCGCCCTGGGTTCGGGGCTGTAATGGGAAGCAAGAATCTGAAAGCAATCGTAGTGAAAGGCGGGCAAGCGAAATCTCTCCATGACACAGAAATGTTGACGGAGATACGCAAGAAAATCGTTCAGCAACTGATGGGAAACCCTGGAATCCAGGAATTCGGGAAATGGGGATCTTCTGCAGCGGTTATGGGGTTAAACGAAGAAGGGATTCTCCCGACCAAGAATTTTCAAGAGGGCACATTCGATGATGCCGAGAAGATCGATGGTGCGGGTTCTCGCTTCAAAGAGATTTTAGTAGGGCGTGACAATTGTACCGGTTGCCCAATTCGCTGCAAGCGCCTTGTCAAAGGCGAATTCATGGGGAGGGCAATTGAAGAAAAATACGGTGGGCCAGAATACGAGACGCTTGCTGCCCTTGGCTCGAACTGTCTGAATGCTGATGTGTTATCTATTAGTCTTGCCAATCAACTTTGCAATCAGTACGGCCTAGACACTATTAGCGCTGGCGTCGCTATCGCTTTTGCTATGGAGGCAAGCGAGAAGGGCTTGATCAAAGAGAAGGTTCAGTGGGGAGATCCAGAAGCGGTAGTTGAGTTAGTGGAGAAGATTGCCTTCCGAAAAGGAATCGGAGATACCCTGGCAAAGGGGATTGATAAGGTTGCCGCAGAGATCGGAGCGGACTTCGCGATGCACATTAAGGGGCAGGAGCTGCCCATGCACGATCCACGAGGAAAGAAGGCTCTTGGCTTGAGTTATGCAACGACTCCGCGTGGTGCCCAGCATATGGAGGCATTACACGACGATGGAGCTGAGGGATTAGGCAAGTATGGAACCCCTGAAATCGGAGTATACGGTCCTATAGATCGTATGTCATGGGACAAGAAACCACGTTTCTGCAAAATCCATCAAGATCTAGCTTCCTTTGCAAACTCTGTAATCGCATGCACTTACGTTGGTTTCGAGGTTGCAATGTGCTCAGGCTATAATCCCTACCCTCATTTCCGTGAAGCTCTCTATGCAGCCACTGGACTGGAAATTGGAGTGCCAGAGATGCTACTCATCGGTGAGCGAAACTTTAACATGCTCAAATTGGCCGCAGCGCAACAGGGGTATACGCGAAACGATGATGATCTACCAGCACGGCTACGCGAGCCCCTCCCTCGGGGTAATAGCGCGCATGAGGGCATTCCAGAGGATGTCCTGCAAGGTGGAATCGACGAATACTACAAGCTTCGAGGATGGGATGACTATGGTCCTACAGATGAGAAACTGGCCCAGTTAGACATGCGCAACTTCATTGGGTTCATTGAGCGAGAGGACTAATAAGTAGGATCAGGATTAACCCTGAACGGGTTCAGGTGCTTGGAAAGAGAAAAGGACTGCATGCATGTCTCAATTCCTTCTCAGACCTTTTGCGTAACAAAAGCTACATTATCTTTTAGCTGAGTAGTTTTACTTAATAGGATATGAGTGTCTGCTGGTAATGCGTGTAGATTTGACAGATGAAGTGGTTATCTTATAGCAAGGTGGCCGCCCATACCATCGCTTGTCGGTACCCTGTTTTCCGGTCCGGATCCCTCAATATAACATGCTCTTAATGGATCTCATACCCTTTTAGGATAATCGCATGCATTACTCTTATTGGACTTTCCCACGGGCTTTGATCTGCCACACGTCCAGTATCTGGCCATCTTGCAGCACGTACATCTCATCGTGGAGGTTTACGGTGGGACAGACGTGATTGGGAACGATTTCGATCTTGTCTCCGATCTCCACTGTTTGGGCTGAACCATGAGTATCGATGACGCCGTGTTCCTCATTCAACATGACGATCCTCGCCTCTGGAATTTCTTTGATGTACCCATATCCGCAATAGTCGAAAGTAAAGCAATTGAAAGCTTCTTCTGGGAACAGAGCCTTACTACCCGCATCAACCACGATGATGCCAGGACGCGGCATGCTGATCACTGTAGCTAAGACACTCAACGCACATTGGTCCCAGTTCGCCGCACCGAGACACACTTCGATGACATCATTGAACACGTAGGTTCCAGGGCGCATCTCGGTGATGCCTTCAACACTTGGGATAAAGGGGGCGGACACTGTGGATCCCACGCTAACAACTTTGATGTCGTGACCTGCCTTCCGCAGGGTCTCTGCATGGGAGACCATCTCCTGTCCAACCTCTAGTGACTTGCACTCAATGCTCGCTCGCGAAGTACCGTGCTCAACGTGGCCTTCGTGCGTCATAATACCAAGTAGTTTGATATTGTTTAGAGTGGAAATTTGCTTAGCCAATCTAAGTATCTCTCCCTTATCACTTAGACCACATCGATGCACTCCGGTGTCGATTTCGATCAGAACTTCGAGGTGAACGTTTTTCTGCTGGGCCGCCTCATTCAGCATTTGAGCACCAACATGGCTGTCAACAGCCACAATTAGACGGATCTTTTTTGCAAGCGCCGTAAGTCTGTCCAACTTGCGACGGCCGATGACCTGGTTCGCGATAAATATGTCTTTGATCCCCGCTTCAGCCATTATCTCAGCTTCTCCGAGTTTGGCAACGGTGATCCCGTTCGCCTCGGCTTCAATTTGGAGTTTAGCGATCTCGGGGGTCTTGTGAGTCTTTGCATGTGGGCGAAGATTCAATCCATTCTTCCTGGCGATCGAAGCCATTGCGCCAATGTTATTCTTCAGCCGCTCCAAATCCATCAGTAAAGCAGGCGTGTCGATGTCATAGTTGGCCATAAGTGACGTCTCCTTCATACGCTAGTATCTAGTTCCATGAATCGGCATACCTCTTCTTGAACGGTGTCGCGTAGACAGCCTTCTCTGGGCAATCTCCCAAGTCATCCTGATCTCAGGTCTGTCGTACTCAAATCGTGATGTTGAGTCCCAATCCCCTCTCAACGGCCTTCTTCTGCGCAAATAGAGCAATTGCCGTATCTTGCACGCCTACTCCTGTCAGATCACAAACCGTAATCTGTTCATCCCTTTCGCGACCGCGCTTGTTGCCCGCTGTAATTTCACCCAATTCGGTTAATGGAACATCCTCGGAAATCGCCTTTGCCTCTATGCCATGGTGCAACTCTCCCAGTCGCAAACATTGTGACTTGCGGTCACAGACCAGTCCATCCGCACGGGTTAGAACCTCTGGAAAAAGCTCGTGTTTCCCTTCAGCGTCTGCTCCCATTGCGGTAATATGTAGTCCTGGGTGGAGCCACTCTGGCCTTAGGAAAGGTGTCCGCGATGGTGGCTGCAGTAACCCATAAGAAAATTGTGGCGCAAGAGGGTCCGCTCTACTTTCGTTCTTCGGTTTCGTTGACTACCGCGACAACTTGATCCTCCAAGCTACCCGAAGGAACAATCCTTCTATCGAAAACGGCTGTCCCGATCGTGAATGCATAGGCTCCGGCTTTGACTACACGTCTGATCTGATCAAGGCTATTCACACTTCCTGCGACGATCACCGGAATCTCCAATGCGTCAATGACGCGTTCCATCAACTCCTCAGGATTCTCCTTATGGCGGTAGGCCAGCAGATCGATCCCAGCCACCCCCATCTCCTGTTTCTCCAACGCCTCGGCAACGATCTCATCGATCGAGCCGTGCAGCACGGACGGAATTCCGGAGATATTGCCGACGAACGGATAGAATTGGATGCCCGTTCCCTTGATGATCTCCATGACATCTTCCGCGTATTGGCCGTACGATCCGATCAGCCGGTCGACGCCGAGTTCGGCTGCGATCCGCGCTCCACGAAGGGTCGATTCGCGGTCTTCGCTGACAACCTCGAGATAACTGGTCAATCCGGCATCGTCAATCGCCTTTTTCAGTTCCACAAGTCGATGCTTGGGGATACCGACGTCTTTGAACCCGATATTCTTCACTCCGAGGTTCTTCACATCATCGAGAACGCGGATCGGCGTCGGGATCGTCCGATCGTTGTATGTCAGAAAGAAAATGAAATCAGTCATTTGTTGCATCTCCTGTAGTTCTAGAAACTTTTACTCGCGGTAAACATTCCGCATAGGTCTTCGTAGAGTTTTGTGTACGCGGCGTACATCCTGGAATACTTCCCGGCAAGCTCATCGCGTGGCTCGGTGCTCGCCGGCGCAAGTCTCACCGTCTTGTCGACGGCCTCGTCGACGGTCTGCCACACACCGGTCGCTACACCGGCCAAGATAGCCGCGCCAAGGCATGCGGCATCCTGAGGATCCTGGGACACGATGACGGGGCGTTCCGTGACATCGGCTTTCATCTGCAGCCACAGTTTGCTCTTCGCACCGCCGCCAAGAGACCGGATCTCTTCGACCTTTATTCCTAATCCCTCAAACGCGTCGATCAATCTTCGGATCGCAAAGCACAGTGATTCCATAATCGCTCGAATCATGTGAGCCTTCGTGTGCCGCATCGTGAGCCCGAAGAACACGCCCTTGGCATCGGTATTCGATTCAGGCGGTCCTGCCCCCTGTAGATGCGGCAGAACGACGAGCCCTTCCGAACCAGGCGGAACGTTCGCCGCTTCACCCGTCATCAGATCGTACGCGTCGACTCTGGTCCGTTCGGCGACCGACAATTCTTCCTGGCAGAACTTGTCCCTGAACCAGCGGAAGACCATCCCGCCAGTCGTAAAGGAATGCGCCATGTACATGTCCGGCAGAGCGAAGTAGAAGCAGGGAATTTTCCCCTCCGGATCTTCGAACGGTTTATCGACAAGAGCACACATGGCGAGTGCGGCTCCGATGTTCTCCGTCACCACGCCAGGACGGATGCAGCCGACGCCGATCGCGCCGCAAGCTTGATCAAGCCCTCCTGTGACAACGACGGTATCGGGAGAAAGGCCCAACTCGCGCGCGATCTCCTCTCGAATCGACCCGATGGCTTCGCCCGGCTCCCGGATCTCCGGAAGCTGAGAGGCGGAGATTCCGAGATACGCAAGCATCTCGTTCCACCACTGTTTCGTGTGGATGTCCCAGTACGTGGTTGAACAAAGGAGCGATCCTTCGGATACGTACTCCCCGGTCAGCCGATGGATCAACCAATCCTCGATAAGCAGGAACTTGTCCACCTGCTCGAACAACTCCGGCTCGTTCCGCTTCATCCACAGGATCTTGGCAGCGGGCCATGTCGCACACATCGAGACCTGTCCCGTCTTTCGCACAAGTTCGCTCTGCGGGAACACTTCGGCGAGGATCTCCGCCTCCTCGTGCGCACGGCTGTCCATCCAGACAATCGCCGGGCGAACCGAGATACCATCCTTGTCCACCGGTATCAGCGTTTCCCCCTGTGCTGAAATCCCGATGCAGCGGATGTCCTCCGGAGCGACTGAACCGTTGCCCAAAACTGCTTGAACCCCGCGCTTAACGGCGTTCCAATAGACCTCGACATTCTGTTCGACGACAAGCACCGATGGAACGATCAATTCGTACTCCTGGGTGGATTTCGCCACCAGGCGTCCGTCATCGGTGAACAGGGCCGTCTTGATCGCCGTCGTCCCGAGATCGAAGCTCAGTATGTATTCGGTCATAGTAGTCCTTGTTGTTTCTCCGTAGATCCCCCGTTCATAAGTTCGTAACGAAAATGCCGAGGAATTCGGCCAGATCGCAGAGATCCTCTCGAAGATCGCCCTCGGCCAAAACGAAGTGGTGTTCCATTCCGGCGTTCGCCAGGAGAGACAGAAGATCCTCGCCTGCCCAGGTGGCTTCCAGCTTGGCCAGTGAAACGCCGCCCATCCGGTGCCATTCCTCAAGCGACATTCCCTTGCATTCAACCTGCCCAGCGAACAACCGGTATGAATCCGAATCGTCCCAGACATTGACAAGGGTCGCCTTGTCCATTTTCCGAATTGGGAACTGCACGAAGCAGCCCGTCTCTCCTTCTCCAGCGATTGTCACTTCGTCGAGGCTCGCTGCGAGCGACAGCGCACAGCTGCCGGCGTGCCCGAGATATAAGGTCCCGTTCTCCGGACCGATATAGGCCAGCTCCCCGAGCATCGACGGCGCGGATGAAAGATCTCCGAGGAGGTTCATGACGGTCGTCCGCGCAAGGTCGCCCTCCGTCTCGAGGACGAATCCGTCATCTCCAAGCCACGATGCAGCGAGATTCGCCGCCCCCCACGCGTACGGATAGGTCTGAATCGTCGCGGCATCGAGCTGGTATCGGCCTTGGAGCTCCTCGATTGCCAGCGTCTCCGCCGCCGCTACGAGCAGGCGATTCTCTTCCCCCGGTTCGACCGCCGGCAGCTGTCCTTGGCTCGCCTTTGCCTGAACCAGTTCCTTTCGACGATCCAGCGAAACCCGCTCGACAGTCTCCAGAAATTCGGTCATCTCGATATGAATCACCGATGCTCCGAAAAGCTCTCCGAGATCCCATTCCCCCGAAGTCATGTCCTGCGGTCCGAACGCCCGCCACGTCGACCGGGGGCCAATCAGACCGATGTGACGAGGCTCGTCCCGATGCGCGACCTTCGCTACAAGGGCGTATCGGTCGACCGCATCGCAGATTCGATCTTCGCTCGGCGTCCCGTACGCGAGTTTGAAGCCAATTCCCCGATTGCGCAGGATTCCCGCGAAATGCTGGACCGCGGCGACCGAATACGTTTCCGGATACGGCAATCCCCACAGGAAGAGCGGAGCTCCGCTGCACCGCGAGATCAAGTATGGAATCGAATCTCTGGCCCACGTTGCGTGGATCAGGACAGCCAAATCGACGTTCTCACTACGGAATCGGGTGCCCGCTTCAACGGCGCCCGCATCGGTAAGAACGGTCTCCTCGTGTTTGATGATGACTACACCTCTGCGTTCCAGTTGATCGCCAGCTTCGGCCAACAGCGAACCCGCTCGTTCAAGCCCGGATTCTGCTTCGTTGCCAACAACTGCTAGACCTACTCTGGGGTTCATGAATAGATACCTCCTTGTACTAATAGTTGGTTGCGTTCTGTCTTGCAGGAACCTCGTCTCAATTGGGTTCTTGCAAGACAGGTCCTCGCTTCACCGCTGATCTTGGCTAGCGCTTCGTGCTCACAAACGTTTTCAGCGCAGCCGTATCATTCAAGGAATCAATCAACCGTGTCAGCTCTTCTCTTGTATTGTAAGGAGCGATCCCGACTCTTATCAGGCCTCCTTGATCCCGCAGCCCAAGGCGTTCAACCAATCTGGCAGCAAAGAAATCACCATGCCACACAGACAGGCCTCTTTCACCAAGGTAGTCAGCAACTTCATAGGGGGTAAAACCATCATAGGTAAAGGAAACTGTAGATGTTCGCGGATGTCCTGTCGGAGGGCCATAAATCTTGATCTTATTAATTTTCTCTAGTCCTTTGATGAGATACTGTGTCAATTCCGCTTCGTACTCATCAAACACAATGAGTCCGGCAACAATCCGATTCCGTCGAGTGTCACCCCTGCTTTCCGGTGTCTTGTTGAGCTGTTTTCCAAATTTGGCTCCCATATCAGCAACAAAACCCACCGCCGCTGCCGCACCAGCAATTCCTTCGTGATGAAGCGTACCGGTCTCGAACATGTCTGGCGGATAGCTCTTTTGCGGTCGTACACGCATCGGCCTGAGTTTACTCAGTACCTCTTTCTTGGCATACATAACACCAATGTGGGGACCGAAGAACTTGTAGGCCGAGCAAAAGAGGAAGTCTGTCCCGATCTCCCGCACGTCGATCGATCGGTGAGCCGCATAATGAACAGCATCAACAATAGTAAAAGCGCCTACAGAATGGGCCATTTTGACGACCTTCTTAACATCCGTAATCGTACCAACAGCGTTTGATGCGTAGTTTACTGCGACTACTCTCGTGCCTGCGGAAAGTTTCCTCTCAAGATCAGCCATGCTGAGCGTACAGGTTTCTGTGTCAACAACAGCTTCTTCAACTATGACCCCGCGCTCTCGAAGCTGCTCCCACGGCCCTCGGTTTCCTTCATGATCGATCTCTGTTATGATGACTTTGTCGCCCACCGTCATCTCCCTCATCAACGCCTGAGCAAGAGAGAAATTTAAGGTAGTCATGTTGGCACCGAAGATGACTTCATCTGATGAGCAATTGAAGAAATCAGCAAACGCACAACGAGCTTCTTTCAACATCTGATCGGTCTTCCTGCTGGTCTCAAACATACCCTCGACATTCGCATTACTGTTGATCAGATAGTCGTCCACGGCCTGAATAACGGTCTGTGGGACCTGATACCCTCCTGGCCCGTCCAAAAAAGCCACTGGATAACCGTTTACTGTATTTGCAAGCGAAGGAAACTCCTTCCTTATGTGAGTGCTCAGTGTCTCCGTCAATATACATCTCCTTTCCAAAGTTATGAATGGATGCCGAAAAAAATACGGCGTCTTCTTTCCCCGTCCGTGATGATATTAGCTCATATTTAGATCCATAGCTTCCCTGTTGCCACGATCTCAACGAGACTGTGACTGATGTACGCCTGTGTCACCTTTCTGTCTTGAACAACGAGGCGCAACTCCATAGTGTCGGGTCCGCCCAGGCTGAATATATCGCCCCCCGTTTCAAAAAGCAGGGAGATATCCCCATTTTCGTCGATCTCTCCGTTCTCCACCATGGCGATGCCAACAGCTACGGTCCCTGTCCCACATGATGGCTCGTAGTACCTCTGGTCAAGACCATGAGGGAAGACGAGACGTCCAGAGTGGCTCTTGGAGTACAAATCATACAGTGAGAAACATGAGGTCTCCCGTCCAATATATCTATGGAATTCATGTTGCGCTTCCTGGAATATGCGAAACTCTTTCTCGTCCATTTGCTCAAACCTCATGTCGGGATAGACCTGCTTCGCAGCATCACCATTCATGACGAGGAACGTGCCAACTTTCAGTGCATCTATACCGGCAACTTTGAGGCGCTCAATACCCAAGGCATAACACGCTTCCACAAAAGCTGTCATATCAGTAAATACTCGCTCAACTTTCCCGTCCTGATGAAGGATTCTTAACCGAACGGGCCCTACGCCAGTTTCCAGAACCACATTCGTCTCCGGTTCCTCAATTGTCAGCCCAACGTGAGACGCTAGATCGGTTTCAACAATCGCTTTACCCAAGACTTGAGTTAATCCACCACACATACCGAGGAGCTCATATGAAGTGGCGTCGAGTATCTCCAACTTGATGTCAGCTATTTCAGACTGATACACAAGCCCTGAGTTATGTCCTCCGATACTGGGCTTGGCAAGCACAGATGCTGCAACCGGAATCCCCTGTCCTTCTGGCATCTGGTCTGCGTAAAGCAGGACAATCTCATTTCCTCCCATGTGCCCTTTGATGAAATCAACTCTCTTCTTCTCCATTCTCAATCCTCCCCATTCCGCATGCCCTAGTCTATCTCTTCTTCCTGTAAATAGACATCCAGTCTACTTTCCGCATACAAGGATCAGCTTCACTTTACCCATTACATCAGCGGCGCTATCATCATTTCGTGAGTTTCTTCGTATGTGGATCTATCAGGTCGCGGAGACCATCCCCCAAGAGGTTGAATCCCAGGACCGTGATTAGGATAGCTATACCGGGCAGGACGCTAAGCCAAGGGGCATTGTAGAAATAATTACGCCCCGCGTTCAACATAGTGCCCCACTCCGGCAGCGGAGGCTGTGCTCCAAGCCCAAGAAATCCCAGGGATGCAGCAATGAGAATCGCATCACCAATTCCGAGGGTTCCTATGACCAGTATAGGTGCAATGGCATTAGGCAATATATGCTTAGACAGTATTCTGAAACGGGAGCAGCCTATTGTTTTTGCTGCCTCTACATAGTTTTCCTCTTTGATTGATAACGTTTTGGATCGTGCCAAACGACACGTGCCGCACCAGTTCGTTATCCCCAGCGCGATAAACAGGTTATGTAATCCCGGCCCCAATAAGGCCATGAGGGCCAGTGCGAAGATCAATACCGGTATTGATAGAGTCGCGTTTGTCAGGAACATGATGACATCATCCCAAACGCGCCCGTAGAAACCAGCAACAATCCCCAACACACCACCGATAACTGTGTTCGCAAGCTGAGCGATTAGTCCCACTAGGAGAGAGATTCGTGCACCGAAAAGAAGTCGGCTCAACATATCTCGCCCGCAATGGTCGGTTCCTAACAGGTAACGGCTATCTTCCCCGATTCCCAGGAGCGCATCGTTCAGATTGCCATGTGCGTAGTGGTACGGAGAAAGCAGGGGCGCAAACACCGCGATGAAGCAGACCAGTATCACAAGAGTTGCGCCTATGACCGCGTTCTTCTTCCGCCAGAAACGCTTCAAGCTTTTGTGGCTCAACTCAACATCCTCCTCGATCGATACAATGTCAATTAATACCGGATCCGTGGATCCAAGAAGCCATACCCCACATCGATAGCGAGGTTCAAGATAAGAAAAGCCAATACCATAACTAGGATCGCTGCTTGCATAGCCGGAATGTCGCGTCCCAAGATCGAGACCACCAACAGACGGCCGATTCCAGGCAAGCCGAATACCTCCTCGATAACCACCGTGTTTGCAAATAGCCAACCGCTCTCTAGTCCAACGATGGTTAGGATCGGGACCAGCGCATTACGAAATATGTGCTTTCCCCTTACGCGAAAGAGTGAAAGGCCTTTAGATTTGGCCGTCCTTACATAGTCCTGACTAGCTACATCAAGCATACTTGATCGCGTTACTCTTGCGATGAGACCAATGTATCTGAACCCCAAGGCAAGAGATGGAAGAATCAGGAAGAGTATGTTACCCGCGCTGTATCCACTTGTAGGCAAGAGGCCCCATTTGACAGCCACGACCAGCATCAGCATCAACCCCACCCAGAACTCAGGCACCGACACTCCGACAATCGCTGTGACCATGCAGACGAGATCGATGATTGTACCTCTGTGAATGGCAGCCAAGAAGCCGAGCGTTAAGCCGCCCACAACCGCCAGGAGTATCGAGATTCCGGCCAATTTCAAGGTGACCGGCAGGCGCTGCTTTATGACATCGCTTAACACTTGATCCGTGCGATAGGAGGTTCCCAAGTTTCCTGTAAGCAATCCGCCGACGAATCTAAAATACCGCACATAGGCCGGATCATTTAAGCCCCATTCCTCGCGTAGTTGCTCGATCCCCTCTGTGTTTGCAACCCCTCGCTTGAAACCGGCTGCGCGAACAAACGCGGCGTCCCCAGGAAGAAGGCTTAGGACAACAAATATTATGAGGGTGACTGCAATAATCGTGGGTATAAAAGCAAGAAGACGCCTTATAATAAATGCCAACATGTTATCTACAATCCCTTAGATGAGCGAGGGAGTAGCTGCGAACTTTCACTTCGAGGCACTCCCTCGCTCCACTCTACCGAGACTTACGCTCTTGGTGAACGCTCATCCACCCAAACCTTCTCGTATTGTTGGTACTTGAGGTCGATTGGCATCTGCTGCATGCCATGGACCCAAACCTGTGTCCCAAAGACCACTGTGCTAAAATTAATCGCAATCCAGGGAGCATCATCGGTTACGATTCTCTCGATTTCTCTAAGCAATTCGGTCCGCTCGACGTCATCGACTGTCAGGACAGCTTCGTCGATCAGAGCATCAACTACAGGATTCGAGTATCGAAGCCAGTTGGTGGCACCAAAGTTCTTTGAATGGAACCGTTGAACAAACTGCAAGGCAATAGGCTCACCGCCGTGTGAATCCACATAGGACTCGTAGTTGCCCGTCAAAGCGTCCATCTCAACGGTTCCATACTCCGTTGGAACAAGCTTGCAGTGGACACCGATTGCTTCAAAATACGGCAGAAGTGGTTCGATTGCCGGAATTCCCCAAGTGGCGGCAGTTGGGTCACCAACTACTGAGAATGTAAACCCATCTGGATAGCCCGCTTCAGCCAGCAACTCCTTCGCTTTTTCGGGACTGTAGTAATACCCAGATACGTCTTTCAGTGGGATGTTAAAACCTGGAGGGAAGATTCCGGCCCCTGTTGCGGAGATGGGGACGTTGTTAAGATAGACTCTAACGTATGCATCACGGTCAATTGCATAATTGAGCGCCTGGCGCACACGTTTGTCCTGGAACGGCCCCCATTCATTGTTAAACCCAAGATGACGGGTCCACAGTTCCGCGACCTTAAGCTCCTGGAAGTTGGGGTCGTTCTGCCAACGCGGGTAATTGGTGGGGCTGCTCAAAAAAGCATCAATCTCCCGGGCTTGGAAGGCGGCTCCTGCTGCCGGGTAGTCTGACAACCGCCTGAAAACAAGTGTGTCCAGATAAGGCCGTCCGCCGTAGTACTCCTCAAAGGCTTTGAGCGTGATCGTGTCACCTCTCCAGCTCTCGAGCATGAACGGACCAGCGCCAACCGGATTCCTTCCAAATTGGCCGTCACCTACTGCCTCAACTGCTTCAGAAGGTACAACTCCAGCACCTGGCTCGCCCAGTGTTGTGATAAAAGTTAAATCCATGCTCTTGAGAGTGATGCGAAGAGTGTAGTTGTCCACTACCTCGATCCCTGTAATGCTTTCTGCCTCACCGTTTCGAAACTCGTCTGCTCCAACAACATTGTCAAAGATGTAGACGCTGATTCCGCCACGGTTGGGATCCATGAGTCGCTCAAAAGAGTATTTGCAATCCTGCGCGATCACTTCCCGACCATTTTGGAAGCTTGCGCCATGACGAAGGTGGAATGTGTAAACAGTACCATCCTCGCTGATTTCCCAGGACTCAGCAAGGGCGGGCTCTACGGAGAGCTCTGGAGTCCACCTGACTAGGCCCCGGTGAACCTGCATGATGACGCTCCCTGTTTCAGCGTCGGTGATTGAAGAGCGCAGCGGATCCAGTGTGATCACTTCACTCGGGTTAAGCATATTGACGAAGGTCCCGCCATACATCGGTTGATCTTGCCCTACACAGACGGCAAGAGAAGCCATCATCATCAACGGTACCAAAATCCCTACTAAACAAAAGCACCTTATTCGCATGAATCCTCCTTATAGAATCTAGAGTTCAACCTGATTACCCAAAGCAC
The DNA here is from genome assembly GCA_030611415.1 of Candidatus Bipolaricaulota bacterium. Taxonomy (GTDB): domain Bacteria; phylum Bipolaricaulota; class Bipolaricaulia; order UBA7950; family UBA9294; genus JAUVYF01. Next base: position 46,248 of record JAUWPW010000006.1, read on the forward strand.
AGCATTCTGCATATCTTCTGCAGTATATCACCTCCCCCATATACAAAGGTAAAGTACTGAGATATACAAAGGTACAATAATGAGAATGGAGAACGCGAAGAAACAAACGAGTTACTTCCCACCAACGCGAAATACCATTACGCCATCGAAATAACGATCTGCGCACGTATACGCCAGTGACTGTTCGGATTTTCCTTAGAAGAAGCTCACAGGTGGCATCCAAAACCACCTCCCGCCGATAGCCATAACCCCTATATTGGGGTTAGATGGTCAGCACCTAACTTGTACACGGTTCAATCCCTGTTGTCAACTTCTGGCATTGCCTCATCTAAGAAATGTACTCGAAACAGGAGGTGAGAAATATGTCAATGACTTTGAGACACCCGTCACCTGTAAAATACAATGGTAGAACATTTTGCTCGCTCGATTCAATGGGTGCGTCGCGTGGATTCCTCATACACGTTTCTTCGATGGCTGATGCTGAGGATATAGAGAACTCTGTTTTCTATGATGTAGACGATACGGTAATTTCCTGCGCGATGGGAGCGCATTCCTTCCAGCTTTCCTCGTAACCGTTTCCCTTTCTCTGGTTCTTTAGCGAGCTCGTCGATCACACGCTCAATCCGACGACGCCACGAAACTGGGATCCGTTTGACCTCCTTCTTCACTTGAGGATGGTAACGCACCTCAAGCATCTGCGAAGACGTCTTGTCCAGAGGTGGAACGCCCTTCTTTGACCTCTTTTCGGCGTTGTTCAAGCGTTTCCACTAGCCCCGGTGTTTCGTAGATTTCGAGTGTCTCTAGAAGATCCTCGTAGTCTTCGAAGTTCAGCAGGATCACCTCTGGCTTCCCGTTGCGCGTGAACACAAAACGATCGAGGTTCTCGCGTGCTTCTTTCGCGAGGCGCAAGAGGTCCTTCCGTCCGTCTGTAATAGGGATGATCTTTGTCGCCATCGTTTCTCCTCCTTGTTTAGATGAGCAGAATAACGATCATTAGCATATACGGAGGGTGCCTCTTTGTCAAGGGATATCTCATGCAAGATGAACAGGATCGAGATCGGCATGGCTCTCTTGAGCGCCCGAGTCGAGTCCGAGTGGACAGGATCCGCCAATTACTGAGCGAACTCGTGGTGAAAAAGCCATAACGAGGCAACCCACCGCTATCACCTTAACCGGCTGGTCGTAGCCGGCGAAGAAGCGGTACATGCAGTCCTAGCTGCTCTGCGGGAAGGCCTCCGCGCCATCCAGTGATACAAAATAGAGGAGTCTCTGCGATGGAACAAGAGCGTAAATTGGTGACCTTTGGTGAAACGATGATCCGGCTTTCGCCTCCCGGTCATCAACGACTGGAACAAGCCGAACAGCTCGATGTCTATGTTGGTGGCTCGGAGTTAAACGTGGCCGTCACTGCACAACGGCTGTGGTCACAGGAGAGAGCGCGAGAGGTAATGACGGAGCTGATGAACTACACGGACATCCTCATAACCACCGAGGAGGACACAGAGCGGGAGACCCCGTCGGTCTGGCGAAACACGTGGACGGGGATTGCCTATGCCAATGGTCAGATCTACCGCGGTCCGAAGTTCGATATCGAGGTCGTCGATCGAGTCGGTGCGGGGGATTCCTTCGCTGGTGGGTTTCTGTTCGGTT
>JAUWPW010000072.1 GCA_030611415.1 Candidatus Bipolaricaulota bacterium
AGCATTGACTCGCACCTTTGGGGCTAACTCAAGTGCCATCGAACGTGTTAGCTCGATGACACCTGCCTTCGAAGCATTGTAGTCGGCGTAGAAAGGATAGCCAGCTATCCCATTGGTCGAACCCATGTTCAGAATCACGCCTCCACCACCGGCCAGCATCCGTCGAGCGGCCGGCAGTTGTAGCTGGCCTTACCCAACACAAGGGCAAGGTTGTACACGTTAACCTACGACAACGGGAAGGAACTCGCCGAGCATGCGGCGGACCCACTCAATCACTGGCCGAGGAAGACACTTGGATTCCGAACCCCGTACGAAGTATTCTTCTCTTTGAACACACCATTGACAGTTACACTTGGAAATTGAACGCAGGAATCACAAAAGGAGGCCGTCTTTGAAAATTCGTGTTATTGATCTATCCCGAGAATTGAAGGATGGGACAGAGGTCTGGCCGGGCGATGCTGTCGGGGTGCGGATCGAGCACCTCACGCGTGTGGAGCACGAGGGGGATAACACTTCCCGGTTCACCCATCTTGACTGCCATTGTGGCACCCACATCGATAGCCCGCTTCACTTCATCGAAAGCGGAGAGGATCTCACTGAGATGCCACTGCGGCTCCTTCCCGCAGTTGTGGTGAGTACATCGGTGAAACAGATTGGGCCGGAGACCTTGCAAAAAGCAGGGTCACTTGAAGGCCGCGCCATCCTCGTCCATACCGGTTGGGACACCCACGTGGGAAGGCCTGACTTTTATCGCGATTTTCCGTATATCACCCCTGAGGCGGCCCGTTTCCTTGTCGGAAGTGGGATTGCCCTGCTCGGTGTTGATACACCGAGCCCTGATCCAGACGAGTCGACGGATTATCCAGTGCATCACATTCTTCTTGGCGAGGGGATTCCTATCCTTGAGGGACTCGTTCACTTGGGGAAACTAATCGCAGAAGGCGGCACACCGCACCTCATCGCTTTCCCGTTAAAGGTAAGGGATCTGGAGGCCTGCCCAGTGCGGGCGGCTGCCCTCTTCTTTACACCCTGACGGCAGGGGGCATAAACCGCATTCGACCATTACTGGTCTCTGAATCCTGGCACTAATCGCATTAGAATTGCATGGCTATGTCCGGCTACTCTTATCTTGTTAGTCAAGTGCCCGTTTCTTTTCATTGAAGGAAATACCCATCTGTTTGAGTTCGGCGAGTACTGGCTCATAGATCTCAGAAACAACAGGAACTTGGACGCCAACAAGGCGAATCTTTCCCTGCAGGATCATCTTCGCCGCAACTGCTGCTGGTAACCCTACCAGTCGACACATTGAGGAATCCCCGCCAGGAACCCCATAATCAATTAGAGTTGAGGTGACTATCTCTCTGTGGTTCTTGTAGTCGGCGATGAATTCATGCTGCATCACGAGGAGATCGCGCTCACCCGGTACATATTGCATCTTCTCGAGCATCCGCGCCGCGAGAACATCAAGCGGCGAATGCACTGCTTCCGGAAGAGGCTCATCGCCTAACAACCCAAGCCACTCTAAGTCGGAGAGAACATGGGAATCCAGAGAAACGTCAAGGAACGCCGCGAGATCCCCCTTAAGGTCATCTCTAGCGCTATCGATCAATTTGCCAGTGAATTCACGGAACGTAAAGCCGGGGAGGTCAGATCGTTCCTCCTCATTAAGGAGGCCAAGCTCGCCAATCTTCTTCATCGTTTCGCACCAACCCGGATAACGGAGCGTTCCGCGAAACATGCTCTTCACACCATGAATTCCGTAGGTCTCGATGTAGGGGAGGCTGTCGCGGTTTGGATACCCTTCGAGGGTGCCGAAACCCTCGATGTTGACCGGCCAGTGATAAGAGAAGAGATCCTCACCAGAGATATCGATTACCTTGCCGTCCTTAAGGTATTGAGCTGGATTCTTTCCAGCAAGGATTACCCCACGTGGGCTCCAAGAAAACTTGTAACCAAACGGATTGTTGTTCGCGTCCGGAGCAGGAAGGCCGCCACAATAGGAGGAGAAGCTAACAAGTTTGCCATCGCTTTTCCTGATCCGGTCAATTACCTGCATCGCTGACATATGATCGATCCCGGGATCGACACCGATTTCGTTCAGCAAGATTATTCCTGCTTCCTTAGCCGCGGCATCAAGGGCCTTCATCTCTTCTTTTACATAAGAAGCACCAACCATGGCTTTCTTATGCTTAATGCACAGTTTTGCCACAAGTGGGTGATAGACGTACGGGAGGAGACTGATCGAAAGATCCGCCTTGCTAATAAGCCGCTCCAGTTCAACTCTATTGTCAACGTTGATTTGTTCTGCTGACCCGTTCTTCGCGTCGCCAACAAGAGCCTGTGCCTTGCCGAGCGTGCGGCTTGCTACCTTTACCTCAAACCCTTCCTGAGCAAGAAGGTAACGGACTAGTGCTCCGGCAACGAGCCCAGCACCTAAGATCAGTATTTTTTTCACTAAAACTCCTTTCTTGTTCTTCTTTAGAGAAGGAACTGCTTCATATAACGATGGTCAGGCGTTAGTTCTCCCTTGTAGGCGATCACTGCTCGCTTGATCTCCGGTGGAAGATCACATGCTTCAAAGTCACTGGTGAAATCGGCCTGGGCAATACTTGGAACAAAACCCTTCAAGATCCCACTGAAGAAGGTTGATGCTTCGTAAGGTAGTTCAGCGGGCAGGATATCCACTGCCATGATCACCGGTCCATTTCCCTTAACTCCATCTGTTGCTCTTTCATTAATTGGGTCGTATACATAAACAGGATTATGTGGATTGCTTGATTTGACTGTGCATTCGATCGCGCCCTTCACATCACAGGTGATATCTCCGATTACTCGCAAGCGCCAGTTTCCATCCTTGTACAGCTTCTTAACTACCTGTTTGGTTATGAGCCGGGGGTACACCTTTTCCCAATAGATAGCGTTGATGAGAATATCCAGGTAAGGCAGATACTGTGAGAAAGTCCCTCGGTAGCGCTCCGGATGCTGGTAGTAATCCTGTAGGTTAAATGGATGACGAGCATCAATGCGCTCGGCAATATCTTGTTCCTTGAACACAACCTTGTATACAACGTGATCCGACCTGACAGAACCCTCCATTAGTGTGGCAAGGTCTTGCGGCAAAATCTCACGGGTAGGAAGGAGATCGAGGATCTCTTGTGCACCGCGGGAAACGTTCCCGTACCCGGCAATTCCAACCACCAACGGTGTGATCGAGGGAGGCAACCCTTCTTTCGCGATCCGTTCAGCGACTTTGCGGATCGCCTCCTTTGCCCTTTCAACATCGGGGTAGTCGAGGGCACGTTTAACCTCCTCAAAGAGGTTAGGAATTCCCTCAACGGCGAGGCGCTTCCCAAACGCCCACAAGCTCTCGATCATGCCAACCAGCCCAGCATAGTTCCCAAAGAAGATCAGGCGGCCACCGCTGTCGTCAGTTATCTTTTCGTAGTCAATCAGAGTGCAATTAAGGCTGAGCATACGCCTTAGCATCGGCATATTGTAGCTTTGTCCCTTAATAGTGTGCGAGAAGAAGACATAGGTTGTTTCAGGTTTTAGCGCCTCAATCGGAATCTCTTTGATCCCAAAAACAATCGGACAGGAAGAAAGGTCTTTCGCAACAGTAGTTCCAGCTTGTTGGTACTCTTTGTCGGAAAACACTCGATTTGGAGAAGCTTGAGCAATGACCTCGATCCCATATTTATTAGTCAGCTCCTTCGCGTCTTGTGGAGTTAGCGGCGTCCGCCGCTCCCAATCGTACTTATCCTCCCGTCGGATCCCAACTTTGCTAGGCAATTGTTTCCTCCATTCTCCCCAGATACTTGGTCTCAAAATAACTCTCCAGTTCCCTGAAATGGGCATTGATCGCCTCAGCTGCTCGTGATTTATCTCCGTTACGGATAGACTCAAGGATATCCTCGTGTTCCTGCAAGGACTTCTCCATGCCTTCTATGACATAGCCCGTGTTAACATTATCTAGCAAATCTTTGTTGGTGAAGCTATAGAGGGCCTGTAGGGCATTTCGTAATGGAAGATTGTCCGCGCTGTTTGCAATACTGAGATGAAACTTCTC
>JAUWPW010000069.1 GCA_030611415.1 Candidatus Bipolaricaulota bacterium
GGGATTCATTGCCACGCGAGATGAAGAGGCCTATGTAATGGAGTTCCCTTCCAGATTGTTTGGAATCACTACAACTTCTGTCAAGGGAGAATACGGATTCGGCGACGTTGCCTACGAAAGGACCTCATTTGCGAAAAGAGAAGAGGGCAAAGAGTTCATCGGAACTGGCACGGCATTATGGGGTATCACTGCTGGTGTTTACCTGGCGTTGATGGGTCCTCAAGGGATGCAGGAAATTGGGGAAAGCATCCTGGGGCGAGCTCATTACGCGATGTCTCGAATATCTAGGATAAGAGGTGTTGTGACTCCTAGGTTTTCTACGGGGCATTTCAAGGAGTTTGTTGTGAATTTCGATGACACCGGCAAGACAGTTGCCGAGATCAATAAGGCACTGCTTAACCGCAGGATCTTTGGAGGAAAAGACTTGACCGAGGAGTTCCCGAAGTTGGGGAACAGCGCGCTGTACTGCGTTACCGAGATTCACACCCAGGATGACTTAGACAGGCTCGCTGATGCGCTAGAGGAGGCCCTACATTAGCATGAACAACATAACAAAGGAAAGATACGCGAATGGGAAGCCAAGACTAAGAAGATTTCATCAAGCTAAATGGGACGAACCAATCATATTTGAGATGAGCTGTGCGGGAGAGCGTGGTATCTTGCTCCCCGACCTTGAACCAGCTATAGAGCGAACGGCGGAGGATGCGATCTCTACCCTGCCTGAGGGCTTGCGCAGAAATCAACCTCCTAGGTTGCCTGAAATCTCTCAACCCCAACTAGTAAGGCACTACACTAGACTGTCACAGGAGACGCTAGGGGTTGATGTGAATGTCGATATTGGGCAGGGGACGTGCACAATGAAGTACAGTCCAAAGGTTAATGAACTACTAGCTCGGATGCCCAAAATGGCAGAGCTTCATCCCTTGGAACCCGAAGAAGCAGTTCAGGGAATCCTTGAGATATTCTATAGGTTTGAACAGATATTAAAAGAGATCTCTGGAATGGAACGGTTTTCGCTGCAGCCAGGCGCTGGATCCCAGGCAATCTATGCAAATGCCTCGATCATAAGGGCTTATCATGAACAACGCGGGGAAGCGGAGCAAAGAGATGAAATCATTACCACTATCTTCTCCCATCCTTCCAATGCAGCGTGTGCTAAGACAGCTGGGTTCAAAGTCATTACCCTATATCCCGATGCCGAGGGCTATCCGGACCTTGTTGCTCTTAAGGCGGCTGTGTCAGAATGTACGGCCGGGTTGATGATTACAAATCCCGAAGACACAGGAATCTTCAATCCAAGGATCGAGGAGTTTATCAAGGTTGTTCATGATGCAGGCGGATTGTGCGCTTATGACCAGGCGAATGCCAACGGAATACTTGGGATGACCAGAGCCAAAGAGGCGGGTTTCGACCTGTGCCATTTCAATTTGCACAAGACCTTCTCCACGCCTCATGGCTGTGGAGGGCCCGGCAGTGGTGCCATTGGGGTTACTAAGACACTGGCGCCATTCCTACCAACACCCCTGGTTGAGTTTGATGGACACGCTTATCACTTGAACTATGATTGCCCCAAAAGCATCGGCAAGATACGATCATTCTATGGGGTCGCGCCCGCTATCCTAAAAGCCTATGCATGGGTAATGAGCCTTGGTGCGCATGGACTAAGAGAGGTCGCAAGGACAGCAGTTCTGAATAACAACTACCTGCTCAAGAGAGTATTGGAGATACCCGGGGTCAGTGCCCCGTACGCTAAAGGCAAACCTCGCATTGAACAGGTTCGGTATAGTTGGGAGGAACTAGCGGAAAGAACAGGGATTCATTCCGAGGAGATCGGGCTTCGCGTAGCAGATTTTGGTCTTCACTATTGGACAAGCCATCATCCATGGGTTGTTCCGGAACCGTCCACCCTTGAACCCACCGAATCATTCTCCAAGGCTGATATTGATGAATATGTTGATGTACTGCGGCACATTGCCCATGAAGTGGCCAACAACCCCGATCAAGTCAAGACAGCCCCTCACAACAGCACGATTCACAGAATAAACCCAGCGGCTTTGGATGATCCATCGCAATGGGCAGTCACATGGAGAGCCTACCAGAAGAAGATCCATGAAGACTCGGAATAGAAGGTGACCTGTCACCGATGAGCGATAGTCAAAGCCTCCCAAGAAAACTGGGCCTGATTGTCAATCCTCTCGCAGGACTTGGCGGGCGGGTTGGGCTCAAAGGGAGTGACGGTATAGCTATCCAGCGAAAAGCTTTGCAGTTGGGCGCTGTACCGCAATCGCCTCATCGCGCTGCTGAAGCATTGCAACGAGTAAGGTCCTCCATTTCCGACTTGGAAATCATCACTTATCCCGGCGAGATGGGAGAGGATGAGGCTAGAGGATGCGGTTTCGCACCCATGGTTATTGGTGCAATCAAAGAGGGGGAGACAACCTCGAAGGATACTCGGAATGCAGCAAGGGACATGTGCAGGATGGGGGTGGATCTCCTTCTATTCGCCGGCGGTGACGGCACGGCAAGAGACATTTTCGACACAGTTGGTGATACCATGTTTGTGCTTGGAATCCCCAGTGGGGTCAAGATTCATTCGGCCGGATTTGCAGTTAGCCCAGCATGTGCTGGAGAGGTTGCGGCACGTTATCTACAGGGGCGAGTAACGGGGTACCGAGAAGCGGAAGTTATGGATGTGGACGAAGATCTGCTTCGAGACGGAATTCTCTCCCCAAGGTTGTATGGATATCTCAAGACCCCATTTGAAGAACGGTTCATCCAGGGAGCAAAGACTCGCAGCAGCGGGAATAGAGCGGCAACAGAGAATATTGCTCGCACGATTATTGACCACATGCAGCAAACATGCCTGTACATCATTGGTCCTGGGACCACTACCAGGGCAATTACGTCTAGGTTAGGGCTTCCTAAGACCCTAGTTGGTGTGGATGTGGTATCGAAAGGAAAGTGTATTGGCGCGGACGTTAACGAAGCTCGTTTGTTAAGCATTATCGACCGTGAAGATCGGACTGCAAAGATCATCATCACTCCGATAGGAGGGCAAGGCTACCTTTTTGGAAGGGGAAATCAGCAGATAAGCCCCAAGGTTATCAGGGAAGTAGGAAGAGATAATGTGATAGTTATAGCTACCGCAGAAAAGATCAATTCGCTAAGGGGACGGCCTTTTCTGGTCGATACCGGTGAGCGGGCAATAGATAGGATGCTGAGTGGCTATATGAGAGTAGTAAGCGGATACAATGAGGAGATTATCTATAGAGTGGTGGATGCGACGCGTTGAGCCAAGGCAGCAAATACCAAGACTGGTTGTTCTGGCAAATATGCTGATTATAATAAGTGGCAGTGACTTTCAAGATTTGGGAAGTGATTTTGGGTGATGCAAAAGTACCCCGAACGAAAACCTTGTGGAATCTTAGTCGGCAAAGTTGCTCTAGTAACAGGTGGTGCCTCGGGTATTGGAAGAGCGACGGCGTGTCTGTTCGCACAGGAAGGAGCCGCGGTAGCAATAGCGGACGTAGACGAGGAACAAGGACCGCCAGTAACTCAAGGTATCATTAACAGAGGGGGAGATGCTCTCTTTATTCGTTGTGACGTTAGCCTTGCTCGGGAGTGTGAGCATGCTGTGCAAGAGACCGTCAAACAATGGGGAAAACTAGACATTTTGTTCAATGGTGCTGGAATCACCAGGCGAGCATCGGTGCTGGAGACAACCGAAGAGGAATGGGATCGGGTAATGGCAGTCAATGTCAAGTCGGTCTTTCTCCTTGCGAAATACGCGATTCCAGTCATGGCTAGGAGTGGTGGTGGCACAATTGTCAATACGGCGTCTGGATGGGGGCTGGTTGGTGGAAAGGATGCCGTTTCTTATTGTGCTTCCAAGGGAGCTGTAGTGCTGCTGACCAAAGCAATGGCCCTTGATCATGGCGCGCAAAACATTCGCGTCAACTGCATATGTCCTGGCGACACAGACACCCCCATGCTACGGAATGAAGCCAAGCAGCTGGGCATTCCCCAGGAACAAGTCATAATGGAATCCGCAAAGCGTCCATTGCAGAGAGTGGGCAGACCCGAAGAGGTCGCGCAAGGGGTCTTGTACCTGGTGAGTGACGCGTCGTCCTTTGTCACTGGTACTTCACTGGTCATTGATGGGGGCGGATTGGCAGGATCGGAATAGGAGAGGATTATGCGCGGCTTAAAGGATAAACGGGTTCTCATCACTGGTGGAGCAAATGGCATTGGTGCGGCCACAGCGGAGCGGTTTCTAAATGAAGGTGCTTGTGTTGTTGCACTAGACTGCAACGATAAGGCGCTAGGCGATATTAAGGAGGAATTACCGTCGCTCTTTGCTACCATCAATGCCGATGTATCGGATGTGGACGATGTGGCACATGCGTTCAGCAAATTGGATCGACTACTGGGAGGGTTGGATGTACTGATCAATAACGCTGGGATCAGTTTTCGTCAGCCCGTAACGGACATAACGCCCCAGCAGTGGTGCAGGGTAATGGCTGTCAACCTCAATGGGGTATTTTTCGTCGCTCAACAAGCCGCTCGACGGATGCTGGCCGGTGGTGGTGGCGTGATTCTGAACATGGGTTCGACCAATGGGATAGCTGGCTATCCTTTCTACGCCGACTACAATGCTTCGAAGGCAGGTGTCATCGAGCTAACACGTTCGATGGCACTTGAGTTAGCCCCAAAGGTGCGAGTCAATGCT
>JAUWPW010000077.1 GCA_030611415.1 Candidatus Bipolaricaulota bacterium
TGCTCCGCATTCTGTTACGACGGGAAGTGCGGGGGAAGGAGAATGTTCCTACCGAGGGACCCTTAATCGTGGTAGCCAATCACCTCAACATCGCCGATCCCCCGATCCTTGCGGCAATTCTTCAGCGAAGGATCGTATATATGGCGAAGGAGGAGTCATTTCGTCATCCGATTCAAGGGCCACTGGTGCGTGGCTTCAGGGCATTCCCGGTGCGCCGCGGGCAACTTGATAGAAGAGCACTCCGCTGGTCGCAACAGACGTTGAAAGAGGGACTGGCATTGGGCATGTTCCCCGAGGGGACGAGAAGCAAGACAGCTACCATACAGCCGGCGCGTTCGGGGACGGCACTCATCGCCTTGCGCAGTGGTGCCCCAATCCTCCCCGTGGGGATCACAGGCACAGAAAAAATCTTGGGGGTTTCCTTCCTCTTTGGCCGGGTACGGATAACCGTGAACATCGGTAAGCCGTTCACTCTACCTCCAGTCGATGGCAAGTTGACCAAGGCTCAATTGACAAGTACTACCGAGGTCATTATGCATCGGGTCGCCGAGCTTCTCCCAGAAAGCTACAAAGGGGTCTATGGAGATCGAGAAAGCATCTGAACTAGGGTTTTGCACCGGCGTGAGGCGTGCAATCGACATATTGGAAAAGGCAGCGCAGGAGTTTGGCCCTCTCCTGACCCTGGGGCCTGTGGTGCATAACCAGCGGGTAATGGAGAGGCTTGCCCAGTTCGGGGTCAAGGCGATAGATGATGTAGACCAGCTTGAAGGGAGCACCGTGGCGATTAGTTCCCACGGTGTCAGCCCCAAGGTGGTGGAGCAGATAGAGACTCGTGCGCTCCGAATAATCGATACCACATGTCCGTTTGTGCGACGCGCCCAAATCGCCGCAAAGAGATTAGCGGGGGCAGGTTTTTTTGTGATCGTCTTTGGCGATGAAAGCCATCCTGAGGTGCAAGGCGTGCTTGGCTGGGCTAAAGAGAAGGGGCTAGCTGCTGTTGAGCCCCCTAAGTTTGACAAGTTACCGCAGCGAATCGGTATCCTTTCCCAAACCACCCAGAGCTTCTCCAGCTTCACCCGGTTTATTTCCTCATTTGCCGATTCCTATCTTGCACTCATCTCCGAGCTACGCATCGTCAACACTATATGCGATGCCACAAGAAGGCGGCAAGAGGCAGCCCTCGAGCTGGCGAGAAGGGTGGACATGATGTTGGTGGTGGGCTCTCATGGGAGCGCTAATACAGGGCGTCTGACTGAGATATGCTCCGCTGTTGTAGAGACATATCTCATTGATGGGGCTGAGGAGCTCGATCATGTGTGGCTTCTAAATCACCAGCGCATCGGGGTAACCGCAGGAGCCTCTACCCCTGATGAGACTATCGAGGAAGTGATCGCAAGGCTTAAGGATGCACAATAACAGAAAGGATGAAACCTTTGGAGCAAGAGAAATTTGGCATTTACGTGAATACTAAGGAGCTAAAGGTAGTGCGAATCAATTCCCCTTACTGGATCCCGTCAGGGCCTGACTGGGTCTATCTCACTCCGGATGTAAATATGACCCTCTTGAAAATTCGTGAACTAGCTGGAGAGAAGAAGCTGGTTAGTGAGCCCGACAAGCTCGTCTGGAGTTAGATTATGACTTGACTCGCGAGGCTTCAGGTGCTGTGCCAAGACATGGTATCCACTCCAGGGGCCTAATTCGATGGATACTTTACCAAGCATTATAGGAATAACAAACCTTATTTTATCATCAAGATCCGGTAGTTGCGATTTCAGATAGGCAAAAGGTGTTTGATAACTCAGGGAAGAATGCTCTCTAACATTGTCGTAGTAGTCCTTCCACAGAAGGATAGCCCATTGCCTCATTAAGCAGGTCAGCTTCACTCTTTATCTGTAAGACCCGTGGAATATAGAACTCCTCATCATCAGTACGGTGAGACCGCTCGATATGGGCGTTCTCCTCACAGTGCCCCTTGTGGTTTTGTATCAGCCGACAGCCAAAGCCGCGGATTAGTTTCCTCAGTTCGGTAACCTTCATCCACGACTTGCCGCCAAACTCTTCACCATTATCAACAGTGAACACGACTTGCGACTTCACCCCGTGTGATCTCAGCCAGGAGATGACCCAGAGATACCAACAGAGCCCGTTTGTCCACGATTTCTCCCTAGAATAGCCGATGAGCTTAAACCTTGAATTCACATCCAGGGCGCCCCACTGGTAATTGGGTATGTCATATCGGTCAAGATGTATCATCTGCTCCCGGCTTAAGGCTTTATGGTCCCTGATGTACTTCAAGTCTACCTGCACAATTTCAAACGGCTTAGCCGAATACCAATCAATAAACTCGCGTTTCTCTTTCCTGACCCTATAGGAGCGCAGATGGTAATTGATCTTCTTCTTGTTCCTCCTGATGATATGGCGAACCGTTCCCGGTGGAACCGATATCCCTTCATGCTGCTTAAGGTAGCGTGACACAGCCTTTCCGGTCCCAATCGGGTCTTATTCTTTATCTCGATGACTTTATCTTCAATCGCCCCAGGTGTTCTCCTGGGCTGGTGCTCAGGCGACCTTGATCTGTCCTTTAAGTCGCCTTCCCTCTCCTTCTTGATAATATCATCCTTCACTTGTGAAGGACCGTCCGGTTTATCCCAAAGATCAACGCTGCCTCTGAAATGTTACGATTGTTAGTCTTTAGATACTCTAGAACTGCTTTCCTCGCAGCTTCGGAATTAATCCTTCTCAACTGCTTGTAATCAATCTTACCTCTCGGAAGAGGGGTACGGAGTCCATGTTTCATGCTTCTCTATCTCCAGATTATTAACATCGATTTCAAGAAGTTCCAGCGTCTTCCTGATGTACTCAGTATACCCGTAGTTTAAAAACTGTATAGTATGTCTTGGACACCGCACA
>JAUWPW010000033.1 GCA_030611415.1 Candidatus Bipolaricaulota bacterium
TACCCCGTGTTCTTCCTATTCTACGGAGGATTTGAGCTCGCTAAACCCCTCTTACTGCAATTTGGTGGACCGACTTGCTTCGTCGAAGCAAATGCGGACGATGGGCAGTCAAGTTCTTAATGAATTCCGCGGACGCATACGATAATTGCTCAAGAGGTGGCCTGAAATAGGGTTTACGCCCCTCCAATTCAACGCATGCCGCGAGAGGAGCTTAGCAATGAAAGGGATATCCTTCGAGAAGACTGTCGCCGCGCTTCAGACGCGCCTTTCGCCAGACTCAGAAGTTCAACACAATGCAATTCTTGTGGATCGTCTCGGTCATAAGCGGCAGTTTGATGTCGCAATCCGAGGGACTCTTGGCGGCCACGAGGTCCTGGGAGTGATTGAATGCAAGGATTGGTCAAGAAGAGTTGGACCTCAAACCATCGAGTCCTTTATTACAAAGACACACGATCTAAACGCGAATCTTGCCCTCATTGTGTCCAAGCGGGGATTCACAACGAAAGCCCTGGAAAAGGCCAAGCACTACGGAATTGGCACCTTGTCTCTCCTGCCCGATGATCCAGAGGACAGCGGGTTCTGGGTTGGCGTGAGAGCGTATGGCGACCTCTACAGGTGGACAAGTAGCAGGATCCGGTTGATCTTCGCGTCGAAGTCTCCCCCTCTTGTACATCCCCCCCTAATGGGTCTCTACTGGCGGAGTCATCGGTTGTTAGATTGGATCCTGGGCGCTCTTGCGGACATGAGATTCCACGAAGAGAAGATAGGCGTTCTCACCATGGCAGTCGATTTCGAAAAGCGGCTAAGGCTCCACACCGATGAACGCGGCTTCTTTGTGACCGCGCTAGTGTTCCAAGTACGTCGCGAACGCGTACGGAAGACAAGAATGCTCTCAGTCCGTGGTGAGGCTTTTTTTCGGTGGAATGAAGGCAAGTTGACAATCCCTCCAAAGGGGACCGTTGAAACCGAGGGGTTCCGTATCATGGACCTACTCGATTGGGATGACTACGATGGAGAGATCCTCTTGCTGGCCAACTCTCTTGACTTCCATATGAAGGTTTATTCGACTACTGCTCCAGAAGAGCGTTGGGATTTCACCGTGCCGTATTCGATTCGAACACGTTGGGAGTTCAACGATTGATCTTCTATCCCCCGATTCCCGTTCACGGAGGGTTGCGGAATCTGGGCTTGGGATCCAACACTATTGGGTGTTTAGGGAGTGAACGGGATCGTGTCTTCCAAATCAACACATCGGAGAATTCCAGAGACGCATACTGTAATTCCTCAAGGAGCAGCCTGAGATGAGATTTGTGTCACTCGAATTCCAATTTGGCAATCACTGTCTGCCAATCTGCTCACAATACCCCACCACAAATTCAGGTAATCCCATGGACACCACCATACTTGTCTCTGACTGACCTCGCGTTTTGGTCCTTGCTGTAGCAACATCAATTTCTTCTCAATTCTAGCTCAATTTTCCCTCGTTCTTGGATCAATTCTACATCTTTTGTATGTTGATCATCAACAAGGGTTATGCCCACCGCGGGTCCGTATTCCAACCAAGGTTGGAGAGAGTTCGTTGAGTCTATAGAGTTCATTAGGTTCATTGAGTTTGTTGGGTTCGCAGAGTGAGAAGGAAGCGTGAACTGAAAAGTGATAACTGAAAACCTCCTTTCCTAATACCTGATACCTAGTACCTGATACCTGTTTGTGACTTGCTTTCTCTCCATCTGCGCTCTCCTCGCTCGCGGCTTCCTCAAGTTTGCCTCAAGAAGACCTCAACAATGCCTCACACAGCCCTCAGGGAGTTCCGTGACACAATAGAAAGACCAAGCCACAACCCAGATCTATACCCACATCGTCGACGAAGAGCTTGAGGGTACTCTGAAATCCTTTCGCTGCTCGACGGTCGCAGCCTGACAAGGAGGCATCATGAACAAGCATCGTGTCTTGATCATATGCGTCGATGAAGAGAAACCGACATATGCGCATCCCGGGATGCTGACACTAAATCGAAAGCCGACCAACCAGAACTGATGTCTCAGGCTGCTATCTCGGTCCAGTCTGAGTTGGCTCCGCTTGACTGAGCTTCTTCTCCAAGGCATCCACCCTTCTTTTCACACCGACTTTCGGATCTACCTGAACGGCTATCGCATATTGACGGAGAGCCTCCGAGGGCTGGTTGATAGCCTCGAAGATCTCGCCTGCAGCTCGATGAGCCTTCGCCTCGCAGTCAGGATAGTCTTTGAACCCATGCTGATGTGCCTCTTCTAGGAGCTTCAGAAGATCTTCGGCTCTCTCTGGTGGGAACGCCCCCTCGCTTTCGTCTATTCCTTCTCTCACCAGATAGAACAGCGCTAAGCCATTAGGGGAGTCTTGAGCACTCCTCAAGCGGCTTGCTCGAATCACATCCACGTCGAGATGTTCCCCGGCGAAGCTAATGCGCGGCTTCCCACCGATCGCAAGATTGAGATTTACCCAACCATTTCTCACGTCAATCCCCAAGCTCTCCGCATCCAGGCGAAGATTCCCAGTCGGATTCGCCGCTACCTTCCAGACCACTGTTCCCTTTGCAAGCTCGATGAGAACAACGTCTCCATCCATGAGCTGGCATGCAACATGAGAGCCGCTACTCGACAAGCCAAGAGCCCCTATGTTGAACGAGAATCGCTTGGTCAGGAGAACATTCCCTCCCTGATCGAATACACGCAGTGTCGCAGATCTCGCGCTGCCTTGACCTGGAGACACCAGGGCGAATGCTCCGCAGTTAGAGACTATTCCTTGGAAAGGATTCCCGACACGTCCGGAGAGCAGAACTGATTCCTCTTTGCACAGAAGATATACCCCGGATTGCTCCCATGCGATGGTGTATAGGTTATTTGGCGAGCGAGAGAATGACCCGATGAAGTTGAGCGAACGAGCGCTCAAGACCGTGCCGGAGAATGAAACGTTCCGTTTCCTGTCGAATAATTTCACGCTCCCTCCCTCTCCAGATACTCCATGATTGCCTCAACAACGGGGTAGTTGATCGATCGATCTCTCTTCTCTCCCAGCTTCATCAATCGTTCGACTGGCTTCTGCTCAATCTTGCTCTGCGGAATGTAGATCGACAGCTTGTCTGTGATTATTTTGTGTGCCATCTCACCCACCTTCTTTTCATGAGAATAGCAGGGGTAATCGAAAAAAAGCAATTCAGATGCTCCTAGACAGCAGCTATTGCTCTCTATCGACGGAGCAGGGCGAACATAGCCTATGCCGGGCCACCGCCTATTGATTCCATTTCGGCCTGCTCTCTCAGCTCGTCAAGGACATGGCGAGCATGGGGCAGATCGAGAGATGCAAGAGCGACAAAGCGTAGGAGCTGTACTTGGCCAAAGGAATCCAGCACCTGCAGAGATCATGCACGAACCAGTGGTGCTCGATTCATGGTATGAGCCGCTACTCCTGCTGATCCGGACGGCTGACTACGCATCTGTGTCGGAGTACCTTGAGCCCATGGCGAAGCACGATCCAGGCTTTGCTGGAAATGCCGTTTATGAAGCTGTCTATAGATGGGCAGACGATTCCTCTCCCGCCCTTCCGACTGAGCGGCAATGCGAAACTCGGTTACGAGATTGCATAGAGGCATGGATCTCCGGCATCGGTGATCTCGCTGTTCACATTGCCCCGTTGATAAGTCGCGCAGAGTGCTGCCGGTCAAGGTCACCTGAGTCACTTGCTCACAGGAAGCCCGGGAACACCTCCAGCGAACTCGATGCGTCAGCATCGGTCAAGGAGGTCGAAGCCATGGCCCAAGTCTCTAACATCTATTGCGGCAGAAGCTGTCACCTTGACCTTCCTGTTGTGTTGATCTACCACGTGAGAGAGGTTTGTGCTATTATCGGGAAACGGCAAGAATAATTGTCGCCAATCAGGAGATCAAGATCGTTGAGGAGAATTTCCCCATGAGGATGTCGCTGAAGGTTACTACTACTGATGATGAAGCCTGACCACTTTCAAGTGAATCGCCGAGTTGATCCGGGAGAGCGTTTCCGGCTATACATCGACGAATCTGGAGATCACGTATTCAAGCACCTGGAAGAAGAAGGTCATCGCTACCTCTGCCTCTTAGGCTGCTGGTTTCGAGGTCGAGACTACTGCCTTTTCCACCAAGAGTTGGAGACTTTTAAACAACGTCATATTCCACACAATCCGGACGAGCCGATCATCCTCCATCGGGAGGACATCATTAATCGGCGTCGGGCTTTCTACCGCCTTCGTGATGCGGATAAGGCGCAAGCGTTCGATCACGACTTGCTGGCGCTGATCAGACGTGTTGAGTTTAGGATCGTCGCGGTGGTCATTGACAAGAAGAAACTGAAGGATCAATATCCAGCGCCTAACCATCCATACCACCTGGCAATGGATTTTCTACTTCAGCGCTACTGCGGGTTTCTTAATCACGTTAACCGCTGCGGAGACGTGATGGCCGAAAGCCGGGGTGGGCATGAGGATCGTTTACTCAAAAACTCATACGCCCGAGTATATGAACAAGGTGCATGGGGTAAGAAGGCTGTTTTCTTCCAACAAGCACTCACTAGCAAAGAACTTAAGGTCAAGCCAAAATCAGCCAACATTGCGGGTTTGCAGCTTGCTGATCTCTTAGCGAATCCGTTACGAAAAGGAATTCTTATCGAAAAAGGCAAAGTGCAGGGCCCACTAGCTCCCTTTGCCGAACGAATTCCGGAAGTAGTTAATGATAAGTTCAATCGCCATCTATACAGCGGACGGGTGGAGGGATATGGAAAAGTCTTGTTCCCCAAATGAAAAGGCCCTTCTTAGGGCCTCCTCACGCTCGCCCTGCTCGGGCGATCCACCTCCAGAAAACTGGATTACCATCACTATATCACAGAGATGGACAGAATGTCAAGTGGAAGACTTGTCTGATACAAGATGAGCATGAAACCGATGAATTCCGCGGACGCATACCTTGATTCCTCAAGGAGAGGCCTAAATGCGGATTCCGGGGATGCATAGCATAATCCGTCAATACGCAGCCTGAAATAAGGTTTGTGTCCCTCGCATTCACGCAAGATGTGCACAATTCCTGTCTGCCGTTGGCATAGGCAGGCCCGTCAAGTAGACATTCTACTTGACAACGGCATGCCTGCCCCGTGAAGTGAGTTTAGTGGTTATGCTTCTGTGGGGCCCGTCATCTGTAAAATACAATGCTAGACCCCATTCCACCATATGGACAATACCCTAGAACCAAGAGGTTCAACTATCCGGATTCACTTGAAAAACAGAACCCGATTCGTTATTTTTTTGCGGTGTATCCGGAAGGAATCTGACTCATGAATATTGCCAAGTTTGTTGAGAACCTTACAGTAAGTGGGCGCTACCACTTCACTACCCACGAAGCGGCCAAGGCTCTCGACATTTCGATCGTTGCTGCTCGCACGGCTATCCCGACGCCTCCGCAAGAAAGGAGCTATCGCGACACCCCATCGGGGGTTCCATGTTGTGGTACCGCCTGAGTACCAGTCCCTTACATGTCTGCCACCGGAGCAGTTCATCCCCTATCTTATGGAGCACCTCAGCCTGAACTATTACGTAAGTCTTCTCAGCGCAGCCGAATTCCACGGAGCTGCCCACCAGCGCCCGCAAGTGTTCCAGGTCGTTGTCGCATTGAATCGGCCACGAATTCGATGTGGCAAAGTGCGGATCCAGTTTGTTGCCAGACACAACGTCAGCGAGATCCCCACCCTCACGAAGAACACACCGAGAGGATATATACTTGTATCGAGCGCGGAGGCGACCGCGTTTGATCTCGTTGGCTATGTTCACTATTGCGGTGGCTTCGACAATGTTACGGCGGTGCTCGTCGAGCTCGCAGAGAGCTTGAAGGATGAGGAGCTCGCGCGTGTTGCCTCGTTGTCGCCAGTTCCGTGGGCCCAGCGGCTAGGGTACTTACTCGAGATGGCCGGCGCGCGTGCCCTCACCGAACCGCTTGCCAAGCACGTCGCTAATGTTGCCCGGGAGTACGTGCTACTGGATCCAAAGCAGGGAGAGAAAGGCCTTACACGTAGCAGCCGCTGGAAGCTTGTCATCAATGCCGAAGTGGAGTCCGATCTGTGATCCCGAGAGATTTCATAACCGAGTGGCGCGTCCAAGTGCCGTGGATTCAGGAGCTTCAGGTCGAGCAGGATCTAATCATCACGCGGGCTATGGTCGAAATGTTCAGCCAGGCAGAAGCAAAATTCATCATCACCCGACTCCCTGAAGATACTTGGCCAGGCAAGCTCATAGCTGACTACGTGGAGCCAGTAACGCAATGCTGATGAGACAGTCATGCCTGTATATAGCATCGCGCTTATTGGTAAAAGGAGCGCGAATAGATACGAAACCCTGTAGCGCCTCAGAATCGGCAAATAGCTCACAGACATAGCTAGTTCCGTCCGAGCTCCTGTCATCAACTAAGTACACATGAAACTGACCCGGATAGTCCTGTGTAAGAAGAGTAGGTAGTGTAATGGGGAGAAGATCCACTAGCAAGTACTCCAAAGGCAACAACCACGCTCGGCATTAGAAAAGCGGGAGGGGTAAACCCCTCCCGCTCACTTTTACACAAATCAAATCTAGAACCTAGAACCCGTAACTCAGTGTTTCTCCGCCTTCGCCCACGCCCAGGAGGTCACCGAACGAGAACTCAGCCGATAGGTAAAGCGTATTACCACCAACGCTCGAACCCAGATCCTGCAACAGGTAGGCCACATCCACATACAGACCAGCCACGTTCACGCCCGCACCAACGGTAAAGCAGAAACTCTGCACTGTATCGTCGTAGAGCGAAGCAGGAACGAGCACGCCACCGCGCAACGCAAACTCATCAATTATTTGAACCTCTGTTCCAAAGTGGATGTCTCCCATCTTGAAATTGTTGCCAAGAAAGTCAACATCTCCAGTAACGATCCAGTTGCCATCAAGAAGCTTTAGCGCCCCGCCAAATTTATACAGAGCGGTAACCGTCTCTTCCTTGTTGTCATCCCATTTGATGGAACTTCCACCAATATCAGCTGCGTTTATACCGAAGCTAAACATGTCGCCCAGATCGAACAACATACCAAGATCAAAACCAAAACCTTTGGCAGATTGTCCCTCGTTATCTTTGGCCATGTAATACTTCACATTGACCCCTGCATAGACGCCGTCTGTAATGCCCATAGCTACCGAGCCAATAATGACCGACTCATCCCAGGTAATTGGTGTGCTTCCTATCAAATCAGTATCAACATAGGATGTGCTCACGTTATCCCAACCAAGCCCAATACCTATGTCGCTAAACATGGTCGTGGCGGCAAGCAGATTATGCGTAATCCATCCAGATCCTGATAGGTCGGTGGTCATCCCGGTAAGCCGAGTGTCGTTCACCTGTGCCAGCCCTGCCGGGTTCCAATGCATCGCCGTAGCGTTATCCGCGATAGCGACAAATGCACCCCCCATGGCAAGCGCCCGTGCTCCAACACCGTCTTTAGACGCCGCAAAGGCTCCTGTTCCAGTGTCAGCCCAGGCAATGGCAGAGATGACCATGATAAGCGCAAGACTTATAACTATCACTCGTTTCATCGTCGTTTTTACCTCCTCAAATTAAGGTTTTTCATGAATGAGGGCATCCAGGGGCTTTCATACCCCTGGAGAACCCTCTTATTCACCTACCGGTTAATGAACACCATACCCTTTTTGGTATAAGGTTTTTGTAGGTCCGAACTGGTTATCACAACCACGTAAATGTAAGGACCATTGGCTAAGTCACCGCCATCCCAGGTGATCTCTGTGGCCGGCGCCTGCTCACTCCTCCACACTTCGTGGTGAGCCAGATCATAGACCGTAACCAAGAACGTGTCTGGGAAGCCCGTACCTCCATCAATCGAGAAGGTAACCTCTGTCGTAAACGGGTTCGGCAACACAGTTACGAAGTCAAGCCCAAACTCGGCAGAGTTAACGGGAATTGAATCTGTGGCTGTATCGGTTGGATCATCCGGATCGGTGTAGGTCACGGTGATCGTCACATCAACTAGACCCGTCAAACTGATCGCGCCGCTGATAAAGGTATAGTTGTTTCCACCAGGGATCACAAGCGGTGTAAGACTGAAGGTTTCACCCGCGATCTTATCAATCGCTAGCGCGCCCGCCAGGCTTGTAGCCCCGGCGTGGCTTTGATCGACAACCTTAACGTAGGCTGAGTCGCCCTCAGTGTAGCTTGTAACGATAGTGCCAGTGGAGTTAACAAAGGCTGCTGTTGTGTCGGCAAGCGCCTTCTCAACACCGATCGAATCAGAGCTGGTATCATCCGTGTCATCTGGATCGACGTAGGTCGCAGTGATCGTGTCGCCCCCCAGAGTGGTCAGGGGGATTGCACCGGTAATAAAGGTGTAATCCGTAACGCTAAGCTGAGTAAGGCTATAGGAGCTGCCACTGATTTTGTCAATCGTTACCGCGTCCACCAGCGTTGTCTCGCTAGCGTGTCCTCGATCTTTAACGAGCACGTAGGCGCTGTCTGTATCCTTGTACTCACTGACCGAGTTGCCGTCTTTGTCGACAAAGGTGGTCCGTGAGGCGTTGTTGTCGACCTTGATCTCGGCGATAGCGATATCCGAATGGTTGGATGGATCCTGATAGAATGCAAGTATCGTATCCTTATCCTCCGCAAAAGTCAGACAATCACTGACACAGGTTTGGTATAGTGGAACACCGGCCTTGCTCATAAAGACACCCGTGTTTACTCCTGTCTCTAAAAGCTCCACCGCGTGCCACTCACCGTTTGTCGGATTCCACAGGTAGATCTTGGCGGGAGAACTGTCAGTAACTTCTTTACCAAATACTTTATCCGCTGTGGGGTTGGTCATTGTCCAATTAGTATTGCCTATATAGGGATTAGCAGTACTAGTAAGGCCAGGACCAAATGGCTTATTTAGGCCTCCGTCCCAGTAGCTCTTGATGGTCTCCGCGCGGATGGAGTTTTCGTTCTGATCGAGATCGACCACCTTGATGTAGGCAATTTCATCGCTCTGATAGAAAGAAACAGCATTTCCACTGGCGTCCACAAAGGTCAGGTTAAGGGTATCCCCATCAAATACCTGGGTGTCGCTAACCTTTACCAGGTCAAAGCTCACCTTGTGCGCCGATGCGCCATTATAGCGTACGTAAATACTGTCCTCATTGAACGCTTCAAACCTGTTGTTGGTGATGTCGAGCTGGTAACCGGACGAACTAGTAGTTCCAAGGGCATCCCACACCGGAAGAAGTTCCATTGTGCCATCAAACTGGCTGGAAGCAACACCCACCTCTGTCAGCTCTAACGATGCAGAATCGTCTTCACCATGCGGGTCGCAGATATGAACAGTCAATGTATCCGGACAGCAGGGCGTACTCGCGTCTAGATCTTCTACTCCTATCTGCAAGTCATCCTTGCCCAGGCTGTATTCTCCGCTATGGGTACCCTTAAACCACACCGAGTTTATGTCTGCCTTGTCGACATAGCAGCTCGCCAGCTGGAAGTCGTCAGCATCGTTGGGGTCAAGGTAATAAGCCACGATTACGTCGTTAGCGGTAAAGCTATGATATGTTGCGTCAACGGTACTGGTGGGGACGTTAGTGGGGAAGCCCGCTGATAGGTCTTCGATTCTAAATTCAAACACACCGGTCCCTACACCGGTCTCCATCGCCAACCCCGCCCACAGAGTGGTAGTCGTCGTACCATAAGGTGTGGTCAGCGTAGAAAGGTTCTTGAGGCTCGTACTAAGGAGCGCGTCGCCACTTACGCCGCCTGCCATATAGATATTGTACCAGCGAAGGACCTGCTCTCGATTAAACAGGCAGAACGTATTTGTCTGCACGCTTGCCCCAGGATTAATGGCGAAGAACACGGGCACCGCTTCAATCTCGCAGGTCAGGTTCTCATCTAGGTCAGTAATCCTAACGATTACCGGCTTTGTGGCATTAGCAGGATTTCCCAGCGGCCACGTTACCGTAGATGTTGTATCTTCGATCTTAATCAGGCTTGTGCTGATATCCTGTGGGTCATCAGGGTCGATGTACATCAGCATCAGCGTATCCATGTTTTCCACGCGGCCATTGCCTTCAGTGGGTGATGCAGGATTATAAGCGGTTCCAACAGCGGCGCGGGTAATTGTGGTTGGATCGCCCGGAGTGGTCTCGTAATAGAGCCAGTTTCCGCCGGATAGATCGCCCGGGGTGTGTGTCCAGGCATCGCTATTACTTCCGCCTTTACGGTCGCCGATCTTAAATGCTACGTTGCTGATGAAAAGGCCGCTATTTGGCGCCGTCTCTAACAGGAAATTGCGGTTGGTGAGGTGCGCGGCGTCGTTGTCGTAGTTGTCCCAATCTAGGTAAGCGCCGGTCTTTACGTCATAGAGAAGGATCTGGGTATAGATCCTATCCAGTTGATCTGTGTCCCCACGGCTGGAGTCCTTAACCACGACCCACACCGTATCTCCTTCTTGAATCTCGGTGGCTTTAGGGTAGCCTGTGCTGTCCTTTGACAGCCATACCTCTGAGTTCGCGGAAGCTAGAGCAGACATGGCAAAGAAAGCCATAATCAAGATCGCAATCATGCTTCCTATTACATATCGCTTTTTCAAGGTCTTACCTCCTTCGTTCAAATCTCAATCTATGTATAGTTAGGTTTAGTTTTCTCCGCCAGTTATTTCTGCTCAAGCTAGTTGACCTCCTGGCTTGCACATACTCCGGATTCTAGATCTTTTCACCACCCCCTATGCCAAAGACACTTTTTTCACCGCTCCGGTAAGCTAGATCTAGACCTGGCTCATCGAAACTTTCTACTACTCTACTACAATAACACATCTTCAGGCAAGCAGCGCTTGCCTGGTTCATCTTCAAACCAACCATACAACACTCGTATAAGTAAATACAAATTAGTAGCATAATATCACAGAATCGCAGTCCATGTCAAGTGTAAACACAATCGGTCGGTCATTCCCTAACCCTTGTTAAGCATCCAGGTGATCGATGACCACCACTTTAGCTAGTCAAGCTCACAGCCAAGCTCAGTTAGGGCCTGGGTTAGCTGCTCTTTGGATAGCGCGCCATGATGCCAGCTTGGGTCGTCTTCCATGAATGAAACCCCTTTGCCAAGGACATTATGCGCCGCTAAAAGTGTAGGGCGTTCGGGGTCGCTCTGAGCGGCAAAGGCGTCGAAGGCAGCAATAACCTCGGCATAGTTGTGTCCATCGATCTCGCGCACATTCCAGCCAAAGGCATGGAATTTCCCAGCGAGATCTCCCACATCCATCACACAATCGGTATGACCATCGATCTGGCAACCATTCCAGTCAAGGATAGCGCAGAGATGACCCAACCGGTAGTGAGAAGCGGCAGTAGCCGCCTCCCATGGCTGCCCCTCCTGACATTCCGCATCGGAAATCGAACAATAAACGCGAGAATCTCGCTTGTCCAGCCGCGCGCCAAGCGCCATTCCAATTGCCACAGAAAGCCCGTTTCCAAGGGAGCCACTGGACATCTCAACCCCGGGAATATTCCACGCCGTAGAGGGGTGTCCCTGTAATAAGGCTCCAAGCTTGCGAAGCTGCCACAGCTCTTCACGCGCGAAATAGCCGTGGTCGGCAAGGATAGCATAAAGGAGTGGACAGGTGTGGCCATTTGATAGGAGGAACCGATCGCGCGCGGGCCAATCAGGGGTGGCGGGGTCGTGTCGCAGGTAACGATAGTAAAGAACGGTTAATACATCGGCCATCCCCATCGCTCCTCCAGGGTGCCCGCTGTTGGCATGAGTAACCATCTTGATTACGTCTCCACGCAGCTCGTTAGCTTTTTGTTGTAACTGATCAGTGGTCATTGCTTCTCCTGTGATTCTTCTTTGTCAGTTATCAGTTCTCAGTTGTCGGTTTTCAGTAAGAAAGACAGCCATAAGTCGTCAGTCGTCAGTTTTCGCCTCTAATTTTCTGGCCTTTCACCCATCACCGTTTTCCGTCTTTCGACCTTGGTCGTTGTTCCTTGGACTTTGGACTGGATTTATGTCACCCATCTCTCATCACCGTTTTCCGTCTTTCGACTTTGGACGTTGGACCTTGGACTTTGGACTGCTTCTATCTTACCCATCACCCATCACCCATTACTGTTTTCTAGTAACTGGTGTGCTGCTTGAACAACCCCATTAACATCAAGACCATAGCAGGAAAGCAGCTCCTGTGCTTTACCGGATTGACCAAACCTATCTCTTACTCCTACGCGTAAAACCCGGGTAGGTAGCTCAGAAGCCAGGAGCTCACAGACAGCACTTCCAAGTCCACCTATGATCTGATGTTCCTCGGCTGTGACTACAGCACCGGTTTTCTTTGCTGAACAGAGAAGCGTCTCGCTATCAAGTGGCTTAATCGTGGAAACATTTATCACTTCTGCGCCGATCCCTTCTTTCATCAGCTGTTCACGTGCCTCAATTGCTACTGACACAAGGATTCCAC
>JAUWPW010000059.1 GCA_030611415.1 Candidatus Bipolaricaulota bacterium
CGATGACCAGCCCGATGTTACAGTACCGGATCTCATCTGTGTCCTGGATCCAAAGACAGGAGAGGCAATAACAAATCCTAACTGTAAAAAGGGTATGGATGTAGTGGTCACAGGTTGTCCTGCCCCATCAATATGGAGATCGCCGAGAGGGTTGGAGCTTTTCGGGCCTAGACATTTCGGATACGTGATGGACTATGGGAAGATCGAGGAGAACAGGAGGCTCGGAGGAGCGGATCGAAACTGATAGCGAGTCCAGCAAGGAGGAGAGCTTCACCATGTCAAGAACAAAGGGAAGGATCAAATGAGAAGTTTAGGCGCAATTGAATTGGAAGACATCCTCATCGGATGCACTATTCTAGGGACCGGCGGTGGAGGTAGCTTGAGCGAGGGCCAAAGGCTCATAAAGGGACTCATAGAGAAGGGAGAGAAATTCACCTTGAGCAAGCTGGAAGACCTGGACCCCAAAGCGCTAATAGGCTCACCTTACTATTGTGGCTCAATCTCTCCCGAAGGGGGGAAGGAGGAGTCAGGGGAGGTCGCCCTTAAGGCATTTGAGGCCCTGGAGGATTATCTAAGCGAGGAGTTCAAGGGAGTCATTGCCGCAGAGCTCGGCGGATTCGCCACGGCTGGAGCCTTGGCAGTGGCGGCAGAGAGAGGCCTGCCGCTCCTGGACGCTGATGCGGCCGGGCGGGCGGCTCCCGATCTCCAATGCTCTATCTTCTATGTGATGGGAATACCAATTGCTCCCATGGCTGTAGCCAGCCCCATGGGGGATGTGATGATCGTAAAACAGGTCCAGGATGACCGGAGAGCCGAGGAGATCATCAGGAGAATCGCCGTGATCAGCGGGAACATGGTCGGCGTCTGTGATCACCCCACGAGGATGGAGATGCTGCAAGAGGTGGTTATCCCTAACACGATTTCCCTGGCGGAGAAGGTTGGGAGAGTCCGCAGAAAGGCGATGGAGAAGGAAGACAATCCCTGCAAAGCAGTAGCTGAAGCAGGCAATGGCTATCTTCTCTTCCAAGGGTTGGTTACTGCCCATAACTGGAAGGTTGAAGAAGGGTTCACAGTAGGACAGATCAAGCTGACAGGAATCGATGAGTGTAAAGGAGAGGAATACACAATCTGGTACAAGAACGAGAACATCATCTCTTGGTGTAATGGAGAGGTTGACGTAACAGTCCCCGATCTCATCTCGATCTTGGACAAGGACACCGGAATGCCCATTACCAATCCCAACTGCGACAAAGGGAAGAGGGTCTCAGTCATTGGATTTCCCGCTTCTGAACAGTGGCGGACCCCTGATGGCATAACGGCCTTCGGCCCCAAGTTCTTCGGCCACGACGTGGAGTATGTTCCCATTGAAAGGAGAAGAGGATGAGAATCCTGGTCATTAACCCTGTGACAACAAGAGAATGGCTCGAAAAGGATCAAGAGTATTTACGAGGTATTGCTGACTATGGCACATCGGTGGATGTCGTAAGAATAGAGAGGGGACCAAAGTCCATTGAAACGTTTTATGACGCCACCTATGCGGGTCCAGAGATCCTAAGACTGGTTAGACAAGAAGGCGAGGAAGCGGATGCGATCGTCATCAACTGTTTTGCCGATCCCGCGGTGGATGCAGCCAGAGAGGTCGTCGAGAAGGTTGTCGTTGGTCCGGCCGAGACATCGATGTCTGTAGCGCTCCATCTGGGATCCAAGTTCTCGGTCATTTCAACCTTTGCCAACTCGGCTCCCTGGGTGAGGTTGCAAGTGGCAAAATTCGGGGTTGAGTCAAGACTCGCTTCGGCCATTGGTGTGGATATTCCTGTGTTAGAACTGGAAAAAGATTCCACGAAGGCCGTTGATGAGATTGTGAGGGCTGCACAGGAGGCGATCGATAGAGATGGCGCAGAGGTAATAGTATTGGGCTGCACCGGGATGGCTTGCCTTGCTCAAAAGATAAGACAGAGGCTCACTGTCCCAGTCATTGAACCGGCAGCAACGGCCCTAAAGATGGCAGAGCTTTTAGTGAAACTAGGCTTGTGTCACACTCGAGGACGGTCGTATCTTGTCCCTTCCTTCGATAAGATAGAAGGGTACAGATAGGCCACTCTGTTCGTAAGAAAGGAGGTGATAGCAGAAACATAAAGCCCTGTTCCTTTTAGCTGAATAATCCAAAAGGAGGCATTGGTATGTTTGAAGAGAGAAGTGGAGCAAAGCTGCTACGCACTGCAAGTATATTCTTGTTGGTAGTTACCCTTTTTGGAGTCCTGGCTTCAACTGCCCCAGGACAGCTTCAGATTGGTGTTTACATATACAGCGCTGAAGTGATGATCGGTTGGGATCCTAGTGATGGTTTCTCAGATGAGATCGTCGTTATGAACAACGTATATGAGAGGCTCCTGAACTATGATCCCGTTATGGACGAGTTCGAACCCGTTCTTGCTACTCACTACGAGAAATCAGCGGACGCTAAGACGTGGACCTTCTACCTTAGAAAAGGTGTGAAATTCCACACCGGTGGAGAACTGGACGCGGAAGCGGTTAAGTTCTCAATCGAAAGAACGATAGAGAGAGGGCAGGGAGCTGCCTTTATCTGGGATCCCGTTGACTATATTGAGGTGGTCGACAGCTATACGGTCAGATTCTACCTAAAGTATCCTGCTGCATTGGACTTAGTGGCTGCAGCTGCATATGCCGCTTACATCTTCGATCCTGATTCGGCAGACCATGAGTGGTTTATCGCAGGGCACGAAGCTGGGACTGGACCATATATGTTCGAGAGCTACGAAGGGATAACCCGAATGCTCCTGACCAAGTTTGAAGGTTATTGGGGCGGATGGGAAGGCAAACACTTTGACAAAGTGCTCTTCAACACCATCCCTGAATCATCCACCCGAAGATTGATGATCGAATCGGGTGACGCGGACTTCACTAATAGGCTCCCGGTCACGGAGATCGAGGCCTTGAGAAGCAAGGCAAATGTTGAAATAGTTGAAATCGCCTCATATCAGAACCTTGTAGCCCAGTTCAACACGGAGAAACCGCCGCTTGACAACAAACTGGTGCGGAAGGCTTTGGCTTACACGATACCCTATGATGCTATCATAGAAGGCGTACTGAAAGGCTATGGAAGGCAAGCAAGGGGTGTGATCCCTTATGGACTGTGGGGTTATTCTGAGCGAGTGAAGCAATACACCCTCAGCCTTGAGACCGCCAGGTGCCTATTAGATGAGGCAGGATACCCTAATGGTGGCTTCAAATTGCTCCTTACATACGTCTCCGGAGACGCACAGGAGAGGAGGGTTGCAGAGCTGTGGAAAGAACAGCTCGCCAAACTCGGAATCGAGCTAGAGATAAGAGGGATGCCCTGGGATCCCCAATGGGCGCTGGCGCGATCGCCGGATCCAAACGCCCGCCAAGACATTTTCGTCATGTACTGGTGGCCTGATTACACCCATCCGCAGTCGTTCATGCTCGCCTTGTTTGCGACAGAGGAAGAAATCTCGTTCAACTTGGACTACTATAGCAACCCACTCTATGACAGCTTGATCGATAGAGCCATGCAGCTTTCGGCCACTGATCGAGAAGAGGCAATTAATGTGTACGCTGAAGCTCAAAATATAGTAATGGAAGACATGCCAGGACTAGCTATCTACGACATGGCGTATGTCCGCGCTAAGACGGTGACCCTTAAGGGGTATGTGGATAATGCTTCCTATCCGCACGTTGTATTCTGGTACAATTGCTACAGGGAGTAACCCCAAAGTCAGAGAGGGCGAGGAGCACTGCTTCTCGCCCTTACTTTTCGCAACCTCTTTCTTAGAACTTCGAGGAATGCTATGGCATCTTACATCGTCCGACGCTTAGCACTTGCTATCGTTGTGATGATTGGCGTATCTATTCTTACGTTCTTGTTAACGCGAACAATCCCCTCCGATCCGGCTGCAAGATGGGTTGGCCCCCATGCTAGGCCAGAACAGGTAGCTAGTGCGCGGATCAAATTAGGTTTGGATAAACCGCTCTATGTCCAATATTATAGATATATAAGAGATTTTCTACACGGTGACTGGGGACACTCTATTCGCACGCATCAGCCGGTTCTCCGAGAGCTGTTCAGCTATCTCCCTGCTTCGCTCGAGTTAATCCTCTTCGGGATGGTTATTGCTTTTGCCCTGGGCATACCGTTGGGGATCATATCTGCTGTCAAGAATGGTAATACCATAGATCACCTCAGCCGGGTTTTCTCCATCGCTGGGGTTGCATTGCCAACTTTCTGGTTAGCAATGATCCTTCAGCTTGTCTTCTTCAAGGAGCTAAAGCTGTTTCCATTAGCAGGACGACTAGACATGATGACCAGCGTGATCTCTCCCATCGAGTGTGTGACAGGTTTTTATCTGATTGATTCCCTGGTCACTTGCAATTTCGCAGCATTTGGTAGCGCGCTTTACCACATTGTCCTGCCGGGAATCACGCTTGCAGCGTTTCCACTGGGTCTATCGGCTCGGATGACCCGAGCGACCATGCTGGAGATACTGGGCGAAGATTATATCAGAACAGCAAGGGCTTGCGGACTGCGAGAAGTGAAGATTCTTGCCGTATATGCTCTCCGTAATGCCATAGGACCAGTGCTCACAGTCGGTGCTCTGACCTTTGCATACTCGTTGGTTGAGACCTTTCTTATCGAGTCCGTGTTTGCTTGGCCAGGGCTAGGATATTATGCATCTAATGCTATTATGACCGTAGATTATCCGGCCATTATGGGTGTAACCTTGTTGGTCGCCTTTACTTATGTGCTGTTAAATCTCATTGTGGATATAACCCTGGCCTTTCTTGACCCGCGGATAAGAATCAGCTACACATGATTGATAGACTAAGTAATGCCTTCCGGTATATAAAGAGGAGTCCCCTTACAGTAACAGGGTCGTCCATTGTCTTCCTCTTGATCCTCGTCAGTCTTCTTGCACCCTGGATAGCTCCCTATCCCAAAGATACGGGTACAAGCCACATCGAAGAAGCATTCCATTCGCCGAGACTCAAGCATCCATTTGGGACTGACGAGCTTGGTCGAGATATCTTCAGCCGTGTGATCTTTGGTTCCAGGATTTCCTTGAAGGTCGGGGTCTTGGCAATTGGCTTGGCTCTGCTCATTGGAATGCCTCTAGGAGTAATTGCAGGGTACTCCGGAGGCGCGATAGATGAGGTAATTATGCGGGTTACCGATACATTCTTAAGTTTCCCGTCCTTGCTACTTGCAATGGCGATCTCTGCCATATTGGGACCCAATTTGAGAAACGCGATGATCGCCATTGCCATCTCCTGGTGGCCATGGTACACTAGGCTCCTGCGAAGTGAGGCGATCTCTGTTCGGGAGAGGGACTTCGTAACAGCAGCTAAGGCCGTTGGCGCCCCATGGGGTAGAATACTCTTTAAACATGTCCTCCCTAACTCTATTGTCCCTATCATTGTTCAGGCCTCGATGGACTTTGGTGGGGTTATTTTGACCTGTGCTGCTCTCAGTTTCCTGGGACTTGGGGCGCAGCCGCCAACACCGGAATGGGGACTGATGACAAGCACAGGACGAACTTTCTTCCTTACCCATTGGTGGATCGTCACTTTCCCGGGAATTGCGATCTTTATCTCCGTGTTCGCATTCAATCTGGTAGGTGATGGGTTAAGAGAGATACTGGATCCGAAGATGAGAAGGGCGAGAAGATAAAACACAAAGAAGGAGGCTACGATGCGAACCTTGAACAAGCAGGAGCTGGAAGATCTGATTAGAGGATGTGCTATCCTGGGAACCGGAGGGGGAGGCAATCCCAAACCCGGTCTAGCAGCAATCCAGGCTGACCTACAAGAAGGTCGCGTATTCAAGCTTGCAAAGTTGGAAGAAGTTCCCGATGCGGCATGGGTTGCCACCCCTTCCATATTTGGCGGCGTCTTCCCAGATGAGGGTATTGGGAGGGCATTCCAAGACGATGTAAGCGAATGTTTGAAAGCCTTTGAAACTCTGGAAGACTACCTCGGGAAGAGATTCTTCGCTGCTTTCCCTGCGGAGATAGGGGGTGCAGCTGCTGCTGAAGCTCTCGCCGTAGCTACAAGGCGAGGAATTCCAATAATCGATGCGGATGCAGTTGGGCGCGCCGTCCCTGAACTTCAGCATTCGATGTTCAATGTTCAACACATGCCATCAACACCATTAGCCGTTGCTACGACAAGGGGTGACATCATCATCCTTAAGGAGGTGGCCGACGATCTTCGTGGCGAAGCGATCATTCGCGCGTTGGCCGCGATCAATGGCAACAACATCGGGGTGGTAAGTCATCCGCTGGAAGGGCGATCCTTTAAGAAGTCGATTATTGCTGGAACCTTGTCTAAGGCTATGGCAATCGGCGCTGCGGTCCGGCAGGCTCGCTCCTCTGGCACAGACCCAGTAGAAGCAGTCATTACTGCACAAAGGGGCTATCTCCTGTTCAAGGGAAAGGTAGTGCAAGCAGGCTGGAAGATCGATGAAGGGTTCACT
>JAUWPW010000007.1 GCA_030611415.1 Candidatus Bipolaricaulota bacterium
ATTCATCACCGCTGGAATGGGTGGCGGAACCGGAACTGGTGCCGCTCCCGTAATTGCCTCCTTGGCTAAGGAAGCAGGGATTCTGACCATAGGAATCGTTACGCGCCCGTTCTCCTTTGAGGGACTGACAAGGGCCGAGAGAGCTGAAGCGGGAATAGCGCGTCTATCAGAGACCGTTGATGCCGTTATCACAATCGCCAATGATAGGCTCCTCAAAGTCGCTCCTTCAGATATCCCAATCACGCAAGCTTTTGCTCTAGCTGATGAGGTTCTCAGACAAGGCGTGGAAGGAATCTCTGATCTAATCACTGTTCCAGGAATGATCAACCTCGACTTTGCAGACATAGAGAGCGTATTACGAGATGCAGGCACTGCAATGATGGGCATTGGAGAAGGGGAAGGAGAAAGCAAGACAAAGGATGCAGCACGCATTGCGATTTCATCACCCCTGCTCGACGGCTCAATCAAGGGTGCACGCAAGGTAATCATGAACATCACGGGAGGCCCCGATCTTACCTTGGAAGCGGTTACTGAAGCAGCCTCTTTGATCCGCGAGGCAGTATCTGATCGAGCGGACATCATTTTCGGCACTGCAATCCACGATGGGATGGAAGGAGTTCGCTTAACAGTAATCGCTACAGGCTTTTCAGTCAGTTATGGCATAGAAGAAGGCGCATCTCTGGATAATGAATCAATGCTTGCGCATCTACAACAAGAAAGCCGCGGTGGAATAAGCGATCTTGACATTCCTGCATACTTACGGCGAAATCACAAGTCTCAACAACATAGTCCAACGACGGCCAAGAGGAACCCTTGATAAGAGGTTAGTGCCAGGGGTGGGGGTCGAACCCACACGGCCTAGAAGGCCACGGGATTTTGAGTCCCGCGCGTCTGCCAATTCCGCCACTCTGGCTCAAACACAACTTATTCTATGTTACAGTGTATTCTAGTGCAAGCTTGTGCTACTTGATCGATACACAGTAATTTATTGTTGTTCGTCAACTGACCCATGTCTACTAGAGGAGAAGAATGCAATACGTGCGATTCTTACCTAGGGAAGGCAAAAAACCACTAGCTGGAAAGCTTTACGGGCAAGAGATCGTCACCTCTGGGCAAAACTATGCCCTGTCTCAGGTACAGTTACTTACTCCGTGCACTCCTACAAAGATTATCTGCTTAGGACGAAACTATGCTGCACACGCGCAAGAACTAGGGAATGAGGTACCTGTTAGACCCTTGCTATTCTTCAAGCCTCCCTCCGCTATCATCGGTCCAGAAGATAACATCATTCTTCCACCTAGCCCTCACGTAGATTACGAAGCCGAGCTTGCCATAGTCATTGGATGTCGTTGCAGAAACGTGCCAGCCAACAAGGCAATGAATGTTATCTTAGGATACACGTGTATGAATGATGTTTCCGATCGCGAGGCGCAAGGATGGGACAAGAACTGGGTCCGGGCAAAGGGATTCGATACCTCCGCTCCTCTCGGTCCGGTAATCATCACCAAGGATGAGATTGAGGGGCCATTTCACATCCAGTTACGACTAAATGGAGAAACAAGACAGGATGCTACGACAAGCCAGTTCATCTTTTCCATTCCAGAGATCATTGAGGAGATTACCTCATTTATGACCTTAGAAGAAGGTGACGTAATCGCTACCGGTACCCCGTCGGGTGTAGGCTCACTCTCTTCTGGCGACTTAGTAGAAGTGGAAATCGAAGGCATAGGGACTCTGAGAAACCGTGTCTGTTCTCCCGCAAACAAAGAAATCATTGATGAGCTAGCAGGATGACTACCCTCACAGCTTACAAGAAGCACCTTCAAGAGATTGGTAAGCTAGAATCCGCTATTTCCTTACTTCACTGGGACCAACGTACTTACCTTCCCCAAAAAGGGCTCGCCGCGCGAGCTCTCGTACTTGGAAAACTCGCCAGGATAGCATTTGAGCTTCTGGTGTCGGACAAGCTCGGTCATTATCTGGAAGAGCTAGAAACGCAAGATGATCTCTCCTTAGAGGAACAAGCAAGCATACGCGTAGTGGGAAAGGCCTACCGTCGTCATAAGTCAATCCCGCCCGACATCTATGAGCAATTTACCATTGCACAATCAAGAAGTGAGTCAGCCTGGGAACAGGCAAAGAAAACCTCGGACTTCGAGCTTTTCCGGCCCCATTTACAAAAGATGGTTGACTTCTCGCGACAGTTCGCACAGCTTTATGGGTACGAAACTAATCCTTACGATGCCTTGCTTGAAGAGTATGAACCGGGGATGACCACCGAGCAGCTCCGTTCGGTGATTGAGCCATTACGCAAGAAACTCGTACCGTTTATCAAGCGATTAAGAGAAGAGGGTACTCGCCCACGCACGGAAATACTGGATGGAACATTTCCCATTGATAAACAAGAAGAACTTTCTTTGCGTGTGCTCAAAGCAATGGGCTACGACTTTTCTGCTGGTCGGCTGGACACAACCGTGCATCCATTCACCATCTCTACGGGACCGCAAGACACCCGTGTCACAACCCGCTTCATTGGCGACAACTTGTTCTCCGGCATATCCAGCACTATGCACGAAGGAGGCCACGCGTTATACGGGCAAGGGATTCCCCCCGAGTTGCATTGGAGCGGTCTTGATGGAGGCGCCTCCTTTGGAATCCACGAATCTCAGTCACGAATGTGGGAAAACATGATTGGTAAACAACTCCCGTTCCTAAAATTCTTCCAACCGATCCTGGCCAGTGTTTTCCCAGAATTTGCTCACACTCGGCCTGAGACCCTGTATAACGCACTGAACACAGTTACCCCTTCTCTCATCCGCATAGAAGCAGATGAAGTAACCTACAACCTACACATCATGCTTCGCTTTGAGCTTGAAGAACAATTGATAAATGGGCGAATTAGCATCACTGATTTGCCAGAGGTGTGGAAAGATGCAATGAAACGCTACCTGGGCGTTGTACCCAAGGATGACGCTCATGGGGTTCTGCAAGATGTACACTGGTCAACTGGAATGTTTGGCTACTTTCCATCATACATGTTGGGAAACTTATACGCCGCGCAGATATTCGCAAAGGTAAGAGAAGAGATTCCTGATCTCGACGAGCAAATCGCCAATGGCAAGCTTGTCGTTCTTCTCTCCTGGCTACGAAAGCAAGTGCACCGCTTCGGTAAGACGTACGAACCACAAGAGCTCCTCCAGCGCATCACAGGAGAAAGACTGAACCCTTCCTACTTTACGCGGTATATCACCGACAAGTACAGCCAGATCTACAAGCTGTAGCTCTACCAAAGCGGCAAACCAACACCCTTACTGCTTCAAGCGCGTAACCCAAGCCCACACTTACTTACAATCCTAATCATTGGGAAGCCAGAAGAAAGATAGTCGCGGCTCGAGAGTCGACACGCAGTAATCTGTCTCTCTGAATCGTTGAGTAATGACAAGCGTTGCAAGATAGGGTATGCAATGCCCGTCATAGCAGGCCTTCGTTGCGAAAGCTGAACACCTCATCCGAACAGACTATGAGGTGGTCAATGACTTCGATGTTGAGAGTCATCGCGGCAAGAATCAATGCCTTCGTAATCACTTTATCCTGTACAGATGGTCTCACATCGCCATTTGGATGGTTGTGCGCGAAGACGAGAGCTGCTGCGCCCCGATAAAGAGCCGCCTCCATTACCCTGCGTGGATAAACGGCTGCGCGGTCAATCGTTCCTTGTGCCAGCCTTTCAATCCCATCTCGTAACAGGCGAGCGCCTGTACCCAAATAGGCTACCTCAAAGACCTCGTTTCGTAAACCACCAAGACGCACTCGCCAGAAATCATGTAAAACCCCCGGGTCAGACATCGGCTGGCTCCCCTCTCCCTTTTGTTGGAGATAGAGGCTCGCCGCCTCACGGATTATGCGTAGTGCGACAGGGGCAACTTCACCAATCCCCCACGTCTCACGAAGTTCATCAAGAGGAGCATCAAGTATTCCACGAAGATTACCAAACCCTCGAAGGAGCTCTTTTGCCGGTCGCTTTACATCCCTTCTTGGAATCGCAAGAGTGAGAAGGAGCTCAACAACTTCATGATCGGCAAATCCGGCAAAACCTGTCCTAAGAAACCTTTCACGAAGCCTTTCTCGATGACCAAGATAGTGAGGATGCTGAGAAACCATAACTCATTCACCTTGCACAACTAGCACATAACCACTTATTCAAAAGAAAAAGCTTGACCATGTCGCATAGGAAATATCTCTAATTAATGATACCAGCATGCTAATATCTAAGCAAAAAGCAGATGTTTGATTAAAAACCGCTCTATTCTCCCGTACAGACTTTCAATTGTCTCTGATTCCCGGAATCCGTGTCCCTCCCCAGCATAGAGGTAGTACTCATAGGGAACACCACGATTCTTAAGAGAGGCAACCAGCCTTTCTGACTGATCCCTAGGGACAACCTTGTCTTCCTCTCCCTGGAAAATAACAATTGGTTCAATAATCTTCTGCGCAGAGAATATTGGAGAACGAACACGATAAACCTCGCTCGCCTCTGGGAGGGGACCAAGCAACGAATCGAGGTAATGAGCCTCGAACTTATGGGTATCCTGGGCAAGGGTAAACAGATCAGAAACCCCGTACAAGCAAACGGCTGCCTTAAACCTACCTGGGTACTCAGTAAGAACACGAAGGACCGTGTACCCTCCAGCGCTTCCGCCCATGATCGCCAGCCTGCCGCTATCCGCACGATCGGTCTCAACCAGAAATGCTGCTCCAGAGATCACATCCTCTACATCAATGATTCCCCACTTTCCATTCAGTGCTTCCAGATACCTTCTTCCATAGCCAGTACTCCCGCGGTAGTTCACTTCAAGGACGCTGTAACCACGAGATGAAAAAAACTGTGTACCGCCATGATATCCAGCTGTATACTGTGAGCTTGGTCCACCATGTACCATGATAATCACCGGGGGAAGACCAATTCCCACAAAGGCCTCATTGCACGGTTGATAGTAGAAACCGTGAACCTCTCCTCCGTCCTGGGCAAACCAGCTAACAGATTCCGGTGTGGATAACTCACCATCCGGAATAGTCGCTGCCGTGCAATACCGATGAATACGTGGCTGTTCCTGGACGGCAAGCGTACACGTAGCTACACGAGCTGGAATCACAGCAGATTGCGCAATTACAGCGACAGCGTTTTCCGTTGGGGAAGGAACGGGCTGGGTCAACAGGGTGTAATCGGAGAATTGCTCAAGTGGCTCTGCTGTCCCTGTTTCAATATCGACTCGCTCCAATCGATTGATCCCTCCCGAATTGACCCGACAGATAATCTCACGAGATGTATAGCTAAATCCATAGGTTCGCATCCCTTGTACCCAAGCAGGCATCGCAAGCTCTTCTTTACCTCTGGTTAGTTGGCGAGGTCTCCTCGTGGACAAGTCATACAAATACAGACTGCCAAAACCACTTTCATCAGAGATGTACGCAAGGTAGTGACCATCAGGAGAAAACTCCGGTTGAAAGATGGAAGTACTCTGTCCTCCCGCAATTATCTTTGTTTCCTTTGCGCTAGGAAGTTCTGCCTCTCTCATATCCAGTGTAGCAAGGTGAACGGTTGTTCCCTCCCAGGGCATTTGTGGATGCCTCCATGAGATCCATGCGATCTTCTCACCAGAGGGATGCCAGCATGGCTGCATGTAGAAGTCATCTCCGTCAACTAGCTTCTGTGGCCAGTGCTTCCCTTCAACATCAACAATGACAAGCACATCCTCTACCCCATCACTGTGCACATACAACATCCAGCGCCCATCTGGCGAGACACATGGTGAAGCAGCTTGACCAAATGCCGGAGTAACAGGTTGTACCGCTCCCGCTGAGAGGGACTGGCGATAGATACGCCCATCAGCAACGAAGTAGATCATCCCATGTGAGACAGTGAAATCACCACCACCATAACCCACTCGCGCACGTACGGACAACTCACAGGTCAAATCACGTGCTGCCTTTCTCCGATGCTTCGCCACAAGCACTCCATGCCCAGCCCGCTCCTCAAGCCAGACAAGCGTCTCCCCATCTGAGTCCCATCCAAGATCAGTTATTCGAATCCCCCGGGAAAGGACATATGGAGTAATCGAGCTTTTCCAGAGGCCATACTGCTTAGCAACGCGTTTCATCGTGTCTCCTTTCTCCCGGGAGCTCACCCGCCTTCTGCAAAGCGATTTTTGAGGTGAGTGGACCGATCAGTTCGTGAATAACCGTTGCGCCGATGATCACACTCAGCAGGATGTCGCTTAGCGTAGCCAGCCCCGGAATCTGCCGTGCAATAAGGGCAAGTCCGATGACAATTCCTCCTTGCGGGATTAGACCCAGGCAAGTATAGCGACGCACTTTCTGGGGAGAGTGTGCAAGCGAAGCACCAGCATAGGCACCGGTAAACTTCCCCAATGAGCGAAAGAGGATGAAGAACAGAACCAAAGGGAGAAACTTAAGCAATATCTGGAAATCAAGTAGCATTCCACTAATGGCAAAGAAAAGAACAAATACAAGGGGCTCAATGTAGTTCTCCGTAGCGTGGAAGATTCGATCTCGCGTGCGCCCTAGGTTAACAACAGTAACTCCTACTGTCATCGTTGCCAGAAGCTGGTCTAATCCAAGCAAAGTAGCAACCCCGTAGCATGAAGAGAGAACGGCAATTACTGCAACAATAGATAGTCCTTCTGATTCTTCCCGTAAGAAGCGAGAAGCAGAATAGTAAATCATACCACAGAACACTCCGAGCACAATCGCCCCAACGATACCAATAATCGGTGCAGCAAATGATGATGCGCGAAGAGCCACATTACCGGCAAAGATTGCCGCTAGGGCTGCAGCAATACTAAAGTTGATCACACCAAGCGCGTCATCCACCGCGGCAACCCCCATAATGCTGAACGATACCGGGCCCTTTGCCCTGTACTGGTGAATAACTGCAAGGGTAGCCGAGGGGTCAGTTGGTGACGCAAGCGCTCCTAATAGAAGTGCTAACGGAAGGTATGTGGAAATGAAGCTCCCTCCCTCAATGTGAATCAAGAATGGCAGGGTGACCAGCGTACCCATTACAACAAATAGCGTGGCCAGTTCAGCCTCGCCCAATGCTATAAACGCGATTCCTTTTCCGAGCTCTCGTAAGGGCTCTAAGGCTAAGGTACCTCCTACTTCAAATGTCATGATGGCAAGGGCCATATTTGTCACCGTGCTCGTCGATTGCACAAAGTCCACTGGGATAAGATGTGACACCTGAGGGTTCAAGAAAATCCCAGCAATGATGTACCCCGTCACCCGAGGGAGCCTAAGCTTCTTAGCTAGTTCGCCAAAGACAAATCCAACAACGATCAAGATCCCAAAGATCAATAGCGTGTTCATGTCTCCTTAATAGCCCTGTATGATATCTTGTTTGAGTATCCTTATCTGTTCCTGTTTAGGCAATAGTGTAAGGTGTTTTGCCGAGCATGACAATGCATCACTCC
This sequence comes from Candidatus Bipolaricaulota bacterium, assembly GCA_030611415.1. Taxonomy (GTDB): domain Bacteria; phylum Bipolaricaulota; class Bipolaricaulia; order UBA7950; family UBA9294; genus JAUVYF01. The sequence continues at coordinate 7,491 of JAUWPW010000007.1, forward strand.
AGAACATAACTGCTTCACCAAATCGCACGCAGCGCACTGGGAACTAGATCGATTCAGATAATCTCCACAAGGGAGCTTTCCATCTCCGAAGAATCCAGCGTTTATCTGCTCCTAGAATAGTTGGAATAGTTGACATTACACACCTTTTAGAGTATCATCACTTACAGGATAAGACAAGCACACCGGAACACAGACAGTAGTTTACAAAGGAGGATATGATGTGTACGAAGAATCTGATAGCCATAGTGGTTACAATGGCTAGTCTTATTTTGGCGACAACGTCTGTTGCGTTGTCACAAACGGTGATCATAAATGAAATAGCATGGGCAGGAACAGAAGCAAGTTCTTCTGACGAATGGATCGAATTATACAACCCATCAGAGGAGCCGGTAGATCTAAGCGGGTGGACACTTACCTTTGGCAAGTGGGTGATCCGCTTCGATACTGTGGGAGAAGCAACGCTCGAAACCCGCCGTACTACAATAGCTGCCCACGGTTTCTTTCTACTTGAACGAACTGACGACGAGACAATCTTGGACATTCCAGCGGATCTGATATACAAGGGAAGCTTACCCAATAGTGGCGCCACCCTCTACTTGCTCAATCAGGATGGTGAGGAAGTAGATACGGCAAACGCCTTCCAGGAAGAATGGATTGCCGGCAACGCTTCACAAGACGAGCCCATTTACGCTTCTATGGAGCGGGTTGACCCAACCAAAGCGGATAGTTTATCAAATTGGCAAACTAACGACGGAATCACTCACTGCGGGTGCGATGCTGCGGGCAATTGGATAAACGGAACCCCTGGGACAAAGAATGCAGCAGCTCTTGATACTGAGGCAAACCCAGGTAGCTAGCTACTGTTAACCCTTCCACTAGAGCTTGCTTGTCTTACAACACAAGGACGGCCGTCTATGAAAGTGCTTTCTCGTTATGAGGGGTCCCTCAAATCTGAGACACACAGGGCGACCGTCCTGGCTCAACTTATTCCACTACATCAATGAACACCAACGGAACGATCGCGTGCTCCGCATAATTCCTTAATCTCAGACATATGAGCAATGGCCTCCTCCTTTCCAGCCTGAATTGCTTCAGAGGACTGCTCGAAATCAAGCAGCTTGATCCAACTAACATCCGGCCTGAGAAGAAGAAAGCGGCCATTAACCTGCTTTCGCACTGCATCGAGTTGTAAGCTGGTCAGCTGGTGAGAGGTAATTCCATATGTCTGCAAGAAGATGTCAAAACTAGTGTTAATCGAGGACGCCAATGAAGCTCCAGTATCGATCGCAAGTACACTCTCAGCACCCATTTCAATCGCCAGGCTAGCTGGAATCTTGTCAATTACGCCTCCATCGATCAGAAAGTGTTTCTTGTAACGAACCGGGTGGAAGACTCCCGGAATGGCTGCACTCGCAGCAACCGCTTCACTAAGCTTTCCTTGGTTTAGTACCACCTTCTGCCCAGTCTCCAAATCCGCCGCGACAGCGGCAAAGGGAATACTGATATCAGAAAAACTCTTGTTGGCAGTCAGAAGGGAGAAAAGTTCCCGTATGCGAGCAAGCCTCTCTGGAGTAGTCTTCTCCTCTCGTAAGCTTGTCCCTCGTACGTATTCTACCATTCCGCGGCCTATCGCTCGCTGCATCTCCCGTGTAGTACTACTAGAGACCTGTAGCAACTCATTTAGGTCAAGACAAGAAAGAAGCCGCTCTAACTTCTTCAAGTTTATCCTAAGGGCTCTCGCCGCTCCGATTACTGCCCCTATACTTGTCCCGGTAATTACGTCTACAGGGATCTGGTTTTCCTCTAAGGCAATAAGAACCCCCAAGTGAGCGAAACCACGCGCGCCACCTCCACCCAGCGCCAGTCCTAGTCTCAATGTGTGGTTCAAAAAACCCCCCCTCGTGCGATCATACTCACACAAAGGGGGAAGGACAAGTCTTAAGGTTAGGTTATTCTAGTAGGGCATACCTCCCATACCCCCAGGCCCAGGCCCAGGCATGGCCGGCAATTGCTCTTTTTCCTTGGTTTCTGCAACCAAAGCACCGGTAGTAAGAAGCATTCCTGCGATAGATACAGCATTTTGCAGTGCTGAGCGGGTAACCTTAGTCGGATCAACAATCCCTGCGTCAAACATGTTGCGGTAGCTCTCGGTGAGAACATCAAGGCCAACTCCCGCCTTCTCATGCTTGACATGTTCTACGACGATCGCTCCCTCCAGCCCGGCATTGCTGACTAGCTGCCGCAATGGCGCTTCCAGAGCGTGGCGGAGAATGTTCAATCCAACTGCTTCGTCACCGTCCAGCTTGAGCGCATCAAGCGAGGCATTTGCATTCACCAGCGCCACACCACCCCCAGGAAGAATCCCCTCGTCAACGGCTGCCTTGGTAGCCTCGAGAGCATCCTCCATTCGATGTTTCTTCTCGGAAAGCTCTGTCTCAGTGGGAGCCCCAACCTTGATCACTGCTACTCCGCCGGCAAGCTTTGCCTTCCGCTCTTCCAGCTTTTCTCGATCATAGTCAGAATCAGTCGTCGCCATTTGAGCCTCTATCTGCTCAATTCGTCCCTTGAGAGCATCCGACGATCCTTTACCATCAACAATGGTAGTGTTATCACTATCAATCCTTACATGTCTAGCCTGACCAAGCATGTCAAGTGTTGCATCCTTGATCTGCATCCCAGCATCCTCTGCAATCACGGTACCGCCGGTTAGAATCGCAAGATCCTCGAGCATTGCCTTGCGTCGATCCCCAAACCCGGGAGCTTTTACTGCACAACTTGTTAGTGTCCCCTTTAGCTTGTTTAGTACAAGGGTTGTCAATGCTTCTCCGGTAACATCCTTGGCAATAACCAGAAGTGGCTTTCCTGTCTGAGCTACTTTCTCTAGCACAGAGACAAGGTCAGCCGCGTTCTTCAATTCCTGATCGGTTACCAGGATATAGGGCTTCTCCAAAGACGCTTCCATCTTCTTGGGATCCGTTACGAAGTAAGGAGAGATGTATTCACGATCAAACTGCATTCCTTCAACAACCTCATAATAGGTTTCAATCGTATCTGAGTCCTCTACAGTAATCACGCCGTCTTCTCCCACCGCTTCCATGGCATCGGCAATGATCTTCCCAATTGACTCATCATTGGCCGAAATTGTTGCCACCTGTGCTGTCTCTTCCTTAGTTTTGAGAGCATGACTCTGCTCTTTCAGTGATACAACAACTTTTTCTGACGCTTTCTCCAATCCTCGCTTGAGTTCCATGGGATTGGCCCCAGCAGCGACATTCTTAAACCCTTCTTCAATCATCGCATGTGCAAGGATGGTCGCAGTAGTGGTACCGTCCCCCGCAATATCGTTCGTCTTGGAAGCAACTTCTTTTACAAGTTGGGCCCCCATATTCTCAAACACGTCTTTGTACTCTTGTTCCTGAGCGATGGTCACCCCATCGTTAGTAATATCAGGAGACCCAAACTTCTTATCAATAATCACATTACGACCACGCGGCCCAAGTGTAATCCTTACCGCTTCGGTCAGTTTATCGATTCCCGCCTTCATCTTTCGACGGGCTTCCTCTCCAAATATGACTTCTTTTGACATTGATTAACCCCCTTCTGTTTTCCTCTTACTTGATGACTGCTAGTATATCAGTAGACTTGACTAGCAGAAGATCTTTTTCTTCGAGTTTGAATTCTGTTCCCGCAAAGCTGGAAACGAGGATCTCGTCTCCCTTCTTTACCTCGATCTTCTCGTCTGATCCCACAGCCATTACCTCCGCACGCACGACTTTGTCACTCTTCGCGCTCTCAGGGAGAACAATCCCCCCTGCTGTCTTGCGCTCTTCTTCCTTGATTTTCTTTGCCAGGATTCTGTTCCCTAACGGTTTAATTTTCATGCTGGTATCTCCTCCTCTACATTGATATTAGCACTTACAGGTCTAGCCTGCTAATGTATTTTAACCGCTGGTCTATCGGACGTCAAGGTAAAGACAGAGTTTCTCAAAGACTTATCACACATCAGTAACTCCAGCGCATACCCTCAAGAAATGGCCGAGATAATCTCCTGGCGTTTACATATCTCAGGATGCATAGACCAATTACTCCGGTTGCGAAGAACATCTTCTTGGCTCTATAATTGAACCTATGAAAGAATGGTTTTTTTATGCTCTTACCAGTATAGGCTTGGTCGTCCTGGTCATCTTCTTTCAAATGGGCAGCCCTTACTATGAGCAAGGAATAGCTTCTTGGTATGGACCAGGATTTCATGGAAAACAAACGTCGAGCGGAGAAATCTACGACATGTATGGGATCAGTGCTGCACATAAGACCCTTCCCTTTGGCACAATCGTCAAAGTCGTCGACCTAGAAACAACAAAGAGCGTCGTTGTTACCATTAATGACCGCGGCCCCTTTATTGAGGGGAGAATCATCGATCTTTCCAAAGGAGCAGCCGAAAAACTCGGCATCGTCAACAAGGGAATCGCCAAAGTGGGGCTACGAATCCTGGAATGGCCTCCTCAGGATTAGGACAACTCTGCCGTGAATCCTAGCAATCGTCACTGTGGGATCCCCCATATTAGGCTACACTGAGCCAATACATCTCTTTCCAGTCACTTCGAAAGGGCTATTGCAACAAGAGAACAAAAGAAAGAGAATATAACTTGGAAAATAGAATCAGAGCTCGAAGGGAGTGATCTAGTAATGGGGTTAGCTGTGAGTGAAATGAGACAAGGAATGGTCATCCTTCATGATGGAGAGCTGTATGAGATCACCAGATATGAACATTCCAAGCGAGGCAGAGGTGGAGCAATAGCTCGCACCCGACTCCGCAATCTGAGAACAGGAAGAGCGCTTACAACCACCTTTAAGGGATCGGAGAATACGGAATCCGTATTCATGGAATCCCGCTCACTTCAGTACTTGTATAAGAACGGTGATGAATATATATTTATGGATAGCGAACGGTTCAATCAGTTTCCGGTATCGGCCAAACTTCTTGGCTCACAGGGAGTATTCATTGTGGAAGGCATCACCGTCACTGGGTATTTCCATGACGACAAACTAGTAAAGGTAGACATCCCAAACTTCATACAATTGGAAGTAGCTACAGCCGAACCAGGCGTCAAGGGAGATACCGTTTCCAGTGTGGAGAAGGCAGCAACCTTAGAAAGTGGCGCAGTAATTCAGGTTCCTCTATTCATCAGAACTGGGGACAAAGTCAAGGTAGACACGCGAAGCGGAGAATACGTGGAAAGGCTATAAGGAGGAGTGATGGCAGAAAAGAGCGTTAAGATCACCGACGAAGACGGCCAGATTACGATATCAGAAGAAGTGGTCACTTCCATCGCGCGCATTGCAGCAGAGAAGGTGGATGGAATTGCTCGTTCCAGTAAGACAGTGGGCGGTCTCAAGAGTTTCTTCGGCGGAGAAGACACAGCTTCAACCATCAAATCTGAATTCTCCGACGATGGTGTACATATAGAACTGACAATCGCTGTTGAATATGGGTATCCGGTACACGAGGTAGCTCAAGGGGTACAAAACAATGTGCAGAAAGACATTGAAGAAATGGCTGGAATAGATGTACTTGGGGTAGATATCTACGTAAAAAAGGTTATCCCAGTTGTAACTGAGAGAAAACAAGATAGCCCGCCGGAAAACTAAGAACGGAGGCCGTTATGACAAAAGAGGAAGCCAGAGAAAAGGGGCATGTAAGCATCTCCCAAGAAGTTGTCACTGCAATTGCAGCAATCACCGCGTCTGAGGTCGACGGAATCTTTCACCGCGAAGAGGGGATGAAACGTTACGTCGATACTGAAGTTGAAGGAGAGAACGTCAAGGTCACTGTACGTGTCACCCTCGTGTATGGAAACTCCCTTTACAAAGTTGCCAAGGAGATTCAAACTCGTGTAAGAAGCGAGGTTGAGCAAATGACTGGACTACAAGTTAGTGGGGTCAATGTAGACATACAACGATTAGTAACTCCCGAAGAACAGCAATTGAACAAGAAGGAGGAAGAATGAGCGCCGCAACCCTTCTTTTCTATACAGTGTCATGTCTATTTACCGGGGGATTGGGAGTTCTGTTCATCTTGTTCGGAGCAAGAACCCTGTCTTTTGACAAAGCGGAGGTATTTCTTACCTCTGCAAGCGGAATAGCCGTACTATTCTTGTCTGGTGCTTGTCTTACTCTACTTCTGGGCTACTTCCTTTTCCTTATCTACCGTAATAGATTAGCCACAGCTCGTTTTTCCCAAGAAGGAGAACGGGGAAAGATAGAAATCTCTCCCTACGCAGTTCAGGAATTCATCAGCGGCATTCTGCAAGAGGAACTTGGAATCACGCGCTTCCGTGTTCGACTGCAACACAAGGAAGACGGGATTGCTATCTATGTGCGTATTGCTCTGTCGCCCCTGGAAAGAGTAGCTGAAGTAGGATCTAGGATCCAAGAGACACTCACCCGCCGCGTCATGGAGCGCACGGGCGTTGAAGTAAGAGAAGTCTCAGTCCTTGTGGGAAAGATTCGGCCGCATGCACAGAAGCTTCAAGAGAAAGATGAGGAAGGTGATGAAAGTGAGAACGAACTCTAAACTCCTCGGATTGCTCGGCGGCCTTCTTGCGGGACTTCTTTTAGTTCTTGTCGGCTGGAAGATACTATTCATTCTACTAGGCTTTGCCCTGGCAGGCTATTTAGTCGGAGTTTACTTCGAATCAGGGAGCAATATCACAAACCGATTAAGGGATCTTGTAGCACGGTTTTTCCGCTCTTAATGCATCGCAGGGAAGCACGCGAGCTCTTACTCAGGGTTCTCTATCAGCATGAATTTGTTGATACTCCATTAGAAGAACTGCTCACCGAAGCAAGCCCTGGAGAGCAATATCAGTACATAAAACACGTCTTTTCCGGGATTATCGCTCACCAGGAGGAAATTGATAAGTTGATTGCCGAACATACGCTAGGATGGCGATTTGAACGCCTAGCAGTGATCGATCGCAATATTCTTCGTCTGGGGGTATTCGAGCTTCTCTACCTTTCCGAGATCCCTCCCGAAGTGGCAATCAACGAAGCAATCGAGCTATGCAAGAAATACGGAACGGATAACGCACAATTGTTCGTAAACGGGATACTCGACCATCTATGGAAAGAGAATCAGAATACCAACAAATCACTAAACGACCATGATTAGGCAAGCAAATAGGCTCAGCTTTGTAGCACTGTTCTCACTACACAGATAATCTCTTTTCGCATAAGCCTTGCCTCCTCAGCTAGTTTCGCGCGCTCTTCTCGGTATTTCTTCGTATAATCCTCGTCCTTGATATAGTTGCAGTTGATATCTACATTATACAAGGCAGACTGTAGTCCGGCTTCGGCTAGCTGCACTGAAACAGCGACATCGCTCACAGCACTAGGGTTACCGATTCCTGGCAGCCTGCGATTCAGCTCAAGGACCCGATAGCAGGCTTCCGCGGTATGATAAGGAACCTCAGCAGCCTTTTTGAGTGCTTCTTGAAGCCTCTCTCTGCGATCAGCCTGTTCCTGTTTGGTTGCTTTCGGTAAACGGTAACAAGCAATCACTCCGTTATAAGCATTGATATCGGCATCGACCGCGTCCACCAGGGTGTGGCGCAGGTCCCTAGCCTCTTCCTTGATTCCCTTTATCTCTTGTTCACTTCGAGCGAACTTCTCCTTGCCTATAGTCAAGTTACAAACCATCAATATCAACGCTGCAGCCATCGCTCCAGAAAGAGCGGCAACGCTTCCACCTCCCGGCGCAGGCGCAGCTGAAGAAAGCTGATTCAGGAACGTACTAATGCTCATACTTTCATACTTGCTCGGCATTCTTCTCTCCTTCTAGAGTCTGCCTAATTGGATCCTATTTCATAATCTGGTTTCGAGTTTTCACGTTTCTCTTCAGGTCTCAGCTATTCCACCGCAGGACCAATGCTCTCCTCCGTGTTCTCTGCAGTAGAAGGTTCTGCTGGTTCATAGTGGTAAGCGCAGTCTATACGCTTGCATCCTTGACAGGAAAAGGGGTGGTTCCCCTGTGAGATTCTCGCACCAACTCCCATCAAGAACGACACTGTCTTGGTTGGCCACATTGATAATTGAGGACCAAGGACAACCCCTATTTCCTCTGCCGGCAAATTCGCGAATACTATCCGCTGCCTCTCAAGCGGCCAATGCCCGACTCCAGAACCTGGCTCAAACCCACGACTTGCGTTCAATCCTTGTGCAGCAGCCCAATCAAAAATCCGATACCCCAATCGTTCACATAGCTCGGATACAGCTGCTGCTCCAAGCGCATTGAGAACCATCCAATCCAACCATTCCCCGTTATCGTACAGCCGCTTTGCTTCCTCTTCAATAATAGAACCTACTGTACACAGGCCAAAGGCCAGCAACTCTGCACGCTGAATGGGCTTAGGGAGATCATCCTTATGCAGGTTTGCTGCTTCTCCCACCCTGCAAATCCTACTGAGAACCTGTGGTTGGGCTAGCTCACGTGCCCTAGGGATCAGTTGGTTAAGCTTCTTCAGAACGGGCTTAGACGGAGAAGCACTACCATACTCCAGATAGCGAAACACCAGCCCCTGATTGAGGGTCAGCGTGGTATGAGAGGGCAGTAGTAGCGTTTCTGACATAGTTGCGCCTGGGATTTTTCTGCCATCAAGCATTGACATACACCTCCGTGATTAGTTGATCTTGATCGAGGGAAACCTTAGAAGAAAACCCCGCTTTCCTCCCACAATGCTTCCAGCTCTTCCAGACGGGGCCGCGTGATGCTCTCTCCTTTGATACTAACCGCGGTCGAAATAGCGCATAACAAAGACATTGCAGCAGCAAATGAATCGATATACGACACAAGACTACATCGGGCTAGAAGCCGATACTTAGCACACTCAACCAATGGAGAAAGCTCCGAATCCGTAATAGCAACGGTTGTAACGTTCCTCTTTCTAGCCATACAAAGATGCTGAACAACCATGTTGGTATAACGAGGAAAGGAAATAGCGATAGCTACAGAGCTCGGCGTCGCGAAAACTAATTCTTCCTCGAATAACCCGCCTCCTGCTGTAACTGCTACCGTATTGTCAATGGTCTTTTTGAGGGCCATTTGAAGGAACTGCGCCAATGATCTTGACATCTTGTAGCCAATAATTATGACTTTGTCTGCGTTGACAAGTTTGTCAACAACGTCGTTCAGTGTCCTTACATCAAGAGAATGCAGTGTCTCCTCCAGGTTCTTCATATCGGTCAGCAAAGATCGAATAGCCGGACTCTTGCTTGACATCAAGCGATGGCTTTCCGTAAGACGGTTAAGTGTGCTAAGTTTGCTTTGCACCTTATCCTGTAACGCATTTCGCATTGCTGGAAACCCACTGTAACCAAGGGCAGCGGCAAGTCGAATCACAGTTGGCTCACTGACAGAGGAACGTCGAGCAAGCTCGGCAGCTGTGAGAAAGGCAGCCTCTATACAATTATCCGAGATGTATTTCGCAACCTGCTTCCTCTTGTCCGAAAGGGAAGCCTTTTTGATCAACTGCAAGATATCCTTTACTTCCTTTGCCATAGTATCATTCTACTTCATGGATATGTATCTTGCCAAGCATTTGCCCACACCAGAAAACACACCCTTCGCAATAGTAAGGTTGCGAAAAACGGTAGGTATGCACCTATCACACATGCTAGGCTTGATATCCAGTTGCTTGTCAAGTAACTTTGCAACAAAAGATTCATGATATGACAATATTGAAACTTCTATTTCGCAAGCCATAGGTATTACTGATTTGGAAGATGACAGTCGGACAAGTGAGAATGTAAGGAGGTAACAAGTGTTTAGCTTCACTTCTTTGAAAGAACTAGCTACGCAAGAGAAGATTGAATTCGTCGACTTTAAGGCTACTGACTTGATCGGTTGCTGGCGACATATCACGATCCCAATCAGTAGATTCACTCAAGAGCTGACCAAGAATGGCGTTGCATTCGACGGCTCAAACTTCGGCTACACAAATGTAGAAGGAAGCGACATGGTCTTGCGCCCAGATCTCAACACAGCTGCTATCGTCTGCTACAGTGGGGAAAGGGTCCTCTCTCTGATATGTGATATCCACCTCGCGGAGGGAAAAGGCCCATTTGTTGGCGATCCTCGCGCAGTCGCCAGACGGGCCGAGCAGTTTCTTGTCTCTGAAGGTATCGCCGAAACTGTAATGATGAGCGCGGAATTCGAGTTTTACGTTTTTTCTCAAGCCGACTACAACAGCAACGCTATCGAGGCATTCTATACGCTCAGTCCAATGAACAAGCACACTGAGCGCTCTTTCTACCATATTTGTCCCCCCGAAGATCAACTATTCGCCCTACGCAATGAGATCTGTAGACGACTAGAAAGAATGGGAATATCTGTCAAGTACCATCATCACGAGGCTGGACCATTGGGGCAATTAGAAATAGAGTTGGGTTTTGACAGCCTGCTAAGAATGGCTGATACCACGCTTATTGTTAAGAACACCGCTCGAAATGTAGCAGTGGAATTTGGCCTAACCGCTACATTCATGCCCAAACCGATTCTTGGTGAAAATGGTAACGGTATGCATGTTCACCAGTATCTGGCAAGCAAAGGAAAAAGCATCTTCGAAAAGGATGGAGGACTCTCCGAATTAGGCCTACTCTACATAGGGGGAATCCTCTCACATGGGCGCAGCTTGTTGGCATTAACCAATCCCTCAACAAACTCCTACTGTCGCCTTGTTCCTGGATATGAAGCACCGGTTTCATTGACCTTTGGCGAGGGAAACCGTTCCGCTGCAATTCGTATTCCTAGTTACGCAACACCGCGGCAGCGAAGAATCGAGCTAAGAACAGTGGACGCTACATGTAATCCTTACCTTGCGTATGCCGGTATACTGATGGCTGGTATCGATGGGATCAAACATAACTTGAACGCGGAGAAGCTTGGATTTGGACCCTATAACCAAGATCTTTATGATCTATCAACCGAAGAGACAAGAAAAATCGAGCAAGTTCCTGACAATCTTGCTACTGCCCTGTCCGCCCTAGAAGAAGATCATGATTATCTCACAGTGGGCGGAGTATTCAACGTTAAACAGATTGCTCATTGGATCAAGGCAAAGAAGGACGAACTGAACCAGATCCGCAGGCGTCCGCATCCCTATGAGTTCTCACTTTACTACAATCTCTAACCGCAGGATCTTCTGTAACAATGGCTAACTCGTTAACTTGCCTAGCCCCAATTCCGACCCAGCCATCTTGCATTCCTTCAGTTTCAGGATATGTAAGGGTTACCGATCTTGTATCTACCCCATCTGCCCTCAGCTCTATGCGTCATTACTATCGTATATTTGCCTCTATTTCCCTCTTATATATTTAATATAACCTAAGCAGTGGTTATCAATCCCCATCAGGGCTTCCGAGCCTCTCAAGACATTCATCATGCCTGTATTAGTGGGGTCCATTAGCGCTGCATCGAGCCCTGACTCCATAAGCATTGCCAAGAAGGCTTGGTTGATAATCGATCTCTGTGGCAAGCCAAAGGAGACATTGCTTAAGCCAACACAGGTCTTCACTCCCTGTGCGCCCCAGCGTTCCTTGATCGCCCGCACTGCTTCAATCACTGTATGTGCCTGTTCCTGGTTACTCCCAATCGTCATCACTAGTGGATCAATATACAGCTGTCCCAGCTCCACCCCCACGGCCTGAAGACTATCGATCAGTCGCTTGCTCTCTTCTAGGCGGTCTTCGACGGTCTTGGGCATTCCCCTAGTCCCCAAAGTGAGCCCGATAATATCAGGGTGATGCTCCTCAATTAGGGGAGTCAACTGGCTCTGAAGTTCACGATTGTTGCTGATTGAGTTGATCATTGGCCGCGCCTTACAGAGCCCTAATCCAGCAGCTACTGCCTCAGGATTAGGGCTATCAATGGAGAGCCGCACCTCTTCTCCCATCTCATCATAGATCAATCCAATAACCCACTCGAGATCCTCGATTTCTCGCTTCATGCTCGTGGCAGTGTTGATATCTAGTATGTCCGCCCCAGCCTCAACCTGTTCGCGAGCTAAACGACGTATGATTGCTTCATCCCTGCGATCTAGGGCCTCTCTGACTTCCTTACGCGTCGAATTCAAGACTTCACTGATAATAAGCATTTCTTTCTCCTATATACTTTCCTCGCAAGTAAGCTAGACATCCAAGAGATCAATTCTTGCAGAAGACCACACGCTCTACAAAACCCCTGATTACTGTGTATCCTCTCTTACCTATCTCTGCGTCTACGCTTAGACATAGACCTACCCACAAGCTACCACTTCAACTAAGCTATGACTAAACTTAGCATCACTAACCCTGCCTTTCTTGACCCTCATCCTCAACTCTGTGAGTACCTGTTGTGACTTATGGATAAGACGTTTGCTCCCAAGCTCAAACAACACTTCTCGTTCGGAGTCTTGTATGTCAGCTTTTTCTATCATTGCCATCCCGACTGCGATAGTGCCTGTTCCACATGCCTCTTCACAACCCTCCTGTCGGTAATAGGGTGTGTACATTGTTGGAAGGAATCGAAACAAAAGCCTTGCATCTCCCCCGCCCTCAGGGTGTGTGTCATACAAAGCACCGTACAGAAAAGATGCCCCTAGATTGTGTTCCTCAATAAAGGCCTCATATAATCCCTTGAGCACGTCCAGGGTCGATCTATCCTTTCTCCAGAAATTAACCTCTGGGTACTTGTTCTTGAGATCATCTACGTTAAAGACAAGCCATTCCATCCTTGAAGGCTCAATACCAACGTTTACCGCATTTACACCTCTTACTTTGATACTGCGAACACCGTGTCCATAACGTTTTTCCACATACGCTTGCATGTCGGTTGTTATCTTTGTTGCAACACCATTTCTGGCATCGATTTCAATTGGGAAAAGCCCCGCTTCGGTCTCAAGCGTGAATCTCGTTCTTGGTTCACTTATCCTCATACCGTAGCGGCTACCAATATCGGTCTCGACCAGAGCTTTCCCTAGTGCCTGTGTTAATCCACCACACATGTCTATGTAGCTATTGGTGGTTATGTCTAGTATCTTAACCTTTAGGTCTCCGTCCCCGTCAGGTTTGTAGAGAATGCCAACCTCAGTTCCTCTGAGGCTCGGCCTCCGGAGCAATGATAGACCAATCTTGAGCTCTTCTCCCTCTGGTAGTTGTACACCATGAAGGAACACCACTTCATCCCACCCTGTATGTACCTTTACAAAATCGATTTTCTTGTCTCTTGCTCTACCTTGGCGTTGGTCCACGCATCTTCACCTGCCCTTTTGAGGTGCTTCTGTTCACAATCTCTCTGATGGTTTGCCTAATTGATGGCTCAAGTGGTTCAGGTTGGTGATGCTCTAGAATCCACTGCACTCTTGCATTTAGTCTCTCACCTAGCGGCTTCCCTCCTGACTTAAACCAACCATCGTAGTTATGCCGATCTAGATACTCGGGATACCAAACCTCTTCTTTGAAAAGCTTCAGGGTATGTTTGTCGCTCAGGAAGTTACCCCCCGGGCCAACCCTATTTATCACATCTACGGCCAATGTTTCTTCTGTAACCTCAACGCCTCTTAGGAACCGCTTAATCTCACCAATAACCTCATTTGCCAACACGATCGCCTCATAAGAAGCCGTGAGGCCTGACTCCAGATAACCAACATCATGAATCAAGTTGGTTCCAGCAAGTCCAACCAGCATCAAGGTAATTGCGACTTCCAAAGCAGCCTGTTGATCAAAGAGCTTAGCATCACTGACCCCTCCCTCACCAAACACCGGCAATCCGTAATAGGTAGCCATCTCCCTGATGGCCACCTCATCCAACCAGTTCTCCGGTGCTGCATAGGAAAACGTACTGGTTCGCATGTCCATAGGAGAACTTCCTCCTCCACAAATTACGGGCGCCCCCCTATGCTTGAGTTGGCTAACAACTAAGCCGCTGAGGAATTCGGCCATGGATAGAACTACCGCACCAGCTATGGTTACAGGCGCCGAAGCCCCCATTGAAGGGCCACTGACGTAAACCAGAGGGATGCCCTTCTCAGCACAGAAAAGCAGTTGTTGAGTAGCTTCGACAGTATGTCTAAGTGGAGTAGTAGGCTCTGCATAGTGAATTACAAAGGGAGCTCTCCGGAAACTTCCAACATCTCCTGCAACCGCGATGCACATCTCATAAATATCACCCAAGCCATCTACATCTGAGGCAGTAAAGATGATCGGTTTCGTGGTATTAGAAACCATCTGTTCAAAATGATGGCGGTCTGCTGTTACATCATTAACATCCGAGGCTATCCCCATGGACATGACAAAGTCAATGTTGGACAGATAGTCACAGAGCAGTGCAGCGTTACCTATATCCTGCTTCTTGCTCTGTCGTCTCTTGCCGGAGAAAGGATCGATAGTGTTTGGCAGATCTGAGCCCGTTCCAAAATACACGTTGTGCCCCTCAAGAAATAAGGCAGGTTCTGCATTACGGTTGTAAACAACGATTCTTTTGGGGGCACTACGCAGGGCTTCCTCTACTAGGGAAGAGGGTATTCTCGCCAGGGTTTGACCGGTAATGTCAGCCCCAGCTTCCCCAAGTAGTCTCAGGGCTTCTGGCTCAAGAAACCTTACCCCTGTCCTCTCCAGTACATCCAAAGCAGCCATGTGTATTCTGTAGCACTGATCCTTGGACAGCAGACTGAGCTCCGGGCGTCTCTGAACACTAAAGTTTCCGTTACCGCTTCCCATTGTACCTCCTTCTCCTTATGGCCCTGCACACAAGTACTCAACTTGTGCATTTATCTAAGTGGCGACCTAAATACACAAACATAAGGGCTACCAGGGAGTTTGTCTCCTGTCAGCCTAGTACTCTTCCTAACTATCTCCCCAAGGCATTTACCCGGAGACTCTATGAGTCTTAGAGGTACTTCTTTTTTGCTGCCTGGGTGTGTTTCTTGGAACCTATAAGAATCTTACCTTTGACAAAGACCAGGTCAGGATTCGGTTTAGATTCTCTGAAACATTATTAAGAACCCTGGGTTCCCTAATAAGGGAAGTCAATACCTATCTTAGCTATTTCTTCCTTTGCGCTTTCGTAAAGCGCTACATAATCTTCTGTAGGTATCCCTTTACGAGCATCGTAGCATTCTTTAAATTCCTTTCCTAAGGGGGCATCCGCTATTTTGTCCTCGTACTTCCCTAGAAGCTTATTGACCACTTCGTTTGCCTCTTCCCTCGTCATCCCACTTCTGGCCACAGCGTGCCCTACTTCAGCCGCCAGCCTAGCCTCCAGAGGTGTGGCTCTGTTTTTGTTCTTGTTCCTCGCCGGAGCTATCTCCCACAGATTTGCCCCTGACACGGTACTGGCTATGCTATGCGCAGCCGCTTCAAAGAACAACATCTCGGTGCCCGGACCAGCATTGGCGAAGCCATTGGATACATTCACCAGCTTACTATGTCTTGCTACCGCTTGGGAATAGACGCTAACTACCCAAAGCAGTTCGCGGGTAGTGTTCGAGAAGTACTTTAGGTGATAAGGGAAGTTCATCTGGTAATGGCTTTGATACACCATCAATCCATTCAAGTGATAGGCCGTTTCAAGTACTGCGGTCCCCTCCGCTCCACCAGCATACCCACCGTAAAGCGCCCCCGTGAGGTTTGCTACATAACAACCATACTGCTGGCAATGTACTACCTTATTCATCATAGAGTTGTTGGTCATCAACTCCGTGATAGAACCAATCAAGCGGCTGTCGGTAGTTCGAACACCCCATTCAGGATCGCTTACAGAAATCTGAGAGGCATCGGACTGCGACGTTCCTACTGCTACAAGAAAAACCCCCGGTCTTCCGACCAGCCTGGCTGCTTCCCGCAGGCTCATCGCGTGTTCCAGGCTCCCAGCCAACTCAATCGGGGTACCTGACTGAATCCTCATTCCCATAGACTCTTCAAGTATAGGGGCACAGAAACCATCCAATAGAGGTTCTTTGAGATAAGCAATGCACGCCGTAAGGAAATCCTCTTCATCGAAGATAATATCAGGGCTAAAGATCACAAACGGTGGTGTCCTATCTTCTACTCCCCTGTGTTGAAGGATCTTAGAATCCTTCCCTATCCCTACATTGTACTCACCGGCAGTGCAGCTCAAAGCTTCCAGTATCTCTTTGTCACTGAAAGTAATTCTTCTATGTGTGTCTTGATTGTATATCCCTACATCTCTGAAGAGCTCTACGGCAGCCTCCCAAACCCTATCAGCTAGAGAATCCTGTGTTGGGATAGGAGAATGTGAGTCATATTTGATACCGTATTTTTCTATGACCTCCTTTAGCTTGGGAACGAGAATCTTCGTCAAGAATTCTTGCTGCTCACAAAAAGGTCCCGTACTAGCCCTCTCCACAACGTCCCACATCCTATACGGCGGGGTTGCCATTATTTGGTCCTCCTTTCCTCTACTAGTCTCGCAACTAGCTTCACCGCCCCAAAAGCAGTATCACTGTAACCATCAGCCCCTATCTCTTCCGCCCATTCAGGCGTAACAGGAGCACCTCCCACAATTGCGAAATACTTATCGCGAACACCTTTTTCCTTCATTATCTCTATTACCTCTCTCTGCCCTGCCATTGTAGTAGTCATCAGGGATGACATAGCAATACCGTCTGCGCCTACCTCGTCAGCCCTCTTTATGAACTCTAGCGGATCAACGTCGGTCCCAATGTTATAGACGGTGAAGCCAAATATCTCTAGCATAACAGAAACAATATCTTTGCCGATTTCATGCTGATCGCCTGCTACTGTGCCTATTACTATTCTACCTTTCGATGCGTCAACACCTGTTGACTCTTTTAATTTGGGCAAGAAGATTTTCATGATGGCTTTCATGGCATCGGCTGAAGCCATCATCTCAGGCAAAAAGATCTCCAACTGCTCAAATCTGTCACCGACCCCCTTCATCTCTTCTGTTAATTTCTTCAGTGCTAGATCAATGTCCCCGTTCGCGTGTACGAACTCCTCTGCCGTCTTGACAGCTGCATCCGTCTCACCGTCTACAACCGTTTGCACTAAGGTTCTTATCTGCTCGTCGTTCAAGTGAATCCCTCCTAGTCGTTATTCTGGTAGTTCTCTTTCGAAACGCTCCTGTATCTTCTACTCGTTCAAAGAATCGTGTTCCTCTCTCTATCACACACAGAACCTCTCCTCAACCATCCCGGTATTCCTTCTCTAGGCTTAGTACTTGCATTCTACTTTCCTTAATATCGCTCAGCAACTCGTGACTATTCTGACAGCTTAACGCTTTGGTCGGGCAGCTTGAAACACAGGCCGGTTCCAATCCCTTCTTTAGCCTCCCCTCACAAAATGTACAATTCTGAGCGATCGAAATCACGAAATCTGTCGCTAACCTGCCATCTACTATTTGGGGTCCGATCTCATTTACCCTGATCCATGCTTCACCTTCTGGTAAGTTGTTCTCCTTTCTACAAGCTATTTCACAGGCGTAACACCCCACACATCGATCTAAGTCCACAATTATAGCGTTGTACTCTGTCATCTCAAGCACTCTCCCTATATATTCTGCAGAGAAACGACCTATTTCCTGTTGCAGCTGAAATGGGACAGCGTGGCACATCATCGGTCAGTATATTATCTGGTTGTCCGCTCGCATACGGTTGCCCCCATCCATGCGCGACCATCACAACCTTTGGATGAACTCCGAGGGTGAGTTGTGCTTTAACCCTGATCTTCCCACGCGGAGACTCAACAACTACCCAGTTTCCATCGTCAATGCCGAGTTCGCTGGCTGTGTCAGGATGTATTTCTACAAAGGGATCTGGCTGTACCGAGTTCAATGATGGCAAGGTCCTAAACTGTGTATGGGTAAATTGACCGGGCTTAAGACCGGTTCCACAAACTAAGGGGTATTCCTCATATAGGTCCGGCTTGGAGTAAGGGCTCTCAGCCGGTTCTTCGAAGGTAGGTAGTGGATCATATCCATGCTTCTTGAAAGTCTCAGAGTAGAACTCAACCTTGTTCGTTGATGTGTTGAAACCGTGCTTCTCGTATTTTCTGTAAACCTGGTCACGGGCAAACCTTATCACCATTCCCTCAGGGTGTTGCCTGAGTTCTTCTGCAGTTATATCAAGAGGCTCAAGCTCGTAGTTGATAGCCTCCTCCTCATCTTCCCAAGGGAAATACTCTTCAAGGCCGACCCTCCTTGCCAATTCAAATATGAACCGGGGATCCGACCAGCTCTCACCTAAAGGCTCAACGACCTTGTTTGCTAATGCTAAGACACGGGTGTCAACGCTTGGAACCTGTTCAGTGCCGTCCACGATATGTGGGTATTCAAAGAATGAGGCAGCGGGCAACACCATGTCTGCTAACTCCGCAGTCGCTGTCATGTACAACTCATGGACCACGATAAAGTCTAGCTCCCTCAATATGTCCCTTACCCTTAAGGTGTTTGACGCTATCGTTGCTATTGAGCTGCCCTGCGCAATCAGTGCTTTCAACGGATAAGGCTTGCTTGTTTCGATCGTATCTAATACTTCGGGCGTAGAAACTCCCCACAGAGGGTAATACAATGGATGCGTTGAGATAGATTTACTACCATTAGCAATAACCTTGTTTATCCTCTTACGCAAGGTGAGATCCCTCCGATTTAAGGGAAGAGGGAAGATAACACCCCCTGGAACATCAATGTTACCGGCTATTGCGCGAAAAATTGCCATAGCACGGGTTGTCTGGACAACGTTTGTGTGCTGCTCGATACCGTTCCCATCCTCTAGAACGGCACCAGGACTCGCCGCCGCATAAAGATCCGCCACTTCACGGATCTTATCAGCCGGAACCCATGTCATCTTACTGACTTTCGTAAGAGGGTATTCCTCGGCAAGGGCTTGTAATGCTTCAAACCCGTGAACGTACTTGTCGACAAACCCCCTATCGTAAAGCCCCCCCTTTATGATATAGTTCAACATGCCAAGAATCATTGCACCATCGCTCCCAGGCCGAGGTTGAATAACCAGGTCTGCCTTGGCTGCAGTACTTGTAAATCTGGGATCAACAACAATCAGCTTTACCCCACGCTTAGCAGCATCAAGTATTCGCCTTCCATGGTGAGGCAACGATGTCTCCATTGGGTTGAAGCCCCACAAGATCATCAGCTTAGTATTCTCGTAGTCAGGCAATGGTTGCCCACCATAGGTATACTTGTGTCCGATCGTGCGCGGAGTGTAGCACAGGTGATCATGGGAAGCTACATTCGGCGACCCAAAAGCGCTCATGAATCTCTGTACATAGCTCCAGTTGCTCCCCCACCTAGGACCGGCTCCGCGGTGCCAGACAACGGATTCCGCACCATACTCCTTCCTGAAGCTAAGTAGTTTGCTCGCAATGGTGTCCAAAGCCTCATTCCAAGATATCTCCCTCCATCTACCCTCCCCTCGTTCTCCTTCTCTCTTCAGAGGCTTTGTTAAACGCTTTGGATCATATTCGTACTCCACTGCGGCGAATGCTTTCGGACAGAGTTCTCCCCCACTGGCAACATGGCCAGGCAGTCCTTCTACTCTTATGATCCTTCCATCATGCACGTAGGCTTTCATCCCACAAACATTATTACACATACCACAAACCGTATTGAT
Source organism: Candidatus Bipolaricaulota bacterium (assembly GCA_030611415.1). Classification (GTDB taxonomy): domain Bacteria; phylum Bipolaricaulota; class Bipolaricaulia; order UBA7950; family UBA9294; genus JAUVYF01. The sequence continues at coordinate 27,131 of JAUWPW010000007.1, forward strand.
GCACTTCGCCATATGTTTCTACCTCCACCCCTTAGGAGCCCTTACCTGGTTCGCGTCTCAAGAATATCGCGTAGACCATCTCCCAGAAGATTTGCTCCAAGAACCACAAGAAAGATGGCAAGACCCGGAAAAGTTGGGTACCACCACGCAGTCTTAAGATAGCTCCTTCCACTACTTATCATAGCCCCCCATTCCGGAGTTGGAGGTTGAGCCCCCAGTCCGACGAAGCCGAGGGACGCTCCTAGCATGACTACGAAGCCAAAATCAAGGGTCACCTCCACCAAAACAGGCGAGTAACTATTCAAGAGCACATGCTTAAGAAAAACGCGCACTTCAGAGGCGCCTATTGCCCTTGCCGCCTCAACATATGTCTCTTCTTTCACTTCAACTACCTTGCTCCTGACTAATCGGGCATAAACGGTCCACCAAATAGCTACTATGGCCACCATCACATTTGTAAGCCCCGGACCTAATGATGCGGTGATTACCATGGCGAGAACAAAGACAGGGAATGCCATACACAGATCCGTAAAGCGCATCACCGCATCGTCTATCCGGCCACCGAGGAATGCAGCTGTTCCTCCAATCAAAGATCCGATTGCTACACTAAGCCCAGTGACGATAAGTCCCAACCTAAGGGAGATCCTGGAGCCATAGACAATTCTGCTGAAAACATCTCGTCCGGCAGTGTCGGTACCGAAGAAGTGAGTCTTTGAGGGTGGCATGAGTCGATCGCTTGGGTGTATCGCGATAGGGTCGTAGGGAGCAATAAACGGGGCAAGAACGGCAACAGATATAAACCCTACCATTATTGCTAGCCCCAGTATTGTAAGAGGGCTCCTCCTCAACGTGTATACTAAATGAGTCGCTTTTTCCCCAACCCAGACGAAAAGAGTATCACGCTCAGATTCTAGTGATCTCATAGAACACCTTCACCGGATACCTCACAGCTTGCTATGGGCTTCTTCACGTTCACTCATCCTTCGCCTAATAGTCTGCGCCGCGAGAGGCTCTGCTCTCAATCTCAGGAGAATCTCACCTTAGGATTGATGTACACATATGAAACATCTACTATCAAGTTTACTAACATGTATACAAGTGCCATGACTACGCTAAACCCGAGAACAGGCTGAAAATCAAGGTGTCTAATAGCGGTAAGTGCATATCTTCCTATCCCGGGCCACGAAAAAATCACTTCCGCCATGACTGAACTCCCCAGAAGGTATCCATACTGGATTCCAGTTATCGTCACGATTGGCAAAAGCGCGTTTCTCAAAGCATGTTTGAGAACAACGATCACCTCAGACACGCCCTTAGCCCTTGCTGTTCCGATGTAATCCTCATCCAACACTTCAAGCAAGTTAGACCTCGTCTGGCGCGCAATGATTGCAAGCGGGCAAAGAGCAAGGCACAGTGCAGGTCCTATTACATGATGAATGGCACTTCCCAAAGCAGTCCAATTACCAGTTAGCAAGCTATCCACAATATACATCCCGGTTATCCTGGTTGGCGGGTCAATAAACAGACCGATCCTTCGTCCAATAGGAATCAGTCCTAACCTATAATAGAAAAGTAGCAATATCAATAGCCCAACCCAAAACACCGGCATTGACATGCCGAATAGAGAAAGTGGGCGCACCATGAAGTCCAGTATCCCGTTCTTTCTTGCCGCGCTTATCGCACCCAAAACTATGCCCCCAACCATAGCTATCAACAGGCTCACAGTACTTAGTTCGAAAGTGGCCATAAAGTACTTCCTTATGTCAGACATTACAGGTCTTCTGGTATAGACCGAAAAGCCCAGATCACCCTTTGCCATCTGTTTCACGTAACGAAGGTACTGTATGGGTAGTGGATCGTTCAACCTCCATGCTTCCTTTAATCGCTCAACCGCGGCCTTGGTGGCAAGTGGCCCCAATGCTGTGGCAACGGGGTCTCCAGGGACTATATGAGATAGGGTAAAAACAATTAACGTCATCCCCAAAAGCATCGGGATAACCCAAAAAACGCGTCTTAAAATGTAGAAAATCATCCCGTTCTAGACACCCCTACGTTCCATTAAGAACTTGTTGAGAATCTGAAATCAAGAATGGCCAAACTTCAGAATACAATAAAGAGAGGGCCTCGCTTTTGCGGGGTCCCCTCTGTCTCAGATCTTCGCAACGTACAGCACGCTCACTTAATCTACTTCTTCTCCACCTGCCAGAACCACTCCTGGTAAGGAGGACACGAGCGGAAATTCACAATATTGTCCTGCATTGCAAATATGGGTTTCAACTGCGTTATCCAGACGTACACCGCTAGTTCGTGTGCGCGCAGGTCAATCTCTCTATACATCTGCGCCCTCTTTATCCGATCAGCGGTTGCAAGCGCTTGTGGACAGAGAACCTCGGTGGTATCATCCGTCCAATGGCTTCCTCTCCATCCCCAGGTGGGCAGATGGGAGCAATATTGCCAACGAACGGCATCAGCTGACATGGCAACACTGTCACCCGAGTATAACATCAAGCCCATCCCATAGTCGCCTTCATCTTGCATCGCGGTCTGAGTGGATAACACCACCTGTTTTATATTTACTTTGATCCTGATTTCACTCAGGTAACTTTGTATGTACAGGGCATAGTCCTCATAGTTTGCATACCTTTCAGGGTCATACATCAAGTCTACTTCGAACCCATCTGCGTATTTTGACTCGCTCATCAACTGCTTTGCCTTCTCGAGATCATAGGTGTAGTAGCCAGCAAGTTCAGGGCTTGCTCCAAGGTAGCCTTTGGCTGGCATTCCGCACAGTTTTTCAGCGTAACCCAGGTCTATCCTGTCTATGATCTCATCGTAATTTATAGCGTAGTTTATAGCCTGCCGAACCCTTAGATCGTCGAAAGGTGGAGCAGTTATGTCCCAGAATATCATGGTCCTTCTGCTCGTGCCAGAGTACCCCTCAACCTTAATACCTTCCATCTCTTCCAAATCGGCAATCATCTCGGAAGAGAGGTCTCCTGTGAGGTCTATGTCCCCTTTCTCTAACATCATCATTCGCACTGCAGCATCAGGAACTGTGAGATAGATGAGTCTATCGATCTTGGGTGTTTTCTTTATCACCCCTCCCCAGTAATTCTCCCATTTTCTAACAACCATCCTTTCCCCTGGTTCCCAGCTTTCTAGGATGAAGGGACCTGTTCCTGCTTCATGATCGTTCAGCCATTCCATCGCGTAGGGGTCATCTGCGGTAGCATGATCCTTGATGGCAGTTGGGCTGATAATTGAACACCATGCGGTCTGTAAGAAGTCCATCAATAGTGGAACGGCTTCTTTTAGTTCTATCTTGAGCGTATACTCATCCAGAATTTCAGTAGTTCCCGCGGCTCCCGCATATACCATAAAAGTTGCTTCGGGAAGAACGGCCCACATATCTAGGTTAAACTTAAGGGCTTCCGCATTCCAAGGGGTATCATCGTGGAATGTAACACCCTCTCTTACGTGTACAGTCCAGGTTATGTAGTCCTCCGTCTCCCAAGCGGTCAAAAGGCCTGGGACAACGTTGAAATCCTTTTCAGAATCAACGTTAACGAGCTGATTGTAAAGCAGATTCACGCTCCTAGAGGCCCCTAGTGAAACCGCAGCTGTTATTGGATTTAGGCTTTCACCGTCCTTTGGTCTTGCAGCCACGAGGACAATCTCATCACCTAGAGCCAATCCTCCCAGTAGACTAGCCAACAAGACACCAGCCAAAACTACCAGACATACTTTCCCGATCTTCATCCAACGCACCTCCTTGTGTATTTGTTGGACAAATCAACGGGATCACTATAGCACATAATTTTTTGCTCGTCAATCGACCCACACCTCTCATCAGCAAAATCGTATCATTGTCTCTTCGATAATTGCACTCAATGCGGAGGTTGCTCGGCAATATTGGAAAGAGTAGAATGGGAAAATCAAAACAGAACAAAATAGAGAAAGAAAAAAGGATCACGAAGGAGCCAAGTGGAATTAGAGTTGCTTGGCTTGGCAAGAGGTAGAAGATCGTCAACCGAAAAGGATCGTGGAAAATAAGAAACTTTGATACTGTAGGGAAAGCGAACCTCCGCAAGGATGGGATTGCACGCGTTACTGGGCAAGAACGTTACACAGTTGACATCAGCCTGCCCCATATGCTTCATGGACGCGTCCTTTCCAGCCCCTATGCTCATGCTTGTGTCAAACGCATCGATGCAACCGCGGCTGAGGCGATAGGCGCAGTTGTCATTACATTCAATGACATCCCTAGTGTACGCTACAACGAGCGTATCATCACCATTCCTTCGGTTCTGCACAAGGATCACTACGTACTTGCCGATAAGGTACGGCGGATGGGAGAGGCGGTTGCTGCCGTCGCTGCGGAGACAGAAGAGCTTGCCGAAAAAGCGGTGCGTGCTATCAAGGTTGAGTACGACGTCTTACCTGTGCTCACTGACCCGATCAAAGCAATGAAGCCGGGTGCTACCCCGATCTACGACACAGTCCTGTGGGGCGAAAACGAGATCGAAATTGAGCACAACATCGCCTGTGCTCGTAGCATTGAACAAGGAGATGTTGACCGGGCCTTTGCGGAGGCAGACGTTGTTGTTGAGGGAACGTTCAATCTGAGCAAGGTCTATCACGCACAGATGGAGACGAAATCAGCCATCTGTCGCCCCGAGCCAAATGGTGGGCTTACTGTATGGCCAACAACTCAGTCGATTCACAATGTGCGAATCCTACTTGGGCAAATCTTTGACATACCACTCTCTAAGGTGAACGTCAAGCGTGTACCGATCGGCGGAACCTTCGGATCAAGCATCCAGATGAACCCGCCGATTCCGATCTGTGCTGCGCTGGCCCTAAAAGCACATCGGCCGGTCAAGCTAACGTTAACGCGAGAGGAAGATGCACACGACCATACCCGTTACGGCGAGCAAATCCACCTACAATTGGCGGCAAAGAAGGATGGCACACTAACCGGCGCAAAGATGGAGGCGATCGTCGATATTGGAGCGCATAACATCCAAGCATACTCGTTTCTTGGGGTCACTGTCGGTTGGCTCGTCTCCCTGTACAAAATCCCCAACGTCCGCTACCATGGAACCGCTGTTTATACCAACAAGGCCCCTTCTTGCGCAATGCAGGGATTCGGCAATCCGCAGGTGACATTCGCCACCGAATCGCTGATCGAGGAACTCGCTGAAAAGCTCGACATCGATTCGCTTGAGCTACGATTGAAGAACTACGTAGGATTGGGAGACACCTTCTGGGGACAGGGCCCACTCGTTCGCTCGATCGTTGAGAGCGATGGAGTGCCCGAACTCCTTCATAGAGGAGCAGAAGCCATTGGATGGAGTGACCGCCCAAAATCTGGCTCAGGGACAGGCCGCTTCCGGTCCGGTATCGGATTAGGGCGAGGATTCCATACCTCTAGCGCCGGCGCGCCACAGCCAGGAGACGTCATTGACTTCTCAGGGGCGATGGTCAAGCTAAATGTCGACGGTTCGGTAGATGTTATCACAGCTCTGATGGACCACGGCGGGGGAACGTTGGAGGCTCTCAACAGAATTGTCAGCGAGGCGCTTTGCGTGCCGCTAGACAAGGTGAACATGGCCCCGGCCGAGACTTGTTCCACTGTTTACGATTGTGTCACTCACGCCACCCGCGGGGTATACGCCGGAGGTGGAGCGGTTCTCAAGGCTGCAAGAACGCTACGCGAGGAGATCCTCACAACGGCGGCACACTACCTCAATGTGCAAGCACACGCACTCACCCTAAAGCTCAATAAAGACCTTGAGCAGGGTGTTGTCTATACTCCTTCGATACCGGATCGAACAATGACACTGTCAGAACTTGCGACTCGCTGCTGGAGTGAAAGCTGGAAGACGATCGCCGCGGTGGAGAGTTACAGGCCGGTCAACTGTCCTCCTGCTTATGTGACCGTCTTTGTGGAAGTCAAGGTCGACACATGGACCGGCCTAGTACACACAGTAAAGGCAGTTATGGGAAGTGACTGTGGCACAGTGATCTGTCCAGCGATGGCGATTGGTCAGTTAGAGGGTGGTCTCTCCAAGGGTGCGGGCTACGCCCTATACGAGAGCAATGCTTGGAGCACGGATGGACAGCTCGTCTCAGGCGGCTACTGGATCGATAGCAAGACCTCTGGAATTAGTGAGACCCCACATATCGATGCTTTTACTGCTGGCTTTGCGCATACCTACGAGCCGAGCGGCCCATTTGGGGCCAAGGGGATTGGTGAGGCGGCGATAAATCCGGTTGCTGCGGCTTATGCCAATGCAATCCACAACGCTATTGGCATTAGGTTCTATGAGCTGCCAATCACGCCGGAGAAGGTTCTTATCGCCTTGAAAAAGAAGGAACGCATACATGGGTGAAAGTAGATACAATATGACCAATACACACCTCCTTATGCACAGGTTCGAGTACCTGCAGCCAGCAACGCTCAAAGAAGCGATTGGGCTCTTGCAAGAGTTTGGCAAAGACGCTGAGATGCTTGCCGGAGGCACCAATCTCCTCGTATGGATGAAGATGGAGCAAAGGGCGCCGCGATGCGTTATTAATATCGTCAACCTGCCTGAACTTAAAGGGATGAATGATAAGGATGGGGTATTTCAGATCGGCGCTCTCACCACTATTCGTCAGCTCAAAACTGCACCACAAATACAAGAGACTTACACCGCTCTTGCTGAAGCTTGTGCTTCCTTTGGCTCCACGCAGATCCAGATAATGGGAACGATCGGTGGGAACCTCTGCAATGCGTCCCCGGCCTCGGATACGGTTCCAGCACTGATGGCGTTCGACTCGGAACTCGTGCTGGCTGGCCCCCACGGAGAACGGGTCTTACCGATTGCTAAACTCCTGCTTGGGCCAGGGGAAGTTGGGCTAAAGAAAGGGGAGATCCTCACCGCTGTGCAGCTCCCTATCGCGAAACCAAATACAGGAAGTGCGTTCCTAAAATTATCACGGGTGCGCGCTGATCTTGCCAAGATCAGCGTTGCCGCGGTGATTGTTCGTGACGAACAACGCGTTGTCGATTGCCGACTAGTGTACGGGTCAGTAGGACCAACCGTTCTACGTGCTCCAGAGGCAGAAGAGGTGCTGATCGGTGAAACATTCAATGCCGAGCTTGCCCTTAAGGCAGGACGAGTCGCATCCAAGGTGATCCTGCCAATTGACGATGCCCGTTCGAGCGCGTGGTACCGCCGCGAGGTCGCCGCGCCTTTAACCCAAGACGCCTTATGCAAAGCATGGGAGCGGGCGGGCGAACTGCGAAAACCGAAGCCTCTTGAGGTATCCTCACTGTTTCACAAGGTACCTGTATCATTCCGAGTAAATGCTAATGGAAAGCACTCAATTAGGGTTCTTGTCAATGGGGTAGATCACCGACTCGATGTGGCTCCAAACGAGTTGCTGCTCAGTGTGTTACGCGAACGGTTGGAGCTGACCGGGCCCAAGTACGGTTGCGGCACCGGTGAGTGTGGAGCGTGCACGGTGTGGCTCAACGGAGAACCGGTCCTTGCCTGTTTAGTGCTCGCTGTCAGCGCCGATGGGAGTGAGGTCGTGACCGTAGAGGGCCTTGCCAGGCCAAACGGCGAACTTGATCCCTTGCAACAGGCGTTTATCGATCACAATGCGTTCCAGTGCGGATACTGTACGCCGGGGATGCTGATGATGAGCAAGAAACTCCTCGCAGAGATCCCATCTCCTACAGAAGATGAGATCCGAGACTACTTAAAGGGAAATCGTTGTCGTTGTACTGGGTATGCAAGTATAGTCCGTGCCGTAGAATCCTGCGCTAGGGGGACTAGAGAAGGAGGGTCAGATGCTGCCAGAGTTTGAGCTCTTGATGCCAAGAACTCTACCTGAGGCCCTTGAGATGATGAATGAGAGCTCTAGAGTGATACCACTTGCTGGTGGGACAAGCCTTCTTGTCGACCTGCGTGGAAGGATCTCTCGTCCTCAGATGTTGATAAACATTGGTGGATTGGATGAGTTACGTGGCGTTCGTGTGGAAGAGGGTTATGTAGTTGTTGGGAGTGCAGTAACAATTGCAGACCTAAAGCACAATGTGCTCATCGCTAAGCACGGTCAGGTACTGCAACAGGCTACGAGAGTCTTTGCCAACCCACTGGTTCGCAACCGTGCAACAATCGGAGGTAACCTTGCCTATGGTTCACCAGCCGCGGATGCTGCACCACCCCTCCTCGTCCTTGATGCCGAGGTAGAACTAACGTGTAAGGATGCAAAGCGCACCGTTCCGCTGAAGGAGTTCATCACAGGCGTGCGCGAGACGGTTCGTCACCCGAGGGAATTGGTAACTGCTATTCGCTGGCCGATTCTGCCCGAAGGGAGTGTCGGCGTGTTTCACAAGCTCGGCTTGCGTAAGGCGGACGCAATCTCCGTGCTAAGCATTGCCGTAATGCTACACCGCAAGAACACGGAGGATTACGCCCAAGTACGTATCGCACTTGGAGCGGTTGCCCCCACGCCAATCCGCGTCACCCCCGCCGAGGAGCTTCTAAGTGGAGGACCCTTAACGCCAGAGGTAATCGCCCGGGCCGCGCAGTTGGCTTCGGAGTCAACACATGCTATTAGTGATATCCGTGGATCGGCAGCCTATCGGAAACGGGTGATAACAGCGCTAGTGAAGCGTCTGCTGACAAACCTAGCCGAAGGCACGAAGGAGAAGAAACACAATGAAAGCGAAGGCTATCACTCTTAATGTCAATGGCCGCCGGCATCAGGTGACACTGTTTCCTAATGTAACCTTGCTTGAAGCGCTGCGGGACCTGAGCTATACCGATGTTAAGAACGGATGTGAAAAGGGAGATTGCGGAGCCTGTGCTGTAGAGCTGAATGGGAAAGTCATCAATAGTTGCCTTGTCCTCGCCTGGCAGGCAGATGGTGCGCAGATCCTCACAAATGCTGGATTAGGAACAATGGAGAGCCCTCACCCGCTACAGGAAGCCTTTGCAGATGCGGGCGCTGTCCAGTGTGGGTACTGCAGCTCAGGGATGATCATGGCAGCGAAGGCACTGCTTGATGAGAACCCAAACCCTTCCGAGACCGAGATCCGCGAAGCGATCTCGGGAAACCTCTGCCGCTGCACCGGCTACACTCAGATCGTCAACGCAGTTCAGATGGCAGCGGAGAAGATGATGCAACAGAGGGCTCAGGAATGACAGTGAAGGGCAAAACACTACCCCAGGTAGATCTCCCCCCCCTTCGCCAAGTCGGGAGACCCTTGCGGCGCGTCGATGCACTCGGCAAGGCAGTAGGTGCAACCATCTACGCTGGCGATTTCACAATGCCAAACATGCTTCACGGTAAGGTCTTTCGCAGCAGTGAGCCCTCAGCGTGTATCAAGCAGCTGGATGTGAACAAGGCACGGGCCCTTCCGGGCGTGGCCTGCGTGTTGACAGCAGATGACTTGCCAGACGGGAAACTAATCACCGACATGCCCGGCCAGACTGGACAGGAACGGCGCAAGGGATCAGATGCACCGGTGCTAGCCGCACGCAGGGTACGATTTGTTGGTGAGCCTATCGCACTTGTCGCAGCAGAGACCCTTGCCATTGCACAACAAGCCCTCGAACTTATCAAGATTGAATACGAGCCACTACCAGGTGTCTTCGACCCACTTGAAGCGATGAAGCCAGGCGCGCCAGTAATCCACGTGCCAGATAACATCGTCTCCAGCTGGAAGATCCGCAAGGGGAATACAGAAGCAGGATTGGCTGCAGCTGATCTAATCGTGCAGAATACCTTTCGTGTGCCGTTCCTTGATCACGCCTATATTGAACCAGAAGCCGGTGTAGCCTGGGTGGATGATCAAGATGTGATCAACATCCGCGTCTGCACACAGGTGGTAGAACACTTCCGCTCAATTGCTCAAGCTGTGGGGGTACCACACAATAAGGTACACGTTCGAGGTACCATGATCGGAGGCGGATTTGGTGGTAAAGAGGACATTACCGTCGAGATCTTCCTGGCGCTACTAACAAAAGAAACAAGGCGCCCTGTGCGGTTGGCATACACGCGAGAGGAATCTATCCTGGCACACTCCAAGCGCCACCCGTTCATCATTACTCACCGCACTGGCGTGAAGAAAAATGGTCGCATCACCGGCGCCGAGATCAAAATGATCTCGGATTCAGGGGCTTACCCGTATCTCAGTCCCTACGTCCTTCTCTACGCTACTGTCACCTCATGCGGCCCTTATCGAATCGAAAACCTTAAGGTTGATAGTGTCTCGGTTGCTACCAATAATCCTTTCACCAGTGCGTTCCGGGGCTTCGGAGGCGCGCAGGCTGCCGTGGCCTACGAGCAACAAATGGATGAGATGGCGAAAGCCTTAGCGATGGACCCGCTTGAATTCCGCAAGATCAACTATTTGAAGACCGGTGACTCCAACGCTATCGGTCAAGAGATCAAGAGCGCGGTCTGGCTAGAGGAAGAAGCCATGCAAGCGCTGGCAGCGTTGGGAGAGAAAGAGACCATCTCTGACGATGCAATCAAGGTAGGCCAGGGGTTTGCCACTACAATGCAAAGCTATGGCCGGATCATGTGGTTTCATGATACCTCACGTTCCTGGGTTGGTATCGAGCAAGATGGCACAGTGGTGGTGCGGTGTGGCGCGCCGGACCTCGGCGCGGGTCAGGCAAACAGTTTGTGCCAGATTGCTGCCGAAGTACTAGGTGTATCACTAACGGACGTGACCTTCTACAACTCAGATTCGGCTGTCACACCACTGGCAGGCACAACAACTGCTACCAGGCAGCTCTATATGTCCGGCAATGCTACGCTCAAGGCAGCCAGGATGGTGCGAGAGGTGTTGCTCGATCACGCAGCGGAGCATTTCAAGAAAGAGCCCAGCAACCTGGATCTAGCCGATAACAAGGTGTTCATCAAGAGCGATCCTGAACAATGGCTTTCACTAGCGGATCTGAGCAAGATGTGCGCTGCTGATGGGTTAAAGCTGCAACACCTGGCTTTGTTTAGGGCTCCATTTACCGATAAGCTCAACCCCGAGAACCTCCAGGGAGACGTCTTCCCAGACTTTACCTTCAGCGCACACGCCATTGAGGTAGCTGTAGATACCAAGACCGGTGAGATTACGGTGCTCAAGTCCGTCGGATGCCATGATGTCGGTCGGGCCATCAATCCGATTGCCGTTGAGGGACAGATTCAAGGCGGAAGCGCCCAGGGAATCGGCTACGCTCTCATGGAAGAGGTACAGGTCAAGGATGGCGTAACCCGGACGCCTTCGTTGTCCGAGTATCTGATCCCCACAGCGAAGGATCTTCCTACCACAAAGGCGATCATCCTGGAGTCGGGGACAGGTGTGGGTCCGTTCGGTGCCAAAGGGATCGGCGAGCCTGCACTAACACCAGCTGCCCCAGCGGTTGCGAACGCTGTAGCAAACGCCATAGGTGTTCGCATCCACGACCTACCATTGACACCACAGAGGGTCCTTGCTGCTGTTGATCGCGCCAAGAAAGGATGAAACCAGTCAAACCAGTGAAGAGTATTAGGTGAGAGAACAACATTGTGAGCAGATGGAGGAATCAATTGCAAACCAAGGTGTTAAGTGGCAATGAAGCCCTTGCCTATGGAGCGCTGCAGGCCGGTGTAAAGGTAGTCACCGGCTATCCAGGCACCCCCTCGACCGGCGCATTGACGAGCTTGCTGGCAATGGATCTTCCGGGTAGACATGTGGAGTGGAGCGTAAACGAGAAGGTTGCCTTTGAAATAGCCGCTGGAGCAGCGTGGGCCGGCCAGCGAGCCTTGTGTACAATGAAGATGTCGGGGTTGAACGTGGCCTATGACTCGCTAATCTCTATCGCTTACTCCGGATGTAATGGTGGGCTGGTAATCTATGTTGCCGATGATCCGGGCGCTAGCGCGGGAATGGCTGAGCAAGACACGCGTGGATTTGCGTTGATGTCGGACTTGCCAATGCTTGAACCAAGCTCCGTAGGGGACACCTATCGGTTGACGCAGGTAGCTTTTGAGCTCTCGGAACGCGTAAAAACGCCAGTCTTCATTAGGTTGGTTGCCTCGATTGCCAATGCCAAGATAGCCCTAAAGATCGATGATTTGCTACCGCCCGCTGAACGCACACCAACCCTCGAGCGAAACATTGCCAAGTACACCAAAGCCGGCGCCGCAATCTGTATCACACAGCACCAGGATGTGATCGCCCGCCTCGAAAAGGCGAGCGAAGTTATACATGAAATGGGTCTAAACTCTCTACAATTGGCTGAAAAACCCGGCGGCCTTGGAATTGTTGCTGTTGGTGCAGCAGCAGCATATCTAGAAGAGGCATTCGACCTTGCTGTTGAGTATGGACTCGACAAGACAGAGGTCTCGGTTTTGCGCACAGTGACAACAACTCCATTTCCAACAGTAGATGTGCAAAGGCTGTTTGCTCACTGCAATTTCATCCTTACCTTGGAAGAGTTGGAACCGTACCTTGAACGTGGTGTTTACATCCAAGCACACAGGGCCGGATTCACCGGCAAGATCATCGGCAAGCTTGATGATGGGCCCTTAAGCCGCGTGGGGGAGTACGATGTTGACCATGTGCTACAAGGGCTCAATACAGCGCTTGGATTAGGCATCCCTGTAGATCACTTCAAAGGGAATAGAGCAACAGAGACACTTGCAGCTCGACGTCCAATTACCGTCTGTGCCGGATGTCCCCACCGCGGGACCTACATGGCCATTAATCAAGCGATCCAGAATCTCAATCTTGACAAAGATAACGTGATGGTCACTGGCGACATCGGGTGTACAATCCTCGGGATGAACCCACCGTTTAACACAGTGTGGACGGAGGTCTCCATGGGAGCAAGTGTCAGTCTGGCACAAGGCTACGTTCATGGAGGGGTTAGGACACCGGTAATCGCTACTATTGGAGATTCAACGTTTTTCCACGCCGGGATTCCGGGATTGCTCAACGCGATTCAGCACCAGACTCCATTGACCGTTGTCATTATGGACAACGGGTGGACAAGTATGACGGGGATGCAGGTAAATCCAGGTACAGACGAGACATTTCAACAGTCAGGTGGGCGCCGAATCGATCTTGCGAAGGTGATTCCAGGACTTGGCATAGACCAGTTCTTTGTCATCGATCCCTACGATCTGAAAGGGGCAACCTCCATCATCGAAGGATGTCTCACCCTTCCGGGGGTAAAGGTTGTGCTCTCTCGTCGCGAATGTGCCATCCAAGCAATGCGGCAAGGCAAACACGCAGGAAATGTGCGCTTGATCCCCGAGAAGTGCATACTGTGCAAGCAGTGTATCACCGCCACCGGATGTCCTGCCCTGTCAATTGAGGCCGAATCCATCGCAATCGACCCCGCCCTATGCAATGGTTGCGGACTGTGTGCTGCTGTCTGCCCAACAGGAGCCCTCGAGAAGGAGGATGGGACATGAGCTACGACATCTATCTTGTTGGCGTTGGTGGTCAGGGTATTCTGACGCTTGCTGACCTGATTATGCGAGCAGCTGTCCACAAGGGGCATCCAGTCAGTTTCTTCCCCACGAAAGGAATGGCACAGCGTGGAGGGTTCGTAAAGGCCGAGTTGCGATTAGGGCGTGCGGGAGTAGGACCACACATCCGAGAGAGTGGGGCTCATCTTGTGCTTGCCATGGAGCGCTCTGAAGCGCTGAAGGGAGTACGGTACGCGCGGCCTGAAGGCGACTTCCTATTATATGGTCACGTGTGGGAGCCAACTGCCGTGATGCTTGGAGAAGCGCCCTACCCACCGCTCGAATCGGTGCTGGAGGCCATCCGAGTCAGTAACGCTCGACTGGTCTATCTCGATCCAAAAGAGCTTGCCAAAATCGACGGGGCATACGTAGCTGCAAACGTCTTCGTCCTTGGAGCGGCATTTGGAAACACAAGATTGGGTGAAGTGCTCAGTGCCCACGAGATGATAGAGGTTGTTCAAGCACGGTGGCCGCACAGAGCAAAGCACAATGCGGCTGCATTTGATGCTGGCCTGCGTGTCAGAGGGACATCTTGAGCCTGGGAAAGCTCTTCTATCCTCGTGGAGTTGCTGTAATCGGTTCCACCTCCAAAGGAAAACTCGGCTATGAACTGATCCGTAAGATTGTTAACGGGGGCTACGACGATGTTTACGCGGTTAACCCTAAGAGTCAAGGCGCGCATGGAGTCCCCGGGTACGACGCAGTCTCTCACATTGATCGGTCCATTGATCTTGCTGTAATCGCCTCGCCTGCTCCGACAGTGGCAGACGTTCTTCGGGATTGTGGAAAAGCTGATGTGAAGGTCGCTGTGATCATTACCGCAGGCTTTTCGGAGGTAGGGAACACCAAAGAAGAAGCACAGATTGCAGCTGTTGCAAAGCGGTATGGAATCCGCTTGTGCGGACCAAACTGTGCCGGAATCATCAACACAAGATATCGCCTGTACCCAACACTGGAAACCCATCCCCCACAGGGCGATGTAGCGTTTGTGACCCAAAGTGGGGCGCTTGGAGGTGCTGTCCTTTCGTGGGCTGAAGAGCAAGGGCTAGGGTTTTCGAAGTTCGTAAGCTATGGGAATGGTGTTGATCTCAACGAGATCGATTTCCTTGACTATCTTGTCGATGATTCCGATACAAAGGTTGTTGCCCTATATATTGAAAGCGTCTCTGACGGCCGCGCGTTCATAACGGCCGCGCAACGTCTTACTCGAGAAAAGCCACTTGTAGTGATCAAAGCGGGACGTAGTGTGTCCGGCCAGCGGGCAACCTTGTCTCATACAGGATCAATAGCTGGATCGGACGCTGTGTACGATGCTGCCTTCCGCCAGTGTGGCGCGATTCGTGTGGACACAATAGAGGAGATGTTCGACCTGTGTCGAGGGTTCGTTACGCTTCCGCCTGTAAAGGGACAACGTCTTATCATCGTTACCAATTCTGGTGGCCCTGGGGTCCTCGCAGCGGACCGGGCTGAAGCAGTAGGCCTACACCTGGATAAACCGACTCCAAAACTACAAGCAAAGCTCTCCACATTTCTTCCCCCAGTCTGTTCACTGGGGAATCCGATCGATCTCACTGTTGAGGGAACCGAAAGTGACTATCGGAAAACACTGCGTGAAGCATTGGGAGAATATGACGCCGCGCTAGCCATCAACGTCTGCACGCCTTATCTAGATGCTCTTCCTCTTGCGCGGGGAATCTGCGGCGCTGCTGCAGCGGTTACAAAGCCCGTTGCTGCAAACTTTATGGCCGGCAGAACGGTCGCTCTCAGTCTGCCTTATCTGAAAGAGCATGGCGTCCCCAACTTCGTTACTGGGGAACGGGCGGTGATGGTACTTTCACAGATGGCAACCTATGAGGAGTATAAGAGGAAGAATCATCTACTGCCAAAGATTCCAGTAATGATAGGGTCTCTTCCCGGTGATAGTGACGGTCCTTTGCTCGAGCCGGAAGGAATGAGGTGGTTGGCTGAAAACGGGATCCCGGTTCCGGAATATCGGCTTGCCATATCTGTGGATGATGCCGTGAGTGGAAGCCGCTCGATTGGCTATCCGGTGGTGATAAAGGTCGTGTCCCACGATATCACACACAAATCGGAGGTTGGCGGTGTCATCACTGACATTCGTACGGATGACGAAGTAGTCGTTGCATTTCACTCGATCGAACAGCGAATAGGTGAGCGCGACTTCCAAGGGGTAGTGATCTACCCAATGATCACCGATGCCCTGGAGATCCTGATCGGGTTCTCACGGGATGCGCAGTTCGGCCCGGTGATTGCCTTTGGGATGGGGGGAATCTATACGGAGGTCCTTCAGGATATCTCACTCCGCATTGCCCCACTTGACTATGATGAGGCCAATGCGATGATCCGAGAGATTAAGGCCTTCCCTATCCTCGAAGGCACACGAGGACAGCCAACACGAGACCTAAATGCCGTGGCGAAGATCTTGGTCGACTTCTCGTGCCTTCCCTTCCTCTACCCTGAGATTGTAGAGGCCGACCTGAACCCTGTATTCGTGTTGTCAACTGGAGTCCTGGTTGGAGACGTGCGAGTGATACAAGAGAGGAGGAACTGATAGATGACGCATATTAGACAACAGCGTGGGTTGAACGCCATCAAGGCATATGTGCCCGGTAAGCCCATTGATGAGGTGCAACGGGAATACGGCCTCAAGGATGTAATTAAGCTAGCGTCCAACGAGAACCCACTTGGTGCCTCGCCTAAGGCATTGGCCGCGATGAAGGAGAGCCTTTCACGCGTAAACTCTTATCCAGATGGGCAGAGCCACAATCTGCTAGAAGCCCTTGCAGAGCACCTTAGAATTAGAACTGAACAGCTAACCGTGGGCAATGGAGCCGATGGGCTCATCATGCAGACTTGCCTGGCGTACTTGGATGAAGAGAGTGAGGTAATCGTCAGTCAATCTTCATTTCCGGTCTATGATATCTATACCCACGTCATGAGAGCGGCACTGATCAAGATACCGCTGAGAAACCTTAGTCTGGACCTCGAGGCCATGCTCCGAGCAATTAGCGATAAGACAAAGCTTATCTTTGTCTGCAACCCAAACAATCCTACCGGAACGATTGTCACCGCATCCGAAGTAGAGGCTTTCATGAACAGGGTGCCAAAGCACGTGCTTGTCATCTACGATGAAGCCTACTACGAGTTGGTCGATTCTCCTGACTATCCGGATAGCCTGCGCTATATTCGAGATGGCTACACCAACACAATGATCATGCGTACATTCTCCAAGATTTATGGTCTGGCCGGTATCCGCTTGGGGTATGCCATTGCAGAGCCTGAAATTCTGGCGCCTCTCAATAAGGTGAAGGAACCCTTTTCGGTCAACCTACTCGCCCAAGCTGCAGGTGTTGCGGCTCTAAAAGACAAAGCATTTCTCGAGAAAACAGTGGCAACAAATCACGCGGGACGCATCTACCTGTATGGCGAATTCGAACGGTTGAGGTTGCCATATATCAAGAGCCACACTAACTTTGTTCTCATCAAGATAGGGCCCCAAGCCGCAGCGGTCCAGGAAATGTTGCTGAAGAAAGGTGTTATTGTACGACCCTGTACCGGCTATGATCTTCCTTTGTTTCTTCGCATTACAGTTGGCAGTAAAACTCAGAACGTCCGGTTCATCGAGGCCCTTGAGTCCACCCTCCAAGATCTAGAGCGAAGTTCCTGCCCTCATAATGGCAGCCCCGGTGTTGGGATAGGAACTTACACAAGAATCGTGATACAGGCTTTGGATAATCAGTGCCGCCCTATTGAAGTAGTTTGTTTGCCAATTTTACTGCCGAGGCGGCATCGGGGGCGTAACCATCGGCGCCGATTTCATCAGCATAGCTTTGCGTAACCGGCGCACCCCCGATCATCACTTTAACCTGGGCTCGCAGCCCGGCTTCCTTAAGTGCGTCGATCACCTCAGGCATGTGGAGCATCGTCGTTGTCAGCAGGGCCGACATACCGACAATATCAGGCTTGTTTTCCTTCACCGACTGGACAAAGGTGTCGGCAGGTGTTTCCGCGCCAAGGTTTATCACCTCGAATCCAGCGCCCTCAAGCATCATGGAAACCAAGTTCTGCCCGATGTCA
>JAUWPW010000027.1 GCA_030611415.1 Candidatus Bipolaricaulota bacterium
CCGAATCGGCTGGAGCCACATAAGCGCCCGTTTCACACAATTATCCCAGGCTTCGTTACACAAGAAGGAAAGCCTGTTTTCTCGTTTGGGGTGATGGGAGGCGACCAGCAGCCGCAGGGACAAGTGCAGATTCTTCTCAATATCATCGATTTTCACATGGATGTACAGCAAGCAGGCGATGCACTACGTTTTCGTCATGCCGGCTCCTCTAGTCCAACAGGGCACGTAATGCACGATGGAGGAATTGTCTACTTGGAACCAGGAATTCCTGCAGCAGTTGCTACAGGATTAAGAGAGAAAGGTCATTGCGTAAAGTATCGACAAGATGGCTACGGTGGCTACCAAGGAATTTGGATAGATCCCGTTACAAACATGCTCTACGGTGGGAGTGAACCTCGCAAAGATGGCTGTGCAATAGGGTACTAGGCGGTTCCCTTTAGATCAATTGCCTCTGCAACCTCGCGCATTCCCATAATTGTGTCGGAAAAGAGGTCGTTAAGCTCCATCCCAAGCATTTGTGCTCCGTTTTGGATTACTTCCCGGTTGACTCCAGCTGCAAAGCTCTTGTCCTTCCACTTCTTCTTGAGTGATTTGATCTTCATGTCTAACACGCTTTTGGACGGGCGGACGAGAGCCGTTGCTACTATCAGGCCGGTCAGTTCATCTATGGCGTAAAGCACTTTTTCCATTTCGTGTTCTGGCTTGATATCGGTTACTAACCCCCAACCGTGGGACATGATGGCACGGATATAATCCTCAGGCCAGCCACGCTCGGTCAGAATCTCCCTTGTTTTTTCACAGTGCTGTTCCGGGTAGCGCTCATAATCGAGGTCGTGTACAAGCCCAATGATCCCCCATTTATCTTCGTCTTCGCCGTGTTTTCTTGCCATGTAGCGCATAACACCCTCTACCGCCAGAGCGTGCTTAACTAGGCTGGTTGTGTGATTAAACTCTTTCAACAAAGCAAGTGCTTCGTCTCGAGTTGGTACGTGAGTTGGCATGTTCCTCCTTCTTCAAAACCGTTATTCAGGACGTTGTTACTCTACTTATTTGTCGTCTGGTCGTCCAATGCCTCAATTCTCAAGAGGATAATCTGGGTACGTTAACGCAGGTGAAAAGCATGTTGTCACCTTGCCAACATGCTGATATCCTAGTAATACTTCATCCGAAAGCAGTGGAAGAGGTAAAGAAATACATTAAAAGGATGATGAGCAAACGGCATAGGAGGCCGGAAAGGCTTCGGGGATCGGAAAAGGAGTAGCTGAATTGACTAGATATGAAGTAATCATCATCGGGGGTGGTCCAGCTGGGCTTACTGCCGGACTCTATACCTCGCGGGCAGGGCTTAAGAGCCTACTGGTGGAGCGTGGGGCACTAGGGGGTCAGATGATGAATGCCACTCTAGTGGAGAATTATCCTGGTTTTCCTGAGGGTATCTCCGGCTCGGAGCTGGGTTCACTTATGTATCGACAAGCTGCCAGATATGGCCTGGAGGCGGTGACTGCTGAGGTTACAGGCCTTACCCAAGGACAACCCTATAGTGTCTCTACTACTGAGGGCAACTTCGAGGCTACAGCCATAGTTATCGCTGCCGGTTCAGAATATCGCAAACTGGGAGTTGCTGGCGAGAAAAGGCTTTCAGGTAGAGGTGTTTCCTATTGTGCTACCTGCGATGGTTTCTTCTTTCGCAACAGGGAGATAGCAGTGGTAGGAGGAGGTGATACTGCCATTACCGATGCTTTGGAGCTGACCCAATACGCCAGGAAGGTCTACGTAATACATCGGCGGGACCAGCTACGGGCAGGACAGTTGCTTCAACAGCGAGCCTTTGCCCATTCAAAGCTGAAGTTCATCTGGAGTATGGTGGTAGAGGAGGTCTTGGGAGAGAAAATGGTAAATGGACTCAAACTGCGCAATGTTGAAACCGGGCAACAATCTATCCTAAAAGTCGATGGCGTCTTTGTTGCCATAGGGCTAACACCCAATAGCCAGACTTTTTCCAACATTTTGGAGCTCGAGAATACCGGCCACATTACTACTGATGAAAGGCTCGCTACCTCGACCCCTGGCGTTTTCGCTGCTGGCGATATTCGCCAGAACTCTCTGCGCCAGATCGGTACCGCGGTTGGCGATGGTGTTACCGCGGCCATCTCTGCCTTCAACTATCTTCAAGAGACGAGGAAATCAAGCTAGAATCACGAGCTCTTCATGTATTGGAGAGGATAGGGATTAGGAGAGGTTAGAAAGAAGGGCAAAATCTTAGATCTTGGGACAGGTTGACTGAATAGGAACAAATACTAAGGAGGTAATGTGAGCAAAGTAATAGAGGTTACTGATCGGAACTTTGAACAGGAAGTTCTCCGGTCAGACCTTCCCATAGAGGTTGATTTCTGGGCACCCTGGTGTGGTCCATGCAGGATGGTCTCACCTATATATGACAAGCTTTCAGAGGAGTATGATGGCAGGTTCAAGTTCTGCAAACTTAATGTGGATGAAAACCAGCAAACAGCAATGAAGTATCAGATCATGAGCATACCGATGCAGATGTTTTTTGCTAATGGGCAGAAGGTTGACGAAATCCTCGGTGCCGTTCCTGAGAGTACCATCCGGACAATGGTTGATGGCATCCTCCAGAGTTTCCCAACAGATGAAAAGGGAAGCTCAAAGTCCTCTTGACTCTCGCAAAGCTGCGGAGCAAGCAGGGAATCAATCTAATCCTTAATTCAGATTATTCTTGAGTGAAGATAATTGACAGCAAGAAGCATAGTCTATCTGTTTATTGGGCTTTTCTCGGGTTTCATGAGCGGCCTGTTTGGTATTGGCGGAGGTTCTGTCAGGATACCGTTGCTCAATCTGGCAGGGCTGCCTTTATTGAATGCTTTTGGGATTAACCTGCTGGTCATACCCTTTTCGTCATCAGTAGGAGCACTAAGTCAAAGAAGGAACATCGATAAGAGAATTGCTCTGTACATGATAACTGGTGGAACCTTAGGTTCGGTAACGGGTGCCTTTCTCGCTGGACTGATTTCAACACTGGCTTTGGCAGTCGTCTTCGTCGTCGTTTCTGTCATAACGGTAGTCGGAATCTATCTTGATAGAATAGCTCCAGCGCTTGCCCGCAAGCTAAGCCCAGGCCCAAGGAACATCATTGTCGGTTCATTAGCTTTAAACCTAATAATTGGCATGCGTGGTGGAAGTGGTGGCGCTCTATTCCCACCTTTCTTAAGAGCCATGAAACTCAATATTCATAAGGCAATTGCCACATCACTATTTGTAACCATCTTTACAGCTATGGCCGGCGTAGTTATTTACTGGCGCCGCGGTGATATAGTCTGGCTGCCGGCAACGTTCATGCTTATAGGGTCGATGGTTGGCGTAAGAATTGGAAGCAGGGTGTCATTAAAGGCTAAGTCCACATGGTTAGAAATTGGGCTTACGATACTCGTTGTAGCCCTCGCCTTCATAACAATCTACAAGGCATTATGACCACATTATTGACTCAGAACTCACGGTGTGCATACAGCGAAGCCTATACCCGTGCTCTTAGAGGCTATCTATGAGGTTGCCCTTGACTTATTCATCCTCTCAATCTATAATTAGCAGTTAAGGTATGCGACTGCTAATTAGAGGTGAGCGCGATGATTAGATTCGATAAGTTGACACAAGGGGCACAAGAACTATTTCATGACGCACAAGACCTGCTAACCCGCTACAAACATAATCAACTTGATGTAGAACACATCCTCAGCGTGCTAGTGAGTAAAGAAGGGGTTGGCCGAGATATTTTGCAGGAGATGGGGGCAAACCTGGTTGGATTAGCCAAGGATCTCGATCTTCTGCTAGAAGGCAAACCATCCATTTCTGGTCCTGTTGGCGCGCAGATATATATCACACCTCGTTTAGATGCGGTTGTTGCGGGGGCGCAGATAGAAGCTGAGCGCTTACATGATGAATACACTGGAGTAGATCACCTTCTCCTGTCGATTAGTCGAACAACCGATCAAGCCCTAAAGCGTGTACTTGACCGACATCAGATTAGTGTGGAGTCAATTTACACTGCACTGCGTGGTGTCCGAGGAGAACAACGGATAACAGATCAATCATCGGAGGAACGCTATCAGATCCTGAAGAAGTACTCCACGAACCTCACAGAAATGGCTAGCCGCGGGGAGCTGGACCCGGTGATCGGGCGTGAGGAGGAGGTTCGTCGCATGGAACAGATTCTTTCTCGCCGCCGCAAGAACAACCCTGTTCTCATTGGTGAGCCAGGCGTTGGCAAGACAGCTATTGTTGAAGGCTTGGCTCAGAAAATCGTCGCAGAAGAGGTTCCTGACACCTTGCAAGGAAAGGAGATAGTCAGCCTAGACATTGCTGCGATGGTGGCGGGATCCAAGTTTCGTGGTGAGTTCGAAGATCGGTTAAAAGCGGTAATCAAGGATATTAAGGCCTCTGCTGGGAAAACAATAGTTTTCATAGATGAGCTGCACACCATAGTCGGAGCTGGAGCAGCTGAAGGGGCGATCGATGCCTCCAACATGCTAAAAGAGCCGCTATCACGTGGGAAGTTTCAACTGATTGGGGCAACTACCCTTGATGAATATCGTGAACACATTGAGCGAGATTCTGCTCTTGAGCGACGCCTTCAAAAGGTGTTTGTGCGCGAGTCTACTCCGGAAGAGACCATAGAGATCTTGAAAGGCTTACGAGAGAAACTGGAAGAGCATCACCATGTGAGAATCAAGGATGATGCGCTTCATGCAGCGGCGAAACTCTCCGAGCGTTACATCTCCGAACGCTTTCTCCCAGATAAGGCGATCGATCTTGTTGATGAGGCTGCCAGCCGGATACGAGTGGCAGGAAGCAAAGATGATGTAACTGAAGAACAGATTGCAGCGGTAGTTTCTCAGTGGACCGGTATCCCAGTCAGCCGGATGCTGGCACAAGAGAGAACGCGGCTTGTCAAAATGGAGGAGCTTCTTCATGAGCGTGTCATTGATCAAGAAGAGGGTGTACGTGTCATCGCAGAAGCGGTGAGGCATTCACGTGCCGGGCTTGCAGATCCTCATCGGCCGATCGGTACGTTCTTCTTTCTTGGGCCAACGGGAGTAGGAAAAACAGAGCTTGCTAAAGCACTTGCTGTTTTCTTGTTTGACAGCGAAAGTGCGCTTCTTAGGATTGACATGTCCGAGTATATGGAACGCCATGCTGTTGCACGTTTGATTGGCTCTCCTCCTGGCTACGTGGGATACGAAGAAGGCGGTCAACTTACGGAAGTAGTCAGACGGCGCCCTTATCAGGTAGTTCTGTTTGATGAGGTGGAAAAGGCACATCCGCAAGTAATGAATATTCTCTTACAGCTTCTGGATGAAGGGAGGCTGACCGATGGACATGGTCATACCGTCGATTTCCGGCACACGATTATCATTATGACTTCGAATCTAGGGAGTGAGCACTTTACTAGTGATGAGGCAGAAGAGTGGATTCACGAACGGATTCAGGGGGATCTGAAACGTACGTTTCGCCCAGAGTTTCTAAACCGAATTGATGAAATAGTTATCTTCCATTCGCTTTCAGAAGAGGACATTCTGAAGATCGTTGATCTCAAAATTGCTAAGTTAAGTGAACGTCTTTTTGAGCAAGGGATTACACTTACTCTTACTGATGAAGCGAGAAAAGTTCTTTCCAAAGAAGGATACAATCCTCATTATGGCGCGCGGCCGCTGGAGCGAGCATTGAAACGCCTGGTGGAGAATCCACTTGCAACGAAGGTTATTTCTGGTGAGATTAGTAAAGGGAACCATGTTAGCATCGATGCTGCAGCGATGGCCGATGCACTCGTGATCCGTCAGCAAGACAACGATAACTGAGATTATCAACTTGCAGCACTGACCATTTCGTGTAGGATCTATTCTACATGGAGCGGTTGACGACGTGGTTATGGCAATATCGAGGACGAGTGCTTGCCGGATTCATTGCCCTACTGGTGGTAGATGGAGCCGGACTTCTGGTCCCTTTGGTTATCCGAGACGTGATCGATCGACTCTCTCGCGGAGAGACGGGATTCCTTCGCGGGGGTATTTACATTGTTCTGATCGCAACTGTGGCAATGAGCTTTCGCTTTCTGTGGCGTTACTTTTTTATCGGGACAGCGCGAAGGATTGAGCGAGATTTGCGAGAGCGGCTCTATGAACACCTTCTGATCCTCTCTCCCTCGTTTTACATTGAGCATAAGACTGGCGAGCTGATGGCCCATGCCACCAATGATGTCGACGCCGTCAGCCGAGCATGCGGGTTTGGAGTGCTTACAATCGCCGATCCTCTCCTTATGATCCCGGTCTCAATTGGGATTATGCTCTCGATTGAACCGCACCTTACCCTGTATGCAGTGCTCCCGTTACCAATTCTGACTTTGTTCATACTTGGATTTGGGAAGCTAATCCACCGACGATTCGAGGCAGTACAGGCGGCCTTCTCCGAGGTGATGGAGAAGGTGCGGGAGAATGTTGCGGGTATTCGTGTGTTGAAATCTTTTGTCCAGGAGAAAGGAACAAATCTGGACTTTAACCGGACAAGTCAACTGTTGGTCGATAAGAACATGTCCCTCGTCCGTGTGTGGGGAATCTTCCACCCATTGATCGAGCTCCTAGGTGGGGCCTCTCTAGGGATTATTCTCTGGCTTGGAGGACGAGGCGTCATTGTGGGAACAATCTCCCTTGGAGATTTCGTTGCTTTCAGCCAGTACGTTGTCATGCTCATCTGGCCGATGATCTCGCTGGGGATAGCGGTAAATGTGGTGCAGCGGGGGCGTGCCTCACTGGGGCGAATCAATCGTCTCCTTACTGTGCCTCCAGCGATTATTGACCCCCGGGCACCGCAACAGCTCCGTGATACACGCATCGAGATCCATAATCTTAGCTTTACCTATCCCGGACAAGACCACAAGAGGATTGAACCTAGCCTTAGAAACATCGACCTATCAATTGAATCGGGAATGACCCTTGGAGTTGTTGGACTGACCGGGGCTGGGAAAAGCACCCTTGCCCATCTGATACTGCGCTTGTTTGACCCGCCACAGGGAAGCATACGAATTGGGGGGACCGATGTGCATGAATTCTCACTTAGGGAGCTGCGACGGGCGATTGGATTTGTCCCACAGGACCCCTTTCTCTTCTCCTATACGATTCATGAGAATATCGCCTTTGGGAATCCAAAGGCATCTGTGGGTGAAGTCGAGCGAGTGGCTCGGCTTGCTGGAGTGCACGATGAGATCTGTGAGTTTCCCAACAAGTATCAGACAATTGTTGGGGAGCGCGGTGTTTCTCTCTCTGGAGGGCAGAAACAGCGGGTGGCAATTGCCCGTGCCCTTCTCCTTGACCCAAAGATCCTCATTTTTGATGATCCTCTCTCCGCAGTTGATGCAGAGAAGGAGGAGCTTGTCCTTGCGAATCTACGTAAGTTCTTCACCCGAAGGACAGTCCTTCTCATTGCGCATCGCATCTCCGCGGTGATGCGCGCAGATCGGATCATCGTTCTTGATCACGGGAGGATCATAGAGTCCGGGGTGCATGATGAGTTGATTGAGTTGCGTGGGACATATCACCATATTTGGCGTCTGCAGCAGGCTGAAAAGGAGGTGTCTTCCTGATTAGCGATAGTGACGAGATCTTAGGAAAGGCGTTTGACCTTCGTCTGACGCGACAGCTCCTACGGTTTCTTGTTCCGTATAAGGTTTTGCTGCTTGCCTGTGTTGTCTTGATTCTTGCTCTGACCGGAATCCAGATCGGAATTCCATACCTTTCCAAGATGGCGATCGATAATTACATGACCCCTTCGCTTGGGATCGTTTCCCTTCCGGAGCCTCCGTCGTCTGCTAATTTCATCTTGCTTGGAGATAATCGCTACCTGATTGATCTTCGTCTGGTTGATAGAGAGACGCGAGAAGGTTGGAAAGCTACGGGCACGCTCTCTCGTGAGCGCTACCTGTTTGTTGCTGAGGATAGTTCGCATGCTTCGATTGCGATGCGCAACCCACAGGCATTCACCCTGGTATCTGGAGGGTATCTTGCTGATCAGGAATCGCTGCGTAAGGTTCCTTCTCATGAGCTGATTGTGCTTCGAGATCCAGCAATTGCTGGTGTGATGCGGATTGCTAGTCTTTTTGCCTTCGCGCTTCTAGTCCGATTCCTATTCGGTGGTCTTCAGATGTATCTCCTCCAGTTTACTGGACAGAAGGTGATGTACGACATGCGCCAGCAGATTTTTGCTCATATCCTTCGCTTGCCGGTGTCGTACTTCGATCACGCGCCGGTGGGAAGGCTTGTCACGCGTGTAACAAACGATGTCGCGGCGATTAACGAGATGTTTACATCAATGCTTGTCAACCTGTTCCGCGATGCCTTCTTGATTGTTGGTGTTCTGTCGATTATGTTTGCTCTCGAATGGCGGCTTGCATTTGTTATCCTTGCCCTTTTTCCAATTATTGTGTTTGCTGCATTCCAGTTTCGAAACCGTGTACGCAGTGCCTATCGTGAGGTTCGCCGGCAGATCGCAAAGTTGAACGCCTATCTCCAAGAGTCAATTTCTGGAATGCGAATCGTGCAGGTTTTTGTACAGGAACGTGAGGCAAATAAACGTTTCATGGCGATCAGCAGTGACAAGTATCTTGCAAGTATGAAACAGATGGTCATCTTTGCAGTTTTTCGCCCACTGATGAGCTTTCTGAGCTCGTTTGCCGTGGCTCTTGTTATCTGGTATGGAGGGCTGAATGCCCTGGGCGGAGGGCTTTCTTTGGGCGCATTGACTGCGTTCATCCAGTACGTGCGGATGCTCTTTGAGCCGATTCTTGAACTCTCCGAAGGGTACAACGTTCTTCAGGGAGCGATGGCTGCTGCTGAACGGATCTTTCTTTTGCTTGAAGAGCCCGAGGAGAAGCACGGCGAAGGGAAAAGCTTGGCTCACTGTCGGGGTAAGATTGAGTTCCGCAACGTCTGGTTTGCCTACAATGAAGGAGAGTGGGTTCTAAAAGGGGTATCATTCAGCGCGGCTCCAGGTGAGCGGATCGCAATCGTTGGGCTTACTGGGTCAGGGAAGACAACGATCATCCGCATTCTCCTTCGTATGTACCCAATCCAAAAAGGAGAGATCCTTCTTGATGGCGTTCCGATTGAAGAGCTTGAGTTATCCTTTCTCCGCTCTCAAATGGCTGTTGTCCTGCAAGACGTTTTCCTCTTCTCGGGGGACATTATGGACAATATCCGACTGAGAGCAGATATCCCAGAAGAAGAGGTAGTAAGTGCAGCGCGGTTCGTCAGCGCAGACTTTGTGGAGAATCTCCCTGATAAGTACCATACCGAGGTTAAGGAACGTGGGATTACCCTGTCGATTGGGCAACGCCAACTGCTTTCGTTTGCCCGTGCTGTAGTGTTCAATCCACGCGTTTTGGTGTTGGATGAGGCGACAGCGAGCATTGATTCGCATACCGAGAACCTCATTCAGAAGTCGTTAAGTAAGATCATGAGTGGACGTACCTCTATTGTTGTTGCTCACCGGTTATCTACTATACGTGAATCGAACAGAATCATTGTTTTGCACAAAGGGCGGATTGTTGAACAAGGAAGTCATCACGAGCTGCTTGCCCAAGATGGTCTGTATGCCGCACTCCACAGCCTTCAGTTTGCCAAAAGCCGTGAAAACCTCCCAGCCCATGGCTCAAAACCCTGATCACCGCAACTTGTGAGGCTGGCCATTTGTTTTCCGTCTATTCTTATGCGAGCGCCTTGGCTTGGTCGCTGTTTTCTAGTGCGTGACAGAGTTTCGCTTGATTTCTCCCTCGTTATTTGCTAATCTATAGTGTGTATTGGATGTTAAGAGAGGGATTTCTATGTTTAGACTATGCGTTTCTATAGCGAACGCCTTCTTGGGAACAGAAAGGGTCAGTTCAGGTTCACTCGACGTGATCCCTTGTTGTCAGGCACGGGTAGTTGCGCTTCTCGAAGGACGACTCTAGTAAGGCAAGCATTATGTCCCATTTCTGGGAGCAGCTTGGCCAACTTGGACTCTCCATTTTATCACATAGAAAAAGGAGGTAGCAAATGAATGAGATTAGGGCTGCAATCATTGGTATTGGAAACTGTGCTAGTTCTCTTGTGCAGGGGCGATTCTACTATGCTGATCCGAACGCCGAGATTCCGGGGTTGATAACTAGGGATTTCGCTGGTTACCGTCCACATCACATCCGTTATGTCGCTGCGTTCGACGTGGATGAGCGAAAAGTAGGATTGGATCTGTCAGAGGCGATCTTCTCTCTACCGAACTGTACGAAAGTTTTCCAGCGTGGTATCCCATTCATGGGCTGCCCTGTCAAGATGGGATACATCATCGACAGCATCGCGCCGCATAATGAGGAGTATCCGGAAGGCGACCGGTTCAAGCCACTTGAGAATGCTTACGCCAATGTGGGGGAAGCGAAAGAGGCGATTGTGCATAACCTGCGTGAGACGCAGGTTGATGTGGTAGTTAACTACCTCCCGGTGGGGAGTGAGAAGAATGCGGTCTTCTATGCAGACTGTACGATTGAGGCAGGTTGCGCCTTTGTCAACGCAATACCCGTCTTTCTCTCTAAGTTCTACGGCGATCGTTTCCGTGAAGCCGGCCTTCCAATCCTGGGGGATGATATCAAATCACAAGTGGGAGCGACAATCATCCATCGGGTACTAGCCAAGCTATTTGAAGACCGCGGTCAGCCGATCAAACGTACATACCAATTAAACGTTGGTGGGAACACCGATTTCCTCAATATGCTGGATCACGCCCGCCTGAAGAACAAGAGGGTCAGCAAAACACAGGCGGTCACAAGCCAAATGGATCCAGGTGGGTTTGACTTGAGAAATATCTATGTAGGCCCAAGTGACTATGTTCCTTGGCTCAACGATCGCAAGCTTTGCTTCCTACGAATCGAAGCAGAGCAGTTTGGCGGGGTGGCGATGGATCTCGAGGTGCGCCTGGCGGTCGAGGACTCGCCGAATTCTGCTGGGGTGGTAATGGAGGCTCTGCGAGCTGCCAAAGTTGCCCTTGATAGGGGACTCACGGGACCGATCGTTGAGGCGAGTGCATACCTCTTCAAGTCACCGGTGGAACAATTTGAGGACTCAGTGGCAAGAGAAATGTTGCGTCGGTTTGCTCTTGGTGTAAGTGATGGAGAAGAGCAGTTTGCTGGGCCAAATCAGGCTGGGAATCTCTGACGGTCCGGTGGAGTAATGTACGCGAGGCCGCCGGTAGTAATTCTGGCTGCAGGGCGTGGTGAACGACTCTGCGAGGATGAGAAGAAGCCTCCCAAGCCACTCATCTCGGTGTTGGGTCTTACGCTCCTTGAGCGAGTGATCCTATCCTGTAAAGGAGCGGGGATTGAGGAGTTTTTTATCGTTCTTGGCTATCGTGAAGCGGAGATTGAACCTCGCTTTCCAGAGTGGAGAAAGAAGTACAAGGTTTCTATCACAACGGTAAAAAACCAAGATTGGAGAAACGGTAATGGCACCTCGGCGCTTGCCTGTTCCCCTTTTCTTTCCTCTGCTTTTCTTCTCGTTATGTGTGATCACCTATTTGATCCACAGGTCATTGCGCGGTTAATCGCTGGAGGGAACGACGGGGAAGCATGTTACCTACTTGTCGATCGACGTACCGAGCAAGTTTTCGATATAGAAGACGCTACCCGCGTGCAAGTTCAAGATGGAAGGATCAGCGCGATCGGGAAGGGACTAGAGGCTTATAATGCTGTTGATACAGGTATTTTTCTTTGCTGGCCATTCCTGTTCGACGCTCTCAGACAGGCACAACTAGAAGGAGATGGCACCCTTAGCGGTGGGATTCGTGGCCTGGCGAAGCAGAAGAGAATGAAAGCGGTGGATTTGGGTGAACACTTCTGGCTTGACGTGGATACACCCAAAGCTCTTAAGCATGCGCGTAAACTTCTTATGAAACGGTTGGTGAAAACGGATGAAGATGGGTTTATCTCCCAATGGTTTAATCGTCCTCTATCCGTTCGTTTCTCAGCGCAGCTTATTACCCATTGTCCCTCTGAACAAGTCACACCCAACATGATCAGTCTGGCAAGCTTTTTTCTTATCCTTTTGGGCGCATTCCTGTTTGGTTTCGGAGGCTATGCTGTGAGCTTGGCTGCAGGGATTCTGTGCCAGATCGGCTCAATTATGGATGGGTGTGACGGTGAAGTGGCTCGGTTGACATTTAGAACGAGCCGATTTGGCGCATGGATGGACACCTTATTTGATCGGTATGGCGATGCTGTAATTGTTACAGGGGTTAGTTACGGTTTCTGGCGATTCCATCCAACTCCTTGGGTGTGGCTAGGCGGAATCTTTGCCTTGACTGGCTTTCTCTTGGCCAGCTACACCAAGAAGGAGTATGCCATTCGCTACGGGGGAGGGTTTCCTAATAAGGGTGTGTGGGCAAAATTGATCAAGCGGGACTTGCGGATATTCATGGTCTTACTTGGAGCTATTCTTGGTTACCCATACTTTTTTCTCTTAGCGATTGGGGCTGTCTCTCACCTTGGAATTGGGCGACTCTTCTGGCAAGTGTATAAAGGCAGGCAAACTGTCACTCGTTAATTCCCAAATCCAGAGGTTGACAACCCTGTGTCGGCCTGTTAGGATTCGTGTCACAACAGGAGGAAGATGTGATGCAAGTTCAGAGTACTATCTTGGAGGTGACAACAGCCAGTAACGCCCTTTATTACTACTTTATTTGGATGTTGTAGGTCGCCTGGCAGTGGTTCTGTAAACTGCTAGTGGGCCTGGAAACCGGAAGTCCAAGGACTTGCGGTTTTTTTGTCTGTAAGGAGGAAAGTGTGCTTGTGGTTGACAATCTTTCAAAATGGTTTGGAGGACTGCGCGCGGTGCATTGTTGTTCGTTTAATGTTAATCTGGGGACGATTACCGGTTTGATCGGGCCAAATGGAGCGGGGAAGACCACGGCGTTTGATCTGATTACCGGATTCCTCAAACCTGATCGAGGCAAGGTCTTTCTCGAGGATGAGAACATTACTGGCTTACCTCCTCATCTCGTTTTTCAGAAGGGTATTGCAAGGACATTCCAGATTCCGCGCGAGTGGAAGGCGATGACGGTAGTAGAGAACCTGATGCTCGTACCGACCGAACAACTCGGTGAACGGATTTGGAATCCCTTCCTACGCGGTCGACTGGTGTGCAAGCAAGAGCACGCGATCCGGGAGAGAGCACACGAGGTCCTGGCATTTCTAGAACTGACAGAGCTTAAAGATGAGTACGCGGGAAGGCTCTCCGGTGGGCAGAAGAAGCTACTCGAATTGGCCAAAACGATGATGGGCAAACCCAAACTAGTCTTGCTCGATGAACCTGGTGCCGGAGTGAACCGCACTCTCTTGAAACGTCTGGCCGATTCGATCTATCGCCTGTGCGCGGAGAAGAAGACGACCTTCCTGTTGATCGAACACGACATGGATTTCGTGATGAAGCTCTGCAACCCAGTGATCGTGATGAGCGAAGGGCAGAAACTCGCTGAGGGGACACCAACAGAGGTGCAGAAGAAACAAGAGGTGCTCGACGCCTACCTTGGGGGTCAATATGTCGCTGTTGACAGTTAACGCGGTCACAAGCGGGTATGGAGACATGGAGATTCTTCATGGGGTCTCCATTGAAGTGGGGGCTGGCAAGATCGTCACGGTGATCGGCCCTAATGGAGCCGGCAAATCGACCCTGATGAAGACGATCTTCGGCCTGCTCACACCGACCGCGGGACAGATTACCTTCGCGGAAGAGGAGATTACGGGGCTTTCCCCCGACCTGGTCGTGCGGCGGGGCATGGCATACGTGCCCCAGGTGGAGAATATCTTCCCCTCGCTTACCGTGCACGAGAACCTGGAAATGGGGGCGTTCATCCTCACCGATGACTTCAGTAGACAGCTGGAGGAGATCTATGAGCTCTTTCCAATCTTAAAGGACCGTCGAAAGCAGCGCGTAGGGAAGATGAGCGGAGGTGAACGACAAATGGTGGCGATGGGACGGGCGCTGATGCTCGATCCGAAGCTACTGATGTTGGACGAGCCCTCCGCCGCCCTGGCTCCGAATCTGGCAGCGATGATCTTCGAGCGGATTGTCGCCATCAACGCGAGCGGTGTAGCGATCCTCATAGTGGAGCAGAACGCCAAGGAGTCCTTGAAGCTATCCGACCGTGGCTACGTCTTAGCCAGTGGTCGAAACCGCTTCGAAGATACAGGTGAAAATCTATTAGCCAACCAGGATGTGGGGCAGCTCTACCTCGGTGGGTAGGGAGAATAAATGGACATACTATCAAGAATTCCACAGTTGCTCGTATACGGCGTCATCTCGGGGAGCATCCTTTCCCTGGGCGGGATCGGTGTCTCTCTCACCTACAGCATTCTTGGCTTCTCCAACTTTGCCTACGGAGACATGATGGCACTCGGAGCCTACATCGCTCTCGGGCTATTCAGCCTATTCGTCTCCTGGAGTATTCCCAACACACCCTTAGGACCTCTCTCGTTCGGCTTTGGGCTCATCCTAGCTGCTATCTTCGCAATAGGGCTGACGGCCGTGGCGGTAGTCTTGATCGACCGCATACTCTTCAAGCGGTTGCGTCACTATTCGTCGGTCATCCTGATGATGTCTTCGATTGGGGTTGCCCTGGCATTGAGGAACATCCTCCAGTTCTTCTGGGGCCCCCAACCACACTACTACATAGAAAGGATCCAAATAGCGACCGTAATTCCAGGGCTGGGAATAAGGATCAAGCCCGATCAGGTGTTTATCATTCTCGTAACCATCGTGCTCGTCGTGTTAGTGCATGCATTTCTCAAATACACCAAGATGGGGAAGGCGATGCGGGCGACCGCGGATAACAACTCACTTGCTCGCGTTACAGGGATCAATACCAACCGGGTGATCGTGTGGACCTGGGTGATTGGGGGAGCGCTGGCAGCGACCGCCGGCATTCTGGCGGGGATCGAGAACAAGTTCATCACTCCGGAATTGGGGTGGCAGATGCTCCTATCGATCTTCGCGGCGGTAGTCCTGGGCGGAATCGGCAACCCGTATGGGGCGATCGTCGGAGGGATGGTGATAGGGATCACCGAAGAAGTTTCGACCGCGTTCATCCCTACGGGCTATAAACCGGCAGTGGCCTTCATCATCATGATCCTCATGCTGTTAGTGAAGCCAACCGGATTGCTAGGGAAGAGGCGATAATGGATACACTCATTGGAATCATCAATTACGTTATCTTTTTCGCTATTACCGCTGGCACCTATGGAATCCTTTCTTTAGGACTTAATCTTCAATGGGGTGTTGCTGGTCTGTTCAATATTGGAATCGCCGGCTTCTACGCACTAGGAGCTTATGCCGCAGCCCTGGTCTCTGGTCCACCACCAAGCGCATGGGACGGTCGGATTTTCGGGGGATTTGAGCTGCCTTTTGTCACTGGATTGCTGGCTGCGGTCGTTGTTTGCGGAATTGTCGCTTTCCTAATTGGAATTCCCACTCTGCGTCTCAGATCGGATTATCTCGCGATCGCCACGATTGGGATCGCGGAGACGATCAGATTAGTGCTAAAGAACGAGTCCTGGCTTACAAACGGCGTGTGGGGGCTTCAGCAGATCCCTTCGCCGATCTATGAGCCAATCCACGGAGGGGTCAAGGCATTCTTAAGCGATAACCCTGATTTACCGGGATGGATACACGGCCTGTTTTCCAAGGCATATAACTGGTTTTATCTCTTTTTGGTCCTTGCTATTCTTTTTGTCCTCTATCTTCTTGTAGAACGACTCGTGCACTCCCCTTGGGGGCGTGTGTTAAAAGCGATCCGCGAGGACGAGGATGCCGTTGCGATGTCCGGCAAGAACACCTTCGCCTTCAAGCTACAGGCGCTCGTACTCGGGGCGATGATCATGGGAATCGGTGGCGGCCTGTATGCGTACTACGCCCGCTTCATCTCGCCCGCCTCGTTCAGGCCTCTCTACGGAACCTTTCTCGTATGGGTGA
>JAUWPW010000015.1 GCA_030611415.1 Candidatus Bipolaricaulota bacterium
CGCATCCAGTGCCGGAAGCACGTTCCCTTCAAGCAATGCAAGACAAGCCCCGCCGCCAGTAGAAATGTAGGATATTCTATCGGCAATTCCCATCTGTGTTACCGCTGCACCCGTTTCGCCGCCACCTACCACCGTGAACGCATTACTTGAAGCCAGCGCCTCTCCTACTTCTCTTGTCCCCCTAGAGAACTGCTCTAGCTCAAATGCTCCCATGGGTCCAGCCCAAACGACCGTCCGTGCCAAAGCTATCTGCTCTCCAAAGCTACGAATCGTCTCTGGGCCAATGTCGAGGCCAATCCGTCCAGCGGGTATCTCATCTGCTGCACATATAACTGTTTCAGCACTCGCATCTACCTGCTCAGACACTACAACATCCTGTGGAAGAAGAACCAAGACACGCTTCTCACGCGCTAGACGAATTACCTCTTTCACTCTCTCCAAAAGTGATTCATCGACAACAGAATCCCCCACTTGGTAGCCCTTCGCGCGCATGAAGGTAAATGCTACCCCACCTCCAATCAGGATAACATCAACCTGCTCTAGCAGGCCACGCAACGCACCAAGCTTGCTCTTGGCTTTCTTGCCGCCAATGATAGCAACGTATGGCCGTGCCGGGTTTTCAGCGAGATGACTTAAGGCTTTGATCTCTTCTTGCACAAGCATCCCAGCGTACGAAGGAAGGTAATTAGTGACTCCCAATGTGGAGGCATGTGCACGGTGAAGTGTCGCGAAGGCATCGTTTACATATACGTCTCCAAGACTTGCCAGACTATGTGCAAATCGAGCATTATTTGCCTCTTCTTCAGGGTGGAAACGCAGATTTTCAAGCATGAAGACTTCATTTGAGGAGCCCTGATCTATAGCTTGCTTGATCTCATCTCCCACGCAATCGTCGAGCTTATTCACTGCACGATCCAGGAGTGTCTGTAGGCGAGCCGCTACCGGATCCAAACAAAGCCCTGAAACACGTTTCCCTTTTGGACGACCAAGGTGAGTCAGCAAGACAACCTTTGCTCCCTTTCGGAGAAGCTCTTCTAGGGTTGGAAGTGATGCACGAATCCTTCCATCGTCCGTAACTGCTCCATTCTCCAGGGGAACATTGTAGTCAACCCGTACGAGCACGGTTTTGCCGGCAACCACCGCTTCTTGAACTAGTCGCAATTTGCCTAAACATTTACTCATCAGACTTATCCTTTTCCAAGAATTGACCTTTTCGCTAGTCGCATTATAATTACTTATCATGAGCAGTCAAAACATCGTTCTTCTTGGGCTTGGCATCTTCGTAGGCTTGATAGTGGGCGTTGTTGCCGTTGATCAATACCTGCTAGATGAACATGACCCCATGGAACCAGCGGGCCTCATCTGGCGAGTGCAAACAGCCCTCTCGCGTGTCAAGGACCTGGAAGCTGTTCTCGAAATAAGGGACGAAAGCGAGAAAGGTGATCCAGTTCGAGTGCTCACTCGTTTTTTGATTGGAAAAGAGGGTGGCTTGAGCATTCGTTACCTGAATCCGGAGCAGATGCGGGGCGAGCTTTTCACTGTTGAACGTGATCTTCTTTCACATTATATCCCTCAAGAAAACCTAATCGTGGCCAAACGATGGGTCGGCTTCCCGCTGGCTGCTCTTGGGTTAGCAAGCTTTGACCTGACACAGCTAGAAAAAGACTGGCAAGCGGGAAAAGTGGAACTCGAAGTAACTCCGGAGATTTGCGCGTTTCGCACCGATATTTTCCTATCAACGCTTTCTCTCCCGGAAACCATTGCCACACACACTTACTCGCTCGCTTTCTCGTTTTGTCCTGGGGTAGAATGCTATCGGCTAAATCCCCTACCCGGAGTCGCTAATGTTGGGAGCAAGATTGCTGGTAGCTCTATTCAGGGTGGCTACATACTAAAAGTGCGCGATCAGACTACCGGTAGACTGTTGCGCATGATCTACATCGACAGGGAGAACTTCTTGGTGAAGAAGGTTGTCTTCTTTGTGGATGGACAAAGAACAAGAAGCATATATGTGCAACGAATAGCAGTTAATCAAGGACTCTCCCCTGAAGAGATTCACACGCTTCCGCATGGAGCAACAACTGTTCGTAGCTAGAATCCTACTTTAGGATTTTCTTGAACTCTGATAAGTCCATCTTGTATTCAACAAAATCCTGGAACGCATCCTCTTCCGCAAACGGAGATTCAATTGCGGAGGAATCGAACACTTCATCAGCGATGTAGATTGGACTTCCCATACGCAAGGCAAGGGCCAAAGAATCTGAGGGTCGTGCATCGAGTTCGATGACTTTCCCTTTTTTCTCACGCAAGTAAATAGTAGCGTAATACGTACCCTCTTTGAGTGCAGTAATCGCAACTTTCTCTACTTTCCCGCTCAGATGATTAATTATTTCCTTCATCAGATCATGAGACAGGGGTCGTGGAAAGTATTGATTTTGTAGCTCGAGAGCGATCGACATTGCTTCGGTTTCTCCAATCCAAATCGGCATTGCCTTAGTGGAATGCTTATCCTTTAGTAGTATCACCGGCGCATTGTTAACTGGATCCACTAATAGAGCCTTGATCTCCGCTTCTCGCATTACAAGCCTCCTTCGCTGACGAGACAACCATCATTAATTCGTATTATAGCAAGGATGTCGTTAGCTAACAAGACCACTGGCATTTCCAGTAAACAGAGCCACTATTACTGGTCAATTGCTAATCAGTGGAGCAGGTCATTAGGCTAGCTCAAATCAATGTTCTCCGTTATGATTAGAACAACATGGACAAATTGGACAACAAAACAGTTCTTACCAATTACGACAAAGCCGGCATGCTGAGGATTCTAGATGGCTTTCCCGGCCAATGCCAAGAAGCAATCAAGCTCGGGAACAATTTCGATCCTCACCTCCCCTACGGCATTAAGCAGGTTGTCATATGCGGGATGGGAGGATCGGCAATGGCTGGAGAAGTTGCTCGACATTTTTCACAGATCCCCTTGTTTGTCAACCGTAGCTATGATCTTCCTCCATTCACTGATAGACACACACTTCTAATTGCGGTTAGCTATTCCGGGAATACGGCAGAGACAATATCTGCACTTCAGAGTGGAATTGAAAAAGGAGCATTCGCGTTCTGTCTTTCGAGCGGCGGAGAGATAGGTAGGATTGCTAATACCCATGGGCTTCCGCTGTTGAAGATTCCCACAGGGTATCAACCCCGAGCCGCCCTTGGATATCTCGCCATCAGTCTAGTCACTACACTCATAAAAGCACAGATTCTCAAGGACATTGGCCGGCGCGAAGCCCTGTTCTCAGAACTTAGCAGGGTGAGAACTCAGTGCACTCACACCGTTGGAGCTACCACAAATCCCGCCAAAGAGCTTGCTCGCCATCTATTTGGCAAGTTCCCTCTGATCTATGGCACAGTAGACAACACTGACTTGGTGGCAATGCGATGGAAAACGCAGATAAACGAAAATGCTAAACAACCCGCATTCTGGAATGCATTTCCCGAGCTAAATCACAATGAGATCTTATCCATGGTGAAAGGTGAGTATGCGCATAGTCTTTTTGTGATTCTACTCCAAAATCACTACGACAAACAGGAAAATCTTCTTCGCATGCAAATCATGCAGTCTCTGTTCAAACATCACTCAGTGGGATTTAGGAAAGTTACAGCCAGCGGCGAAACCGAGCTTGCTCAACTCATCTCCCAAATCTACTTCGGCGATTATGTAAGCTTCTACCTTGCATTACTAAATGAAGTCGATCCAACGCCCGTTGCCCTAATCGAAGAGTTCAAGAAAGAACTGTTGACCAGGCAGAGTAGCTCCATACGGCATACCTGACAATGAAAACAATTATCCTCGCCGGTGGCTACGGCACCCGCCTATATCCGATCACCGAAAACCGTCCGAAGCCCCTTTTGCCGATAGCAGGAAAACCAATCATTGACTTCATACTTGATACATACCCATTCCGCGATCGCCCAATTGTCTCCACCAACAAGCGTTTCGAGTATCAGTTTAAGGAATGGCGCAAGCACGGAAGACGCAACGTGCAACTGGTGATCGAAGAAACCACTTCGGAAAAGGAAAAGCTTGGCACCATAGGAGCACTTCAATTCCTCGTACAGCGATTGGAGATTAGTGAAGATATTCTGGTAATTGGCGGGGACAATATCTTTGAGTTCTCCCTGCGGGATTTCGTCAATGCCTACCACGGCAACCCATTGATAGCCCTGTGTGATGTCGAAGATAAGAAGCTAGTGCAGCGCCGATACGGAGTTGCGATTGTTCAGCAGAACCGGATCGCTGAGTTTCAAGAAAAACCCAAGGTTCCAAGATCGACCCTGGCAAGCACAGCATGTTACATCTATCCTGAGAGGATCCTGCCATTGATCGGCGAGTTTCTTGGGAAAGCCAAAGCCGGTAAGGACGCTCCTGGGTACTTCAATAGCTGGCTTCTAAGAGATCGGAGAATCAATATCGATCCATTTGTATTCAACGCTGGGTGGTATGATATCGGTGACCGAGCTTCGTATATCGAAGCAAATCAGAGATATTCTGGACAGGATAGCTGGCTGGCGAAAGATGTACAAGTAACAAGCTCGGTGGTAAATGCTTCGGTGATCCTGGGCAGCGGGAAAATCGAGAATTCCAATATCACCGGCTGCGTAATCGATCGTGACTGCCATCTAACTGGTGCTAAGCTACAGGACTGCCTAGTAGGAGCTGGCACCATCATCAAACGTACGTAGGGGCACGGCATGCCGTACCCCTACAATCTAACAACGACTAACCTAATTTGCTTGCGTTTGGCCTTCTCACCTATTATGAATAGTAATAAAAGAACGGCATAAAGCCACCTAATCATTGCTCAGTTATCACTGAGGAGGAGGGTCAAATGAAAGGCGAGGAGATCGAGATTGGGAAAGTGACCGATTTCTTTCGGAAAATCAGCGTTGTCGCCGTGCTCGTTCATCAGGGAGAAACACTTAAATTGGGTGATCACATCTGCATTCGGGGACCGCACACCGAGATTGATCAAACAGTAGAGTCCCTGGAAGTGGACCACGGACCGGTGGAACAAGTAGGAGGAGGAAGCGAAGTCGGCCTGTTGCTAGCACTCCCCGCAAAGGAAGAGGGAGAGGGAGAGTGGCCAGAGAATATCCCCCGTTCAGGAAACACTGTTTATCGGATCATGGAGAAGTGATTTCCTGAAGAAGTGCGTCACACCAGTTCATGTGGCAAGGCTATTGTACCCCACCCAGCAAGGAATTGCCTTTTGCGCAACTACAATCATGATAGAGGAGTTCTATGCGAGTACTAGTAACGGGCGCAACTGGTTTTATCGGCTCAAGTATTGTACGGGAACTACTAACACAGGGCTATCAAGTGCGTGTGCTCGTGCGCGAGCAATCTAACACGCGCAACCTTGATGGACTCAATATCGAAGTCGCTTATGGTGATATCACCAACGCTGACTCCCTGGGCCCTGCACTGCAAGGTTGTAGCCGCCTATTCCATTCGGCAGCACTTTACTCGTTTTGGGTCAAGGAAAGGGCGCTACTATATAAGATTAACGTCGATGGAACCCGCAATGTTTTGCAAGCAGCAAAGGAAGCTGGAATCGATCGGGTTGTTTACACAAGCTCTGTAGCCGCCCTTGCGGTACCGGTTGGAAAGAGACCAACAACCGAGGAAACCCCTGTCGATTTTACACAGATCGTTGGAGACTATAAGAAGAGCAAGTATTATGCGGAACAAGTCGCCCTTGAATATGCTCGCGCTGGTCTTCCTGTGGTGATAGTCAACCCATCGTTTCCTGTCGGCCCTCGCGATATCAAGCCTACTCCCACCGGACAAACGATC
The DNA here is from genome assembly GCA_030611415.1 of Candidatus Bipolaricaulota bacterium. GTDB lineage: Bacteria > Bipolaricaulota > Bipolaricaulia > UBA7950 > UBA9294 > JAUVYF01. The sequence continues at coordinate 5,855 of JAUWPW010000015.1, forward strand.
CTTGATTTCTTAAACCGCAAGCTTCCGGCCTATATAGAGACGGGTATGAATGTAGTGGATGTGGAAGATGTTGCGGTAGGGCACCTACTTGCCGCTGAACGAGGAAAGATAGGGCAGCGCTATATCCTGGGCGGAACGGACATGACCATGGGCCAGCTACTGCAAACTCTATCCGAAATCACTGGCCTCCCGGCCCCGCGAGTAAAGCTTCCCTATCTTCCTATCCTTGGTCTCTCTTACCTAAATGCCGCATTTTGCCGCCTCACACGGGCAACCCCTCGCATGACACCGGAGACAATTCGCATGTCCCGACATTACATGTACTATGATCCCACAAAAGCAATCCGCGAACTTGGTCTTTCGCAAACTCAACCAAAGGCCGCTTTGGAGAAAGCGGTGAACTGGTTTCAAGACAACGGCTACATAAACGCGTGATTCCATCTACAAGACAAGGATCAAGAATTAACAAACTAAGGATCTTGTGAGTGATAAGTAGAATCCTCTGCCGCGAAGGACACGGAGCGCCTGTCTGCGTCGCGGATGCGACAGGCAGGCCGGCACAGGCAGGCGATCATGAATGGACTCGGGGTTATCTAGGGTCGAGGCACAAGCCCTTGGCGCGCAGTACAATCGCGACAGAGTGACACAGGTTACTCTAGTACCACCAAAACTCCACCAAAGTAAGTCTTTCTTTTCCTTTTTCTAGGGACATTCTTGCGCGTAAGCTTTACTCATACAGAAGGAGGTTGTTGTAACGTGACACGTATCTGCTTTGTCACAGCGGTACTGCTATTGACATTGACGTGGGGAGTAACAGCTACCTCTCTCTCCGGAAAATGGGAAACCATAATTGACTTTGATCCATCTGGTTCGGCGTTCAAAGGTTTCCTGGAGGACATCAGCTCGACACTGACGATGGACTACACACTCGATAGCTGGGTGTTGGGATCGGAGTCGGTGTTCAACTTGAGCGGATTTGGTCTACAGAAGTTCACCGCCTCGGGAAAGCTAGGCGCATTCACAATCAACTCAACACTGCAGTTCGACCCAATGGTCGCCAAGAGTGTGACCTACGCGTTTGCCAGCGGCGAGTCTTACCAGACTCAGTCTGTGGCCGGCGTGTTGAGTACCGGTGCCCCAGCAACGTGGAGTGATTCAATTTGGAACTGTGCACGGCTTGATGAGACCATCACCTATACACAATCAGCGTTTAGCTCTCTGAAGGCAAATGCACAGGTCTCCCTGCTTGGGATGAATTTCGAGTGGTTGTTCTACCTCAAAGGGAACGACTTTGAGGCTAAGACCGTTAGCGGGAAATGGGTCTACGGAGACCCTTACTACGATGGTTGGGAAAGTGTGATTACACAAACGGGCTCATACACGGCTTCGGCCTGCCTCCCCCGGTATGGAGCAGGGTCGAAGTTGACCTTGAGCGGAACAGCCGGTGATATGCTGATCACCAGTCACACGTACTTCAACCTGGAGGAGTACTCCTACAACGAGCTGATGACTTTAGCCTATGCCAAGACCTACATCAAAGACACGTTCAAGTTGGGGGGTTCCTACTACCTGCCCAGGGTGAGTGGGGAGACCTGGGAGGCCACATTTACGCGTGAATTCATCACCGTGGAGGGAATGAGCCTGGGCTGTGCTAAATTTGACGTGGGATTGAACATGACCTGTGAAGGGTTCGGCTGGTTCAAGATCCTGGTGACTGATATCGAGGTCTTCTCGTTTCTCAGCCTTGATACGCTAATCACGTTCACCACAACTGAGAAGGAGTTCTTCCTGGAGCCAGTCCTATGTCTCGGCGACACAGGATGTATCACCCTTCATCTAGACCTGGACTGGGATGCCACCGCTGCCTCCCTGAATGGGTTGATCTTCAACGGCATCAGCACGTTCTACAACTGGAACGGACTTACGTTCAGCAGCGCCACCTCGTTCAACCCCGTGCTTGGTCCATTGGGTTACTACCTGGCAGCGGATGTTAACTCGCCTACTACCTACGGGTTCTTCATCCCCGACAAGAACTTTGCCAAAGAGGAGTTCGACTGGACGACCGGCGTGGGCTACTACACCGAGGTTTGCTACCCGGAGGAGTACTACGACATCTGGGAGATGTTCACCATCGAGACCAGCGCTGAGAGTTGCTGCGGCGGGAGCTACAAGTGGGAGGTTAACACCTACTTTGGTGATCGAAAGACCCTGATTGCGGACAGTTTCTGGTTCTGGTACAAAGATGAGGACGGAAACTCCTACGCCTACAACACACCGCCGAAGGCCACGCCACCAACCGTCTCTGGCTCGGCTAAACCCTACTGCGAAGACGACGACGTAAACTATGGGGTAGCCTACTACGACGCTGATGAGAACACCCTGTTTGGTTGGGTGAAAACCGATATGGACCTCGTCATTCCCATATCATCGTGCATTCACCTAACATTCGGCATGGCAGTCAACGTCTATGGCTGGGATGAACTGGAGCTCGGCTTTGTAGTAAGCTGGTAAGCAGGATCTTTATCGATTCAGAAGCTTGTGGTCGCATGGTCCCACGGTGCAGAGGGAAGATTGTTGCTATGCCTCGCCCTTGCCCCTCATAACCGTCAAGTTAAGGCTCTCTTCTATAGATTGAGGATTCCAATTGTCAGTATGCACCGTCATTCCTGCCTGCCTGTTAGAATACGACGGCAGGCAGACGCCTGACGTTAAAGATCTATCCAGCGTCATTCCGGCGCAGGCCGGAATCCAGCGCCTTTCCATTCAACCATTTAGCTGCTTTTCTCTTCCTTGCCCATTACTCATCACTGTTTTTTGACTTGCGACTCTAGACTCCCGACTCTGGACTATCTTTTCTCCCTAATCCTGCATTTTTCACTTATCACTCATCAAACTTTTCTTGAGCAATGATGCGTCGGCTAGTAATGCGAAGCTCGTTAAGAAGCGCTTCCTCGTCAAGTACACTTTCTCCGAATAGCTTTCCCAGCTTAGGATCCTCTTTGAGAACGGAAAGCAGTGATCTATTATCACGAGAGGCTGTCTGTGATGCTGTCTTGATCGCTTCGTACGCCGCACTACGACTAACTCCACGCTCGATCAACTCGATCAAGAGAATCTGCGAGTAGATCGCGCCCTTGGTCAGCCCAGTATTCTTCTCAATGTTCTCTCGGTGAACTACAAGCCCAGCGATGAGATTGGTCGTCTTAACTAGCATATAGTGAATGAGGCTGAAGCTATCCGGAATGACGATTCGCTCCACTGAGGAGTGCGACATGTCCCGCTCGTGCCACAGAGCGACGTTTTCCAGGGCTGATTGCAGGTTCCCCCTTAAGATACGTGCTAGACCACAGATACGTTCCGATGTAATTGGGTTTCGCTTATGAGGCATCGACGAGGATCCTTCAGGAGCTGGCTCTTCAATCTCTGCCACCTCACTTCGGGAAAGGTGCCTAATCTCCAGGGCAATCTTCTCCAACGTCGTTCCGGTAATTGCAATGGCTGCTATTACTTCAGCGTGCCGATCTCGCTGCAAGATCTGGCTCGCCACCTTGGCTGGTTGAAGTTCCAACCGCTCACAAGCAAGCCTCTCCACGTCAGGAGAAATCTGTGAGTAGGTTCCTACCGGCCCAGATAGCTTTCCAACTGAGATTATCCCTTTCGCGCGCTCGAGACGGCTGATGTCTCTCATAATTTCCGCATACCACAAAAAGAACTTCAACCCAAGGGTCGTTGGCTCAGCATGCATCCCGTGTGTTCGGCCAACAATAACCAAATCTTGGTACTGCCGTGCCTGTTCAAGCAATACGTCTTTTAGTTGCTCTGCCGCATTCAGAACAAGCGTGAGCGCATCGCGAATTTGCAGGGACAAGGCCGTATCCTTGATATCGGAAGACGTAAGCCCACGGTGGATAAAGCGTCCTGCCTTACCTGCCTGTTCTTCTAGGCAACGGATAAAGGCGAGTAGATCATGTTTGATTTCATTCTCGACACAACCAATGTGGGCAACATCGATGTGAACGGCTTGCTTCACAGTTACAAATGTCCCTGCAGGTACTTCGCCAAGCTCCTCTAGAGCACTAAGAACGGCAAGCTCAACTTGAAGCCAATGTTGATACTGCGTCTCCAGACTCCACAATTCACGCATCGGGGAAAGACTATAACGCTCTAGCATGATTTGCACCCACCCAGTATTATGCCACGCCCCACCACCTAATACCATCCTAGTTACAGCACAGCCCGCCAAGCCCTAACTAGAAGTACCCTTTAGCTTTTAGGGACACGTGTCCGCGCTTTGTTACGATAAGATGGTCCAACACTGTTATGCCTATTATTTCTCCAGCTTTGACAAGCCGCTTGGTAAGCGCGATATCTTCCGGACTTGGCTCAAGGTTACCGGATGGATGATTATGAGCGACAATCACTGATGCTGCTCTATCAACAATTGGATCAGAGAAAACCTCGCGAGGATGAACTTGGTTAGAGTTAAGGAGACCGACCGTTACCACGCGGCTCTTGATCACCTCATTTGCTCCATTTAGTGACATGCAGACGAAATACTCCTGTTTCTTGTCAGCAATATGCTGGATAAATGGAAGCGTGTCATCCGCGCAACGGATGGCCTTTCTCTCCTTAAATAGATATCGCCGCGCTAACTCGAAGCCAGCAAGGATTCGACAAGCCTTGATTGAGCCAACTCCTTCGATTGCCTGTAGCTTAGCAATGGTCAACTGGTCCATATCATCACCCAATTTGCGAAGGATAGTCGATCCAATCTCCAGCGCGTCCCTCCCCTTAACACCACTTCCAAGTAAGATAGCAATGAGTTCTTGATCTGAAAGCGCTACTGGGCCCTTGCTCACAAGCTTCTCACGTGGCCGCTCAAACTCGGGGATATCCTTAAGTTGATTATATCTCACTTGTAATACGCCCTTTCCCATGTACTTGCGTCAAATAGACTACTTTAACATTTACAACATGAAAGATCAAGCAATGACTCTGAGAAAGTCAGGAACTCAGGAGGAAGCCAAGAATAGGGATGGGTGAAACCTTCCTGGATTCCGGCGCCTGCCCTGGACTCCGATCCAGGGTTCGCCGGAATGACGGTCCATTCGTCATGCCGGACTTGATCCGGCATCTAGTCAAATAATGATTCGATACAAAGCGTGCCTAAGGAGAGGACACATTCTTGGTTCAAAGGCATAACTATAAGGAAGCCAGGAACCCAGGAGAAAATTAGGAATAAGGATGGGTTAAAATCTTCCTGCTTTCCTTATAGCTAAAGGGTCTTACCTAAGAATTCCTTCTTAAGACATCCTCTGAGGAAAGATTCTAGTAAGTTTTGAATTCAAACCTTCTCGCGTTCATGGCCTCCTAAGAGCTCAAGCAAGTTAAGGCTTGAGTGGATATCCAGTGACAAGGAAGTCGTCACCTATCCGAGAGATAGTCATATTCCTAAGCTTGATTCCGTCAACAACACGATCGGCGCCATCCCCTCCAACTGCGGGGACGGCTGCGCGTCCACCAATGATGATCGGTGCCACAAAAAAAGTGATCTTATCAACTAAACCAGCTTGCAGAAGACTGGCAGCTGTCTCTCCTCCGCCCTCAACAAGAACAGAATCGATACCTTCGTTGCCAAGCCGCTGCAACAGAGAGCCAAGGTCAATATATCCACGATCATCCGGAACACACCATACCTCTTTTCCCAACTTCCTGATCATCGCTTCGCTTTCAGCTGGCATTGCCCCTGTAATAACAATTGTGCGTCCCTCTGTGTGAAGAATGCGACTAGTCATCGGAATTAGGCCGCGTTGATCAAGAACTATTCTGATTGGGTTTTTCCCGGAAACGTGCCTAACGGTGAGCATTGGATCATCTGCAGTTACTGTATTTAAACCCACCAGTACAGAGGCAAACCGTCCACGCATGCGATGGACTTCTATCCGCGACTGTTCACTTGAGATCCACTTTGAATCCCCGCGTTTTGTGGCGATCTTTCCATCGAGACTCATCGCAAGCTTTAGCTGCACAAAAGGAATCCCAGCAGTAATAAACCTAAAGAATATCTCGTTTACCTGTTGCGCTTCTTTTCTTAGCACCCCTTCTCTTACCTCGATACCGGCCCCTTGCAAGTTAGCGATTCCCTGACCATTCACCAGTGGGTTAGGATCACGGCAGGCAATTACCGCGCACTTGATCCCCGCTGCGATAATCCGTTCGGTACAAGGCGGGGTCTTCCCTTGGTGGCAACACGGTTCAAGGGTAACGTACATCGTAGCACCGTCAGCTTCTTCTGCTGCTTGTTCCAGCGCGAAAACCTCAGCGTGTGGACCGCCAAAGGTCTTGTGATAACCCTTACCGATGATTGCGCCGTCTTTCACGATGATTGCGCCAACAAGTGGGTTAGGATTGACATAACCTGTACCCTTCCGGGCAAGATCAAGCGCTATCTGCATGTAGTATTCGTCATTCATTTTGCCGCTTCGTTCAGGGCACGCACCGCCGCCAGGTGGTCAGTCTTTCCAAAGATTGATGAGCCAGCAACGACAAGCTCTGCTCCAGCCTCCGCTACCAAACGGATATTTTCCGTAGTGATACCTCCATCCACCGCGATCAGCACCGGCATTTCCCCAACTTCTCTGCGCAGGGAACGAATACGCTCAATTGATTCCGGCATAAAGATCTGCCCACCAAACCCCGGTTCAACACTCATCACAAGCACAAGGTCAACTATCGTAAGGTAGGGAAAAACCCTCTCAACTGGAGTGGCTGGACGAAGTGCAATTCCTACTTTTGCACCTGTCTCACGAATCACACCAATCACCTTCTTGGGATCATCCTTTGCTTCAAGATGAAAGCTAATGAAGTCATCGGGGCAAACATCAAACCTGGGAGCATATGTAAGCGGGTGATCAATCATCAAGTGAATATCGAATGGGCGTGACAGGCCACGGCGAAGAGAGTTCACGACTGGTGGGCCAATCGTCAGATTGGAGACGAAGTGACCATCCATAACATCGATGTGGAAGTACGCAGCAAAAGGTTCAACCTCTTTAGCCTCAGCGCGAAGGTTGCCAAAGTCTGCGGCAAGCAGTGAAGGAGCAAGCTTCATCGTCTTCGGTTCATCGATAGGAGCATGACGAGCTGAAGCGCAGCCATGGCTGCAGCGGCAACGTACGTAAGGGCAGCGGCAAATAGAACCTGCTTCACCCCACCCAGCTCTTCTTCACTGATCAAGTGGGTACTTCGCAGGGCAACTACTGCTCGACGACTGGCATCAAACTCTACCGGAAGCGTTACCATAGTAAATAGCATCGCAAGGGAGAAAGCAAGGATACCCAGAGTAACAAAGGGTTGGTAGCGAAAGATCAGCCCAAGGAAAAACAACGGAAAAGCAAGCTGCGAACCGAAATTAGCTAATGGAACAATCGCTGTACGCACTGCCAGGGCTTTATAGCCCTGGCTGTCCTGAATTGCATGTCCCGCTTCATGTGATGCTACTCCGATCGCCGCAACTGAACAAGAAGTCGGATCGGAAAGCCGTAAGGTCTTTTCCTTGGGGTCATAATTGTCAGATAGGGTCCCTTTGATGTGTTCAATCTTGAGCTGCCCAATTCCTGCTCCTTCCAGGATCCGCTCCGCCATTTGTTGAGCGCTAACCCCGCCTGAAACGTTCACACGCGCATAGCGCGCGTGCGTGGAACGCACCTTGTACTGCGCATAGATCGCCAAGGCTAGCGCTGGCAACAAGATAAGGATACTCGGCCCCATAAAGAACGAGAAAAACACCTCTAATCCTCCTCCTTGTGATGTGATCTTCCAAGTATACAAACCCCCGTTATTCCAGGCAAGGAAAAGCGAACGAAAAACCAGACTACGATCATTCCAACCACTCCCCCCGTGAAGTCAGCGAACCAATCAAAAATACTGGCTGCGCGCATGGGAACAAACAATTGATGAAGTTCGTCACTTCCTGCATAGATTCCCGTAATGAGCAATGCGTAGAACATCCTGTCCCGATTTGGCAGGGCCTTCCAAGAGAGGATAAAAAAACAGAAGAACTCCAAGAAGTGCAACAGCTTGTCTCCGTGAGGGATCGGAACAAGCGGCTTTCCTTCCTTTAAGGGAAAACTGGAAAGGGCAAAAATCGTAGCGGCATAAAGCACTAATAGAACCCACCACAGTGCCTGTTTTCGTTTCATATCATCAACTATCTATCACGAGAGGGCCTATAAGCCGGATTCTGTCGAGGAGGATCATCTATCTATGCGGCCAACCCAAAGGCTTGAGCGGGCAGCTCTCAAGCGCCTTCCTATTCGGCCTTGCTCCAGCCAGGGTTTACAAAGCCAACCCGGTTGCCCGAATTGCTGGTGGTCTCTTACACCGCCGTTTCACCGTCACCTGTGCCTAAGCCATTGGTGGTCTGCTCTCTGTTGCACTTTCCCGAGGTTTTCCCCGCTGGGATTTCCCCAGTGGCCTGCCCTGTGGAGTCCGGACTTTCCTCAGAGGTTTTTCCTCTGCGATCCTCTAGCCCTCTCGTATCTTTCTTCGCGAATATCCACAGTGTCGGCAATAGTATAACACATTATCGCTTCCGTATGGACCAAGAGAGCGGCGCTTTCGTACTCGAAGAACACGACCACACCGTGGACAAATCCGTCGAGAGATAAACACTACTACAAGGAGAACCGTAGCGACTACCACCAGGGAAAGAAAGACGCGGCTCTTGCCCCGCTTTGTAGTCGGCTTTACAGATGCACTCGCCCTGAAGAACCGATTCTCGAGAATGGAAAACAGCTCCACCATTGCCTCTTCAATGCGAGAATGGTAGACCAAGTCTGAGATGCCTGCCTCGATCGCCTGGGCAAGTTGAGGATGGGTAGAATCTGCTGCTTCACCGGAGAGCACCTTTACCTTCCAATTGTTATTTTCTTTGAGGAAGAGAGCAAAAATAGTATCCCCTTCCGAGAGGTTCCACGCCTCAAGAAGAGCGTAAGCATAACGATCCAGATCGGTGAACGGGCTATCCCAGCTAGTTAGGATATAAACCCTTACTCCCAGATGCTCCTCCGCCTCCTCGATCAATCCACTAATTCGCTTACGGCCATGGCTATCTAACACACCACCATAATCAGAGAGAGATCCAATTGGCAGAGGCAAAGAATAACAAACATGACCGATAAGAAGGGCCAACAACACACAAATCCCCAGTATTCGGCCTAGCTGATGTACAGTATGCGTGAGCAATTCTGACAGGTGACAATCTCCGTCTCGGTTCGCGCCCGCTCGACAGTAGTGCTGCTTAGCTTCAGTTTGCATCCGGGGCATAACCCACCGAAGATCGCTACTACCGCATCATCAAACAGGGAATGCAACCCCTCATAGTGAGAGAGAAGGTGTGCAGGAAATCCATCTGCAATTGCAGCTCGCTCTCCCTCACAGGATTCGAGTTTCTCTTTGGCCTCTAAGATTTGACTGCTAATTCTTGCACTTCGAGAGGCAAGATCTCTCTTCTGCTCATCCAGGCCTTTTTCTGCTTCTACTAGTTCTGCTTCAGCTATCTCTATCTTATCCATCAGCTCAATGGCCTCGTCTTCCATTTCGTCAATCCGTTTCCGCTGGTGAGAGATCTTTGCCGCCAGTGCCTCCATCTCCTTAAAACTGATGATCCCTTCGTTCAGTCGTTTTTGATAGTTACGAATTTGCATGTCGACATCGTCAACTTCAAGATTCTTCCCGCGGCTGTCATGGCTCAGCTGTTTCAGCTGTTGGCAACGTTCCTCCACTGCGGACTGCTCTTTGGCTAGCCTTTGTTCTATTCGTACCTGTTCTTCTTCCAATTGCTGTAGTCGTGACAACAAGTCATATCTTTCTCCATCTTTCGCCTGCAATTCGAGCAACTGACGAATTTCCTCAGACACTCATCCCCCTTAATTTGACTAGATATTTCATCAATCCTTCTGGAACTATATTTGTCTCAGTCGCTCAGCGCAAGGTTATCATCCCATCAAAACCCAACAATCGCAGTAAAGGCAGGACTATAACTCAATTCGGCCACGTAACGCACGGCCCAGTGTAACTTCATCGGCAAACTCCAGATCGCGGCCCACAGGGATACCCTGGGCAATTTGGGAAACCTTTACTCCAAGAGGCTTTACCAACGAAAGAATATGCATCCCAGTTATTTCACCTTCCAGTTTTGGTTCCAGGGCAAGGATAATCTCCCTGGTTTTTTCTTGTCGAATCCGCCTAATCAAGGCATCAATGCTTAGATCGCTGGCAGAAACTTCATCCATCGCTGAGATGAGGCCGCTAAGTACATGATAAAGCCCATGATATTCACCCGTCTGCTCAATTTTCAGTATTTCCCATGGTTGCCCAACAACGCAGATCATGTCCTGTTCACGCTTGGGATTTGAGCATATTTCGCACAGATCGGCAGTCGCGAAGTTATAGCAGCGCTTACACCGGTGTACGTTTTTCTTAATGTCATCGATCGCCCGAGCAAGTTGTGTTGCCTCTGATTTTGGACTGTTTAGCAGATAGAAAGCCATCCTTTCGGCGCTCCTTCGCCCAATACCCGGAAGAGCTCTTAACCGCTCAATCAGCTCTTCTAAGGGAGCGATCATGATCCTGGCATCCCAGGAAGATTCAGCCCTTGAGCGAGTGGCCCCAGCAGCTCCTGTGAGCGATCATGCGCATTCTTCTGTGCTTCTTGCACCGCGGCAATGACAAGATCAGCGAGCATATCTACATCATTTGGGTCAACGACTTCCTTTTCAACAGCAAGGTTTAGCAACTCGCCACGACCGTTCACCGTTGCAGTGACCATTCCTCCACCAGAGCTAGCTTCTACCTTCATCTTGGCGATTTCTTCCTGCTTCCTCTCGAGCTCAGCCTGCAGTTTTTTTGCCTGTTTCATCAGGTTGCCCATGTTGCCTATTCCCCGCATCAGTCCTCCTTCACAACCTTTCCATCAAACATTCGACGTACAAATTCCGCCTTTTCCCGCAACTTCTCTCGCGGAGAGGGTTTCCGCATCACTTCTCCATCAAGTTTCACATCCACATAAAACTGATCGCCCAATCGGCGGTGTACCATACCAGATAAATACTGCATATTCCCCGGCTTTTCCAGGCTCTCCTTGTGAAACGTGTGCTCAGGATGAAATGCAATCGTCAACCTCTCACCTTCCAGGTGTGGTGTGGCCTCAGCAAGAAACGCTGCAATAGCAATCCTTTCTCGCTCTATCTCTCCCAACATTTGCTCCCACCAATCAATCGAGGAAGGGCTGGCCTCTTCATGAGAACCGGCTTCTTCCTTCGCTTTGTGCTGCGCAAAAGAATCATCCACTGTGTTTTCCTCATTCTCAAGAGTGTCCTCACTCTCGCTGTAGTCATGTTTAACGACACCTGGCTCCTGCGACAGACCCAGCTCGTTCATCAACTCAAGGATACCGATTTCAATCAAGATCTTGTGATCCAGAGAATGTAACAGCTCTTGCTTTACACGAAGCAATCCATGGCACAACCTTATATCGTACCCATCGCGCCCTCCTTCCCTAGCAATCCGATCACGCAAGACCTCTGTCAAATCGGTTAGAAAGAGCTCTAGATCCTTTCCTTGTTCGGCAAGAGAATCAATAATCGCAAGGACAGCGGCCGGATTCCCCTTCTCGATCGCATGCAAGAACTCTTCCCGTACCTCAGGGTGAGCCATCCCCAACATCTCGATGAGAGCGCCAGCATCGATATCTCCTTGCCTATAGGTCATCGCTTGCTCGAGTAACACAATTGCATCACGCATCCCCCCGTTTGCTTTATGTGCAAGTAGCGCAAGTGCTTCCTTAGAGATTGTGACACTCTCACTACGGGCAATCTCAGAAAGGTGGGAAGCAATCCTTTCTGTTGAGATCTTTCGGAAGTTAAGTACTTGACAGCGAGAGATAATCGTGAAAGGGATCTTGTGTGGCTCAGTTGTAGCAAATACAAACATTGCGTGCGCCGGTGGTTCTTCCAGCGTTTTCAACAAAGCGTTAAATGCCTCGTTGGTCAGCATGTGAACCTCGTCAATTATATATACTTTCTTTTCGAGGACAGTTGGGGCAAAGCCCACTTCTTCACGCAGGCGGCGAATGTGATCGATCCCTCGGTTTGAAGCACCATCAATTTCCAGAATATCCAGGCAGCGCTTGTGCAGTATTGTCTGACAATTGGCACAGCTGTTACACGGTTCCCCGCCTGTCGGCGCAAGACAATTGACCGCACGTGCAAGGATACGTGCTACTGATGTCTTTCCAATTCCTCGCTCGCCAGCGAAGAGATAGGCATGGCCTACCTCGCCAGCGACCACTGCATTTCGCAATGTACGTATGATCGCTTCTTGCCCCACTACGTCAGAGAAACGTTTTGGGCGCCAGCGCCGATAGAGAGAAAGATAGGTAGATTTTTCGCTCACCCTGAGATCACCATTTCTGGTCGGGGAGACTGGATTTGAACCAGCGACTTCCTGCTCCCAAAGCAGGCGCGCTACCAAGCTGCGCCACTCCCCGACACTTACACAATTATATAGGGGTAATTGCGTTCGATCAATCAGCGAAAACGGTTCCTCGCTGTTTCAAGCGGGTAAGCCGAGGTAAGACTTACTCACAATCTTAGTTATAGGGAAGCCGGGAAGCTATGAAGGCCGTGAATAGTAAGTAGTGAATGGTGGTGAGAACAAGAGTTCGTAGGGTTCATAGAGTTCATTGAGTTCGTTGGGTTGAGGAGGAGAAGCAGTTGAGTAGTAAAAAAGTTAAATAGTTGAGTAAGGAATCGTACTGCTTTTCACTACTCAACGACTCGACTATTTGACTGGATTCCGGCCTCCGCCGGAATGACGGTGCAGTGGAATTCCGGGAACGTATGCCTTATTTCCTTGGCCACTCACCACTTACCACAAACTTCATGCTGCACTTCCAGGAATATTAAACAATCTCATCCTCACCCCTGATCAAGTCAGGGGCAGGCCCCATAGAAGTATGACTACTAGACTCACTTCACGGGGCAGGCTCTAGCCTCTCATGACTGCTAACTTAACCACGCACTATTCTGGGTCATTCCGTCATGCCGCACTTGATCCGGCATCCAGTCGAAAACTAAGAATAGGTCTTGAATTTGACCCTCCTGCATTCCTAAGAGATCATAGTGTTTGCGATCTCTATCTATGATAGCAACTTGTCCTAATCGCCATGATTCTCTATACTAGAAAAACGTAGACATGCCATGTTGCCCACTAGAGAATCTCAGTGAATTATTAGAATTGATGGGGTTGATTGGAGATGCAACGGGAAAGTTGCGGGAGTGCAGAGAATTACTTGACAGCTCTTGTATGGATGCATGACATCTTTTAAGCAGGCGCTAATCACTGGTGCGACTCAAGGCATTGGGCAAGCAATTGCGGTTCGCCTTGCTCGTGACGGGTTTTCTATTGTTCTTAACTATCGTGCCAATGAAACGAAGGCTGAGGAGACCCTCAAAACCATTAGCAAGCTTTCCTCTGATTCGATCCTGGTCAAGGCTGATGTAACAACCGAAGATGGAGTAAATCACGTCATTTCACAAGCCACTACCCGCGGACCGATCAACCTTCTGGTGAATAACATCGGCGATTTCTTGTTTAAGCCCGCGCTTGATACAACAATTGAAGAGTGGAACCACATCTTGGCGAGTAATCTCACTAGTGCTTTCCTTTGCTGCAAGGCTATCATTCCCCACATGCGAGAACACCAAGGTGGGCAGATCATAAACATCGGAATGATGAACTCCGAGGTGCTGCGCGCCGTACCAAACACTGTTCCCTACACAATTGCTAAAACAGGTCTACTTATTCTTACCAAGTCACTCGCCAAAACGGAAGCCCCTTGGAAGATCCGAGTAAATGCGGTCAATCCTGGATTTATCGCCTTTGGGCAGCATCCTGCAAGAGGTTCCGGGAACACAGTTCCATTAGGAAGAATGGGCAAACCAGAAGAGGTCGCATCCGTGGTGTCCTTCCTTGCATCGGCTGAGGCAGACTACATTACTGGAGCAATAATAAACGTCCATGGTGGAGCCTATCTATAGCACCGCGACAAGCGAAGCAAGACACAGGTGACCCACTTAAACAGCTATAGAGCCTTATAAGAAGAGCAAACTACGTTTGTTGAAGGACAAGTATGTTGCAATAGATGCCGTAGTACTATCTCTCCGACGGGATTGGTACGTACCAAGGCATGGGCAACATGCAAATGCAGGCACTTAACATGGCGAAGATCACTGATTCCCCCGATCCCTTTTTCCAGCAAACTTTTCGATGCTGCTATGTCAGCAAGATCCGCCCGGTCCTCAACAGACAATAGCTCGTGTCTTTCCCCAATATAGGCCCGGTGAGCGTTGTTCATGCGTCTCTTTAGGTCTCCATCCTTATGCAGCAACCTTTCAATTCGCCCTATCCAACCAGCACTTTCTAGTTGGCTAATCGCGCGGCATAGGAACGGGCATGTAAGCCAGAAGAGCGTGGGAAAAGGTTGTCCCTCTAGTAACGGGTACACACGTATTGCCTGTGGATAACCATACTGACAACGTACTGCAACCTCGATCAATCCACGTATTTGGCGGCCAAGCTGGCAGGTTATGATTCGTTGGTCCTCTAGCGATACAGGTTCCATTGGTCACAGCCATACTTTTCCTCAACAAGCTCATGTGCTCGTTCTCTTTCTTTGGGTGTAAGGTAGCCTTTCCATAGCGGTTGATCAAATCCTTTGCAGAGCTCGCTCGCAAAAACAGAAGCGAATTCGTTCATCGAATGGCCGATTCGAGTAGCCTCGGCAAGCGTTGTCATTGCATGGGGTCGCGAACGCACTCCAACGGGATGATAATCCTTACGCAAAGCAAGAAGAAGAGCCTGCATTGGAATCGTGTCTGGCCGAACAAGCAAGGTAGTATGGTAAAGCAAAGAGTTGCCTCGACGCGCTTGAGCAGCGCCGCCGATCTTCTTGCGAGCGATGAACAAAGCATTCCCTTGCACACTTGTCTGTATTCCAAGCCGAAAGAGAGCTGCAGCAATGATCTCTCCCAATCGGATGAATGTTTCCTTCACACCCTTCAAGCTACGCCCATCCCCAACATGGAGAGAAACATTGAGATTACCTGGGTAGTGATAGACAGTACCTCCGCCTGAAATGCGACGAAGTACTGGTATCGAAGCGCTTGCAGCTTGCCTCATATCCACCTCGTGAACGGCTGACTGTGACCGCCCGAGAATCACCGCATGCTTGTTTACCCAGATTCTCAGTGCGTCCTCCCCTCCACCGCGCACCTGGTCAAAGATCGCCTCTTCCAAAGCGAGACCGTAAGAAGGCGAACAAGGTTCAACGTCAACTATGAGACGCATTCTCTCTTGAACATGTTAGAGGCATGGTACGAGCTTCGAACAAGTGGCCCAGCCATCACAAAGCGAAATCCGATTCGTCGGGCAACTCGGGCGATCTCATCGAATTCCTCTGGCAAGAGATAACGGGCAACAGGGATGGCCTCCCTGGTAGGTTGTAAATACTGTCCAAAGGTGACAGCGTCAACCCCCGCATTGTGTAGCTCTCGCAGTGCTTGAAGAATCTCAGCCTGGGTTTCACCCATTCCCAAAATGAGTGAACTCTTGATAATACTTGCGGGTGCCAGTCTCCTGAATTGCCCGAGAACGTGTAATGAAAGATCATAACCTGCACGACGGTCACGCAGATGCGGACTTAGGCGACGTACTGTCTCCAAATTGTGACCGATGACATCCGCTCCTGCCGCTGCAACCGCTGTAATCGCTTCTTCATCACCAGAAAAATCGGGGACAAGGGCCTCCACTTTTGACTGTTCACTACCACCTTTTATCCCTGCTATCGCTGTGGCAAACAACCTTGCTCCATTATCTTCGAGATCGTCACGGTCCACTGAGGTAAGAACAACATAGGAAAGCCCTAGCTCATCAACTGCGGCGCGCAGCCGTGCCGGTTCTTCCCAATCAACTACCCCTCCAGGATCACCGGTTGGAATGCCACAAAAGCGACAAGCTCGTGTACACAACTTACCCAACAGCATGAACGTAGCAGTACGTGCACCCCAACACTCCACTGCATTTGGGCAACTTGCCCCTTGACAGACCGTGGTTAGATGATAACGGGCAAGAATATCCCGCAGGATCTTCATCCCTTCTGTTTCCTTCGGAGAAGGAGCCCTTACTTTTAGCCACTGCGGTCTCTCATTCACCAGTCTTCCTTCCAATACTGTTGCGCATCTCCCTCGACAAACCTCCATCCGAACAACTGCTCCATTTCAGATAGGATTCCCGCTCTGACTTTCGTCAGAGGATACTTCTCCTTGGTTAGCTCATTTAGGGAAACAACCTCGATATTCATCCCACACGGATTAATCATGCCAAAATGACATTTGTTTATATCCACGTTCAATGCTAAGCCATGTCGCGTTATCCAGTGTTTAACGTATACACCAATTGAAGCGATCTTACGCGTACCTACCCACACTCCAGGAAAACCAGCACGACGTTCAGCCATAATCCCAACTTTGGCTAAGAACCCGATTACGGACTGTTCGAGGTTCCGTATGTAACGCTTGAGATCACGCCCTTGGCTGCGCAAGTCAATGATTGGATAGACAACAAGCTGGCCCGGCCCGTGATAAGTAATGTTTCCTCCGCGCTCGATCTCATACACAGAGATTCCCTCGTGCTCCAGAACCTCCAGTGGAACTAGGACGTTACTTGCTGAGCCTGAGCGCCCAATAGTAAACACTGGCTCGTGCTCAACCGTAATAACAGTATCAGCAATCTTGCCTTGACAGTGCAGCTCGTGCAACCGAGTCTGCAAATGATAGGTCCTGGCGTACTCTGCACGTCCAAGAGGAAGGTGTACAGCCTCTAGCTTTTTCTCAGCTAATTCTAGCCAAGAGTTCATTGATCTGCGCCTTATCGCCTTTCTTCTTCACAATTAGAGCAAGCTTGCCCGCTTGCGGTGCCTCGACAACAAAGGTTGTCTTCTCTGTCTCTACTTCAACAAGCTCTTCTCCGGCAACGACCGTTTCCCCCTCCTGCCTCAGCCAATCAACTACTGTTACCTCGTTGATCTCTCCTAGATCGGGGAGACGTACCTCCGTCATTTCACCCCTCCTTCGCACTCAATAGTAGCCCATCAAGTAAGAGCTTTCACCTTGTTCACAGCAGTACTTCGATCTATAGTAAAAGAAAGGAGGCAAGATGGGGTTCAACTGTGGCTTGATCGGTCTTCCTAATGTGGGTAAATCTACGATTTTCAACGCCCTTTCTGCTGCCGGAGCACGCGTAGAAAGCTACCCATTCTGTACAATAGAAGCCAATATGGGAACAATTCCTGTTCCCGACAGTCGTCTTGACCGACTTGCCGCGCTCTTCTCAGACAAACAAAAGATTCCCACTTACCTTGAGTTTATCGACATCGCCGGTTTGGTGGAAGGGGCTAGCGAGGGCGCTGGAATGGGCAATCAATTCCTTTCTGAAATCCGTACAGTCGATGCAATTCTGCATGTTGTTCGCTGCTTTGTTGATCCAAATATCGCACATATCACAGATAAGATAGACCCGCTCCGAGATATCGACATAGTAAACACAGAGCTGCTGTTGAAAGACTACGAAACTCTGGGCAGGGTAGAAGAACGTTTAGCGCGAGAAGCAAAAGGGAAAGGTCACCATGCAGCTGCTCGACTCAGCGCCTGGCAACACCTGCGAGGTCAAGTAGCAAAAGGTACACCCCTGCGGGACATCCCCATAGCTCCTGAAATTGAGGACAGCTTAGGTGAAATCTCTCCTCTGTCTGTCAAACCGCTCTTATATGTAGCAAACGTGGGAGAGAAAGGAGAGAATGAGTATTCACAGCTTGTAACTCTTATTGCCAAAGAACACAACACGAAGGCGATAACAATCCGTGGTTTGATTGAGGCAGAAATTGCAGAGGTAGCAAGTACTGCTGAAGAAAAAGCAGCCTATCTACAAGAATGGGGCCTCAACAAGACCGGGCTCGAGGAACTGATTAAATCTGGGTATCAACTCCTTGACCTGATCACATTCTTCACCTTTGAAGGACCTGAGGTGCGTGCATGGACCGTTCCTCAGGGAACTACTGCCCCCAAGGCAGGCGCTAAGATCCATTCGGATTTTGAGAAGCGGTTTATCCTTGCAGAAGTAATGTCTCTCGAACAACTCATCTCCATGAGCTCGGAGAAAGCACTACGAGAAAAAGGACAAGTCTATCGGGCTGGACACGATTATATTGTGCAAAACGGCGACGTCATCCATTTCATCTCCGCATGAATCCATTGGTTCTTCGTAGTGATGACCCCAAACTCTCTCAATCAATAAACGAAATACTAGAATGTAGTGGAGTGCTAATCTTTCCAACTGATACTGTCTTTGGAATTGG
>JAUWPW010000063.1 GCA_030611415.1 Candidatus Bipolaricaulota bacterium
GTTTCATCCAGTGTGTCTGTCGGGATGATGCGCATCCGTAAGGATGGTCGCTCTGTGAAGTAGACGAGAACAACTGGATGAGCTCTTATTACCTTTAAGGAGGTTAGGGTGATTGACCAGGAGATCCGTCTTGGTATCGATGTTGGTTGTAACGCACATCTTATAGGTATCGCAAATCATATAGGTTCAATCCCTCGGGGGATGTAGTATGAGGATAGGGTGTTACTACATCCCCTAAAAAGAGTTTGACATCTCGCACACAGATGCTGGTTTCCAGGAGTTCTTCCGCCGGATCGAACACCACAAAGAGAAGTTGAATCTTCCTGTAGCGGTAGCCATGGAAGGGTTCAATGGCTATGCCCGTCCCTTGGAACGCTTAATCCAAGAACATGCGTATACATTGTACAACGTGAACAACCTGAAACTAGCCCTCTAGAAGTAGAAATACTAGATTCACTTCACAGGGCAGGCACGGTTCAAGGAAGTATTCCCTGGAGCGGCAAAGACAGACCCGATTGACACCCGCAAGATCCTCGAGTTGTTTCACTTAGAAGACTTAGAAGAGTGGGGTCAGACCTTCATTTATAAGGTTTCTCCTCATTAATCTGTTTCTCGATGACTGTGAAGCGTTCTAAGTTCTAGGTGCTAGGTTAGACTGGGACATACAGTTCTATGCGCTACGTGCTAGGTCTGAACCAAGAAAGCGAGATAAGCAATCATGAAACGCATCCATAAAGGACCCGATCAAAGGAGATAGTAGAGTGGCTATCGAGAAGTTCGAGGATATCAAGGCATGGCAGGCAGGACGAAAGCTGACCAAAGCAGTTTATGAAATGAGTTCTACTGGCCAATTCAGCCGGGATTATGGCCTTCGAGATCAGATTCAGCGAGCATCTGTGTCTGTGATGGCCAATACCTGCCCTGTTAAATAGCTTGAGGTTTGGATGTATTACACATACGTATTGCAGAGTATGCAAGATATGAATTTCTATACAGGTTTTACCAAGAACCTCAAGCTAAGACCTGCCCCGTTAAATCCGCATAGCGGGCTGCAAAGCAGCATTTAACCGGGTAAAAGCAGCATAATAAGGGCAGCGTCAACTCCACACGTGATAGAAGGCCATTGAAGCTGATATACTATGAAGCATGTTTGCACAGAGATGATGCAGTAAAACGGGAGAAGTATCTGAAAACGTTCCACGCCTGCCCCGTGCAATGCAGAGCCTATTTCACTGGGGGGAAGATGTTCTTGAGAAACAGGCTCAAATCTTATTTAACAGGGTAAACGGAAGGCTTTTCGAGATACTCGAATAAGGAATTTGTGAGGTTCTTAGGCTATGCATTGCGCTCTGCAACAGAGGTTCAATCTCATCTTTACGTTGCTTTGGATCAAGCCTACGCTTCACAGGATCAATTCAAGGCGGTCTATCAACAAGCAATTGAGGTGAAGAGCTTGCTTCACGGATTCCTTCGCTACCTGCGCAAATCGGAGGTTAACAGACTAACATAGAACTTAGAACATAGAACCGAAAACATGAAGTAACTTAGGGCTGATCGCTACTTGCAAAGTCCTAAAAGTGAGGATTGAAAACCCTGTCTTATGGCTGATGGAGGTGACCACGGATGGAGCTTCGGAAGACAAGTCCGGTGCAGATTAGGAACCGGGGACTGGAGGCGCTGGCTAAGGCGCTGGGACCTGTGGGTATGGCGTATTTCCTCCAGCAATTCGACACCGGAAGCGGTGACTACACCCGTGATCGAGAACAATGGCTTGAACACATCACCGTCCAGGATGCTGTGGAGGAGATCAAGAAACAGCGTAGAGAAACAGGCGGTTAACCCCCCAACCCTCCCTCCTCACACTTCTACAACCTCTACACCAGCCCAGAATATCAGGACTACCTGGACATCCTAGATAGATAGAGAGCGTGACTTCCCGGTGACAGAATCTATCGCTGCTCGTGTGATCGCCTTACCGTTCTATGACAACTTGACCGAGGAAGAGGTTGATTATACTGTGGGGATTTTAGATGATATACTGAAATGTTAGCACGGAGGGTCTGTCTGCGTCGCGGATGTGACAGAAAGGCGTAGAGATCGCAGAGAACGCGGAATCCGCAAAGAAGTCGTCAAATCTAGGCTTGAGAGACCGTGATTGACTAGCCTGGAGAACAAGGTGGTGGTTATTGTGCCTAAGGTTGAGGTCAATGTGGACCAATTAGCAAAGGCTTTGGAAGAGTTGTCCCCCGGCGAGCTGGAGACCCTGGAGATCTGCTTCAATCCAGAGTTGAGAGTTGAACTGAAGGACCGCTGGGCAAAGGCTAGGACCGAGCTTGAGGAGGGAAAGACTCTATCCAAGGAGAATTTGGTTGCGGAGTAATAGCCTATACAAGATCGAAACCTATAGCGGGGTCAAACGCGACTTTAGAAGGCTAGATAAGAGAGTACAAGAACAGATTCTGGAAAAGCACTATTCCAACATTGAGTCAGATCCTTACCAGGCTTATCCGCTCTCTCATGAATTTGGCGGTCTTTGGTCCTATCATGTCAGCTACCATGGAGGCCAGTACAGGATTGTCTATGAGATCTATCCTCAAGATGAAAGTCCGGGGTCAGATCTTCATTTGACGGGTTTTTTCGTCTGGTGAAGCAGTGATGAGTGATGAGTGAAGCGTGAAAAAACAGGATTAAGGATTAAGGGGAAAGGTGCGGAGGCAATTGCGGATTTCGGATCGCGGAATGCGGATTGGGAAAACCGATGGACAAACAAAGAAGAGGCAAAACAAGAAGGCGAGTTAAGTAGTTGATTGGTTGAATAGTTGGTTCGATTGGTCTGATTCGTTCAATTGGAAAGGGAAAGGCAAGTTGAATGGTTGATTAGTTGATTGGTCAAATGGGAAAGACCCAAAAGCGGTGATGCGTAATGAGTGACGGATAAAGAGCCAAGAACTGAAAAATAATGACTGATAACTGAAAGCTGATAACTGATAACTGTGAGCCGTGATGAGTAACGAGTGAAAGGCCAGGAACTGATGGCTGAACGCTGGCGGCTATTTGCTATCGTGGAAATGGTAACTGGTGAATCGTAAGTGGTCAATGCTTGACTTCGGGTTCTTCTCGGCTTATTATGGTCTTAGTGGTCATAGAGACCAAGGAGGGTCTGATGCACATCGGTATTGCGCGTGCGAAAGCCCGGCTGTCTGAGCTGGTCAATCGCGTAGCCTTCGGAAATGAGTATATCATCCTTGAATCCCGGGGAAAGCCCAAGGCTGCTTTGGTGAGCCTGGAGGACTTGAAGCATGTACAGAGCGCTTGCCCTGCGCGTCCCACAAGATCACAGCAGCTCCTGGCTCTTGCGCAGGCTGATCGAGTGAGGCGATCTCTTCAATCCCGCGCCCTAGTGTCTTCTTCGGAGGAGCTATCTCGGCTGAGAGGGGAACGCATCGATGCCCTCAGCTAGACCAGGTATGTTGCTTGCCGGCGGATCCGGAGCCATGGACAAAGAAGCCGCCTCTCTGGTGGTGGTTGATGCCAGTTTCGCACTCAAGCTAGTCCTCCCGGAAGACTACAGTGAGCGCGTGCAGCAGGTGTGGGAGTCTTGGGTTAAGAAAGGAACAGATATTTCCGCGCCGTATCTATTGACTTACGAGGTTGTCTCAGTGCTGCGCAACAAGGTGTTCCGCGGAGAGCTGAGCTCAGAAGAGGGAGAGGCTGCATTGCTTGCGATTAACGCTCAAGGTATTCGCCTCTTGCACACAGAAGGCCTGGAACAGGTGGCATGGGACTTGGCAAAGGAGTTCAACCGGCCAGCCGCGTACGACACAAGTTACTTGGCCTTGGCGCAGGTTCTAGAATGTGAATTCTGGACAGCGGATGCAAAGCTGAAGAACGCTGTGCGCGGGAATCTCCATCATCTGCGATGGGTTGGGGAGCTTCCTCTTTCAGGTTCCTAGAAGGAGCAAGAGTGGAATGGAAGGGGTAATGGGTGACAAGAAACCAGTCCAAGGTCCAACGTCCAACGTCGAAAGATAGTAGGATCCGCGGTGGAAAAGTTGCACCAGGGAGTGCGCTAATCCGCTGCTTGACAGGATGTGGCCGGCCGCGTTCTTGATCGGTAACGATGCCCTGGCACATTTAGAAAGATCGCTTGACTTAGTCTATGACTTAGTTTAGTGTTAACACGATAGAGGTGACACCACATGCCCAAGCAGGTGAATATCCATGAGGCCAAGACCCATCTTTCCAAACTGCTGGCTCAACTGAAGGAGGATGAGGAGATTATCATCGCCAAGGCCGGTAAGCCCATCGCGCGGCTGGTCCCGCTGATCGAGCGGCTAGCACGGCGTTCCCCTGGAAGCGCCAAAGGTAAGATGACGATCGCCTCTGATTTCGATGCGCCGTTGCCTAATTCTGTTCTGGAAGAATTTGAGTAATGAAAGCGCTATTGGATACCCACACCTTCTTGTGGTGGATTACCGACGATTCTAGATTATCCTGCCGTGCTCGTGAGATCATTGGTGATGGGAGAAATGAGCTGTTCCTCAGCTCCGCCAGCGGGTGGGAGATAGCGATTAAGGCCCGGCTGGGCAAGCTAGATGTGCAGGATGATCTGAAGTCTTTTGTTCCTAACCAGATGGCCCTCAACTCCATTAATGGCTTGCCTGTTCAGATGAGCCATGCGCTGCATGTTTACGAGCTTCCGGACCACCATCGCGATCCATTTGACCGCATGCTTATCTCCCAAGCCCAGTTGGAAGACATGTACATCCTGACTGCCGATCCCCACATCGCCTTGTATCACGTAGAGATTGTTTGGTGAAAGAAGTCTGGGGTCTACAAGAAGTCCGGGGTAAAATCTTCATTGTTCTGGTTTGTTCCTCTGGTGAACCCGTCTTCCGATCATACTAATCGTCGAGTACCACAACCCGACAAATCCACCGACTAATAGTACCGCCATTGTGTGAATGTTGGCGTAGTGTAGAATGAAGAGAAGTTTTTTTGACCAGGTTTCTGAAGGGAGGTGCGAAGATGACCAAAGTTCTATCCTATAAAGTAGTATTCGAACCCGCGGAGGAAGGTGGGTATACTGCCTATGTCCCTTCTCTCCCAGGATGTATCAGCGAGGGAGATACGTACAGGGAAGCTCAAAAGAACATCAAGGAGGCAATTGAGGGATGGATTGAGGTCTCCAGGAAGTTCGGCGATGAGATTCCACGGAGCGATGTGATCATTGACACTGTTGCAGTAGCTGTTTGACATGAGCAAGCTACCGGTGGTCAGTTTGTCCAAGGCGGTAGATGGCTCGTAGTCGTAGTGGGTGGTTAGTAATGAGTTGCAAGTAGTAATAGACTATATGTTCAGGAGCACCTCATAGTTTTGAGCCGATCTCTATTGAGGTGAACTTGAAGGTGCGGGAAATAGAGCGGTAACTTTCTACGGAGAAGGGAGGGATAAGATGGAAATAGTCAAAGTGCCTGATTCGCTCAAAGGGATCTTTGAGCACCTTGAAGGTGAAACCTCGGATCAGAAACTAGTCCATCTGATCGTTAATGATCTCAAAAGGCGCCTACAAAGGTGCTC
>JAUWPW010000028.1 GCA_030611415.1 Candidatus Bipolaricaulota bacterium
CAGTTCGAAAGTAGTCCACTAAGGCGTACCTAGCGCAATCGTATAGAGAACCTTCGAACGAAAGTTCTAGATATGGTGAGACCTCGGGCGTGAAGTATCGTTTCTTCCAAGAGTGTTTCTAACCAAAAACGCCAACGAGCAACACTCCAGCAGATACCAGTAATACGCCAAGGGTAGAACGAGCGGAGGGACGTTCACGCAAGAGGAGGACACTGAACAGAAAAGCAAAGAGCGGCATCGTCCCATTAACGGGCGCAAGCAAGGTAGCCGGAGCGAGCTTAAGACCAGAGAGCCAAAGGATTGAGCCAAGGAAGAAGCTGGTGAACGCGGTGAGTAAGGCGATTCCCAGGCCACGCCAAGAATAACGTAGGGGCCGTATTGTGCTCTTGCAGATAATTGCGATGAGACCCCAGCTAACCCCGGCGGTGGCGACCCCGATCAGTGTGTAGGTGATGGGAGTCATTCCATGGCTAAGGCAGTATTTCGCCGGAACGATTGTCACCCCCCACAAGATTCCAGCTGCAAGGGCAAGCGGGATGCCCGACAACGTTGAATCGTTTGAGGTAGCCGCGTCTCGGCCGCCAGCCAGGAAATAAGCACCCGAAATAATCAGAACAGCTGCAACATAGACAACCAATTGTGGTCTTTCCCCAAGAAAGAGAACAGCGGCAACAACTCCCCAGAATGGGGCGGTGAGTGATAACGCGCTCGCTTTGTGTGCGGGGCTTCTCTTAATGGCAACCAAAAAGAGCAGGCTGCCAACGAACGCATCAAGGAAGCCAGCTAGGACTGCAATGCCCACAATGCCAAATCCAGTATGATGGAAGCCCGAGGTCAACAGCCCGTAAGGGACGATGAACAACAGCGCGAATAACGGACGAATGGCAGCGAAGGAAACCAGACCCATCCATTTTAGTCCGATCTTAGCTAGGATCATAGCCAAAGCCCAGCAAATAGAGGCTCCTAGGACAAGCAGAATGGCGAGTGTATTCATTAAGATCTCATCCTCTCTTTCTCCTCCTCACCACAATAAAGACGAGTATAGTTATCACCTATGCATAAACATCAATCCAGTGATTATGGCCATCCTTGGCTGGTGTACCTCCTGATCGCACTAGCACTAATAGGGGTCATCTTCCTGGCGGTGTTCTTGGGTGCTCTATAGACGATTACGAAAAGGGTGTTAGGTATCCTGTGAGCTGCTTTTTGGCAAATTAGTCAGTGACTGGGTTGGCTATCGCAACCCCCGGCTTCTTCTGATGCGGAACACGGAGAGCGCACGTAACCTGACCTTTCAGGTAGCAATAAGCTCAAATGGAATAAAGAGGTTGTACCAGGTTCAAAAGGTTCCACCACTCTCAGGGACCATACGGTACCTACTGTTATACCCTGCTTCCTACAACAAGCTCTTCGAGATCGCTCTCGTTAGGCCACTCAATAGTTCCAAAGTTGTCCAATATGGGGAGCCTACTGGACCGAGCCAGTTTTCCATTCATGAACCTTCGGGTCTGTTGGGGAGAAGCAGCGAAGACTCAATTAAGCAGGGTCTTTCAGCATTGTTCTGGTGGAGGCAAGCGGATTCGAACCGCCAACCTCCTGCGTGCAAGGCAGGCGCTCTCCCGTTAGAGCTACACCCCCAGACTGCTAACAGATATGATTATAGCAACTGATTCTAACCAATCAACAATTCTTCAATCCTTGATCCTGACTCTGGCCCTCGACTCTGAGCTATGTATGGCCTATTTTGTAGGCTATAAGTGCTCGCTTACTTGCTTCAGCAATTCGCGAGCGTTTTCATGAGACAAGCTGTTATAGAGTGGATACTTATCGCCTATCGGTTCATCCAGCACGCTCTGCAGAATCCGCGCCGCATCTTCCCATAGCTGCTCCTCCATCAGGTAAAACTCGACAAAGAATGTTCGATTCTCAAAATACTCATTACAGACTTGATCAAGTGGGCAATCACTACAGCTACTACAGATGACTGACTCGTCTACGGCCTTGCACAGGTAGTCGCGAGCGAGCGCTAGATTCTTGCGGAACGTACCAAACGGAAGACGTGGCAATCCACCCCAGAAGGCACCAAGCGAACGATAGGGCCCGTAACAAAGATATGTTCCGTCAATACTCAATGCTTGCTCGGCTAACACAAGGAGTTTGGGTGGATCATTACGGAAAATTGCCCCCAGTTTGTCAAATTCATCCTTACGCGCCCAACTGCCATACGTCCAGTATAGGGCAGCTATGTCTGTCTCCGCTTGCACTGCTTCAACAAAACCCTCTTCCTTCTCAAGGGCGACAAATTCGGGATTCATTCGCAGACTCTTCAACCCCCAGTGTTTTCCTTTTACATAGGTTATTTCTTCGTCCGGGTCTCCAACCATAAACGCGTTAGCTAGCGTGTAGTAACACTGGGAAAGCTTGTTCACCAGATCCTTGTGCTCCTGACCAATAACACAAGCCATGACCGCGTCTTCTTCCCCTTCGTTCAGATTCTCCGGAACTCCAAGGATGTTCTTGAGCGCCTCAATAGCTGCTACTAGCCGTGCTTGTCCTTCATCGCCATATTCAACTACTATGTCATCCTCTTGGAAAATCGCTTCCACGCCCGCCAGATCCATTCCCGATTCCTGGGACACAACAGCTGGCGCAACCGCCAACAACAGACAAATAACAACGAAAAGCATTCTTCTCACTTTTTTCACCTCCAGGTGATCTTTCACTTTACCAAATTTCACCGGACTAGCCAATAAACACTTCGTCACTTTTTATTGTTTTGTATCTTGCATTATATCTCAAGTATGGGGTTGGCGCTCTGGGCCCCATCTGCTATACTTCGTAAAAATACACTTCGAACAGAAAGGAGGAAGCGTTATGGCAACGCCAAAAGTAGATAAGGATCTTTGTATTAGCTGCGGTTTGTGCAGCCAAACCTGCCCTGAGGTATTCGAAATGGATGAAGACGACATAGCACAGGTTAAGGCCGATGCTAACCTCGACTCCGACTGCATCCAGGATGCAATTGATCAATGCCCAGTTAGTGCAATCAGCATCTGAGTTATATTGCTTAACTACTCTGAACATGCTAGCATAATACGGTGATCGATCATGGAGAAAACAAGAATTGGCCTTGCTCTGGGAAGTGGAGGAGCACGTGGGTCTGCCCATGTAGGGGTTCTGAAGGTCCTCGAAGAGAATGACATTAAGCCAGATGTTATCGCAGGAACGAGCATGGGGGCACAAATCGGCGGCCTATATGCTGCTGGCATGAGCACCAGCGATCTAGTGGATACGTGGCAATCCATAAGTTTCGCAAGAGTCGCAAGAACCCTTCTCCCAACTGTTCCATGGTCCGGGTGGAGTTCTGGAAGTAGCATACTGAACACAGTTCATCGCCTTATTGGGGAAATCAAGATCGAAGACCTTCTCATCAGATACGGTGCAGTGGCGACAGACCTTGAGACTGGGCTCCCTTACACAATAACAAAAGGAGAAGTTGCCAAAGCAATCCGAGCAAGTCTCTCTGTACCTGGCTTGTTCACGCCTGTCTGGATCGATGGACACCTGTTGATTGACGGTGGAGTATCAAATCCCCTTCCAGTGAACACCGCACGACAGCTTGGTGCGGATATAGTAGTCGCTGTTGATGTCCTCGTTCCACCGCAAGAAGCACACGTCTCCGGGATTCCAATCCCCGATTACCACGAGCGGATCTTGGGAATCGTCAAGGGAATGGGCTCTCCTCCTTCAAAAGGGAACAGCTCTTCACGCTTTTCTCCCAGTGTATTTGGCGTTTTGTTCCAAATGTCGACCATCTTTCAAAAGCGCGTTAGTGACCTCTCCTTACAAGTTGATCCACCGGATGTTCTCATACGACCGGATTTCTCCCCCAACCCGCCTTGCTACAGCAATGCAGGGAGTGGAATCAAGGCTGGAGAGCAGGCAGCACGTCGTGCCCTTCCCAAGATTCTCAAGCTTCTCAAGTCGGAATAACTATCTACATGTCAACATAAGCACAGCAATTCATAATGAGCTAGCACTGCAGGACTAGCACAGATTTCCTCACTCCTGCTCAGAGCACTGCTTCGGTTCCCAATCCCTGCTGTCTTGCTACCTCCAGCGCCATGCATGCAACAGCCACATCTTGTACCGCTACACCTACTGACTCAAAGAGCGTAATGTCCCTTGGGGAGGTTCGGGCCGGTTTGAGTCCAGCGGCTATCTCTCCCAACTCTCCGTAGATGTGCGCCTCGGACATTAGTCCTTGGTGAATCGGGATCAGAAGATCTCCGGCCTCAGCCAGACTTGTTTCCCTATGATCGACCACCACTCTGGCCCGCAAAACCGTATCCGACGGAATCTCCTGCATCTGAGGGGTGAAGGCTCCTACAGCATTGATGTGTACACCAAGTCCAATATCGGCATCATCAAAGATAGGGCTGCTGGAGGAAGTAGCTGTACTGATGACATCAGCCCGATGCAGAGCCTTAGCAGGTGTGTCAGCGGCTTCTACCGCCAGCGACAACCGCCGGCTCATCTCGCTTGCAAAGCTGGTCGCTCTATCTAGCACTGTATCGTACACCAGGGCCTTCTGAATTGAGCGCACAGCACAAACCGCCTCAAGCTGGGCGCGTCCCTGGGCGCCCGCCCCCAAGATGGCCACTGTTTGCGCATCCTTACGAGCCAGCAGGTCTGTAGCAACGCCCGAAGCCGCCCCTGTACGCAGAGCAGTGAGGTACGTGCCGTCCATCACGGCAATCGGCTCTCCTGTCGAGGTATCCATCACTACTACCAGCGAGTGAATCAACGGCAAGCCCTTGGCCGAATTCTCTTCAAACACAGATGCTATTTTCACAGCCATTTGATCTTCTGCAGCCAGATAGGCTGGCATAAACAGGACAACGCCTCTGTGGCGAGGCACCCGGAGTGCTGTTCTCAGCGGCATATCGGCCTGCCCAGTGGACAACTGAATGAAGGCATTTTTCACGGCCTCAATCGCCTGGCGCATCGGAAGCGCGTGGCGCACATCATCACGCGATAAGATATGTATTTTCATGGCTTCTCCTATGTGACATATCCAGGCCAAATAGTCTATTCGCTTACTGTAATAGAGGGTGAGATCATTGTAAAGGAAAAGCTAGGCGATCGCTGTCTTCCCGATTTGAGATGGACCGGGCCGATCGAATGTGACATAATCACTTGATATGTCTGTGTTTCTAAGCAAGAAGGATGAGCAAATGTTGGGGGGCCAATGTGGTGATGCGGCTAGACTCGCAATGTCAATCTTGGTGAGAATGGCTGAAGTATATGAAGCTCCTGAGCTAATGGATGTAACTCAGGCTCATATTGATGGTTGCGCCCTGATGTGCGACTCCGGTTTAGAATTTGCTGAAAATCTCGTGGCGCTTGGGGCTAGGGTATCCATTCCGACGACTCTAAACATGATTCCTCTTGATCTTCAGAATTGGGGACGGCTTGGGATCCCTGAAGAATTTGCAAACAAGGCTATCAGAATCGCTAGAGCTTATACAGATATGGGCTGTATCCCAACGTGGACGTGTGCGCCTTACCAAGGCTATCTCACGCCCAGGTTCGGTCAGCAGATCGCTTGGGGTGAATCGAATGCCATTGTCTACGCAAATTCTGTCCTTGGGGCACGAACAAACCGCTACGGAGACTACATGGACATTTGTGCCGCTATAACCGGCAGGGTACCAAAATCTGGTCTCCATCTGAAGGAAAATCGCAAGGGACAGTCCCTCCTTCGCCTGGTTGATATTCAGCCGCAGCTGTTGAGGGATGATACGTTGTACGTTGCACTGGGTCACTTCATAGGAGGACTCTTTCAGGAAGGGATTCCCGTAATAGAAGGACTCCCCACAAGCGCAACAAACGATCAACTCAAGGCGCTCGGTGCTGCTGCAGCATCCTCCGGTGCTGTAGCCCTGTTCCATGCTATTGGAGTGACCCCTGAAGCCAACACCTTAAAAGAGGCTTTCCAGGGAGAGGTTCCGGAACCGGTTATTAATGTATGTTTCTCTGATTTAAGAAGGGCTTGGTTAGATCTATCTACGGCAGAGGAGGGAGCGGAACTCGATGCGGTAGTACTAGGCTGTCCTCATTTCTCCTATGCAGAGTTCCAGCAGCTTGCGCAAATAATAGAAGAACAAGGTCGCTTGCCACATCCTGGCGTTAGGGTACTTGTTCTCACCAGCCAGACCTCTTATGCCTTGTTACAAAGGGGCAACTTCATAGATACGTTGCTGAGTTTTAGCGTGGAAATCATCCTTGACACCTGTGTGTTTCATTCGCCGATAATCTCTCCGGACGCCAAGGTGATAATGACCAATTCGGGGAAGTGTGCATATTACGCCCCTGGCGAGCTCAATGTTCAGGTCGCCTTTGGCAGCATGAGAGACTGTATACGATCAGCCATCGAAGGAGCTGTGTGTTGGGGGGAGACAGCATGGAAAGAATCCTGATAGGCAAGCCTATAGTGCCCGGTTCTGCAAAAGGGAGGGCGACTGTATCCACGCAGCCCATCAGTTTTTGGGGTGGCATAAACCCTCGCACCGGTGAGGTTATCGATCGCCGACACGACAGATCTGGGACGATCATTACCGGAAAGATCTTCGTCTTTCCCCGAGGGAAAGGATCAAGTACTAGCAGTGCTGTCCTAATGGAGAGTATCAAAGCGGGAACAGCCCCAGCTGCCATCATTAACACCAAAGTGGATCCCGTCCTGGCACTGGGTGCCATCGTTGCGGATGAATTGTACCATAAGACCGTGCCAGTTATTGTTCTATCGCGGGAGGATTTCGATTCGATAGACGAGGGAGACTACCTGATCGTTGGACCCGACGGCAAGGTAACGATCAAGAGCCACGCGCACTTCTATTCGAATCCTAAGAGTTCGGATACAGATGAGCAGGCAATGTGACAGGAGGGTCAAGTTGAAACAGAAAAACGGATTATTCACCGGTCCAGAGGCTGCTCATAGGCGGCAAATCTATAAGGGAGCTGGCTACATGGAGGGAGATTTTGGCAAGCCTCATATCGGAATAGCAAACGCGTGGACAGAGGCATCACCAGCCCACATGCATCTAAGAAGGCTAGCTGAGTGCGTAAAAGCAGGGATCTGGCAGGCTGGTGGGGTGCCGTTCGAGTTTGGTGTGTTCGCTACCTGCGGTAACATTCCCATAGGGACTGAGAACTTGAAGTATGAGCTGGCCATTCGTGATGCTCTAGCTGCTTCAATTGAGATCATGTCCAAGGTTCACCTCTTTGATGGGCTCGTCCTGCTTGCCTCCTGCGACAACATTATTCCCGGTGAGCTGATGGGAGCGGCAAGGGTAAACCTTCCTTCGATCATGGTCACCGGCGGCCCTATGCTTGCCGGTCAATACAGCAAGCGCACCGTGGTCTCCCCCGACGTTAACGAGGCTGTCTTCGGCGCGCTCCCCATCCATAACATCTCTGAGGAGGACTTGAGTAAGATGGAAAACTGTTCCTGCCCTGGCGCAGGGGCCTGTCCAGTTATGGGGACCGCCAATACTATGCAGATCTTGACTGAGGCCATGGGCATGACACTCTTCGGCTCAGCAACCATTCCCGCGGTCTTCGCCGATAAGCAAAGGGCTGCTCGGGCCACCGGTCAACAGATTGTCAAGCTGGTAAATCAAGGCATCCGGCCGGCTGAGATTATTACAGAGAAGGCTCTCACAAATGCCATTGTAGTAAACGCGGCCATCGGTGGGTCAACAAACGCCCCGCTTCACATCATGAGCCTGGGAAGGGAGCTTGGGATCGAGATCAAACTCGAGCGATTCGATGAGATTAGCAGGAACACCCCTCTTCTTGCATCAGTTATCCCCAACGGCCCCCATACGGTCATCGACTTCTACGAGGCTGGTGGGGTCCCGGCGTTGTTGAAGGAACTCGAGCCTCTACTTGACTCCCGTGTCCTAACTGCCACTGGGTCAACCCTTGCTCAGCTCTTGCAGAACACAAGCGGCAGTCACGGTGAAGCAATCGCCACTCTGGATACCCCGGTGAAGAAAGAAGGAGGGCTTGCAGTTCTTAAGGGCAACATCGCCCCTTGCGGCGCCATTGTTCGCACGTCAGCGATCAAACCAGCAATGCTGGTACACACTGGGCCGGCCAAAACCTTCGACAACGACCAGGAAGCATGGGAAGCGATCGTGGGGGGGAGAATCCAAGAAGGGGATGTCATTGTCGTGCGGTACGAAGGGGTGAAAGGCGCCCCCGGAATGAAGGAGGTGATGCTATCTACAGATGCCTTGTGCGGGGTTGGTCTTGAGGGGTCGGTGGCCTTGATCACGGACGGTCGCTTCTCCGGCTTCAACCACGGACCAATTATCGGCCATATTTCTCCGGAGGCTATGGAAGGTGGGGTCCTTGCAATAATCGAAGACGGAGATACGATTGAAATCGATATCCCTGCTCGCAGATTGCATGTACGGCTTTCGGAAGAGGAGATTGGGAGACGACTCGCAGACTGGCAACCTCCAGACCCTAAGACAAAGACAGGGTTTCTGGCGCTCTACGCACAGACGGCGCTGCCAGCCGATCAGGGGGCTGCCATGCAAAAGTGGGGTTGACCTTCCGTTCGTTAGCTCTCGTAAAGTCAGTAAAGATCGTAATGAGGCAGACAGGCCAGGAAGAGCTGCTATTGGCCTACGCCCATAATGGAAACCAAGGTTTTCAAATCCGGCAGTTCTAAGTCAGGACGAGCGCTTGCTGACGGTGTTGCTCCAAAACCTTTCTTGCCTGTCCTCCTATTAAGCCACACCGTTGATAACCCCATGGTCTTCGCCGGACGTATATCGTGGTAAGTGCTTTGTGCGACGTGCAGGATCCTTTCAGGGGCAACACCAATTCTTGCAACAGCTAATTTGAAGATATGTAACGAAGGTTTGTAGGCTTTCGCCTGCTCCGCCGTTATTACCCTGTCAAATTCTACTTTCAGGTACTTTGCGGATAGCGCAAAGAGATCGTCATCTATATTAGAAATAACGGCAAGTCTAAGACTTTGCTTCAGGGTCTGCAGTGCCCTAACCGTATCAGGAAAAGGTTTCCATCCCTTGAGTGACTTGGCAAGACAATCTAGTTCGCCTGGGGTAGGCACAAAACCCAATCTTTCTCCTATTTTGCGCACCACTTGATTAAGTACCTCTCTATACTCAACATATTCGCCTTCTTCCGCTTCCGTTTCCATTCCAGAGTAGAGTTCAAGTATTTCATCGTCACTTAAATGGATAGCGTGTGTCAAAAGGACAGGTCTCAGTGCTCCCAAGATGCCGCTCTCCCAATCGATGAGTGTTCCGTAGCAATCGAAGCTCAAAGCCTTGTAGTTCTTGAAATTTATCACGCTCTGATGTCCTAATAAACCGACCTTTGGTGAATCTCCACTTTCCTAATCGCTTCTTTCTAAAGCATCCCTGATCTCCTATGTTGTAAATACTAAGCCGAACTTTGTATGGCGCAGCTGTTAGTGTAGGCTATTGTTGCAGGTCATTCAACAGCGAGGTCATCGGAAAACTTGACGAACATTTAAGATAGTGCTATAGTGGAATCGGTTCTTTCTAACAAGAAAAGCGAGAAATCGGCGTGTAAAGGATAAGAGGTAGGGAAAGGAGGTGGTGAGGTAAGAAAAACAAGGAAGCATCGCATAGTTGGGAAGGGAAACGCCTGGAACTTTTTTAGAACAAGGAGGAAAGAAATGAAGAAGTGTCTATTTGTGATGTTCCTTACCGTTATATTGGGTTCACTAATTGGCATGAGTTCGCTAGCCGCTGAGCAAGGTCCCGTTAAGATTGGGGTCCTGCTTCCGCTGACAGGAACTCAAGCTGTTATGGCCGAAGACTTACAGGAAGGGTTCTTAATCGCCCAGGAGCAAATTAACGCAGCAGGTGGCGTCTTGGGAAGACGTCTAGAATTGATCATCGAAGACACTGAAACTCGCCCCACAGCAGGAATGGATGCCGCGCGCAAACTGGTAGAGCTTGACAGGGTGCCAGTCATCACAGGTGGGTTCTCAAGTGGCGTGATGTTGCCAATCGCTGTGTACTGTCAGGAGAGGGGGATTCTGGTTGTTAGCCAACCACCAACTTCCCCACTGTTCCGTGATGTTGGCGATTATATTTTCCTGGTTAACGTGTTGGATAACTACAAAGGGAAGGTAATCGGCGAATTCGCCTTTAAAGATTCGGGCTTGAAGAGATTCGCCTTGATGTTCATGAACAACGCATTTGGTCAAGCCCTAAAGCAAGAGACCATCAAGAACCTCGATGCTTTGGGGGCAGAGGTCGTCACGGTTGTCGACTATGAGCTCAATAAGGTAGACTACAAGGCGGAGTTGACCAGACTATTCGCGAAAGATCCGGAAGCGGTCATTGCCACATTCTACGCTAATGAGGGCTTCATAGCCGCTAAACAGGCCTACGAGATGGGATTGCTCAACGTGGATGAGGTGCCGTGGTATTGTCCTGAGATGGCATCGAGCTTTGCTAAAGCGCTGGAAGAAATCCCGGAAGTTGTTGAGGGTATAAAGGGACTCAATCCACTGGCACCCGAATCTCTCTTTATGAAAGCCTTCAGGGAGAAGAAGGGCCGAGACCCAATAACCGCATACTCAGCGATGAACTACGATGCCCTCATTATGATCGCGATGGCTATCAACTTCGCTAACTCCGCAGATTCCACTGCTATCCGAGATGCATTGCCTAAAATCAGCCAGTGGTACAGAGGTCAATCCACTGGCGGAGATAAACGGTTTGACGAAGACGGCATGCAGGGATTCGGACAGTACTCGAAGGTTATCCTCATAAATGGCGAGGTAGTCCCCTATCCAGAGTGATGAAGCCGCAGAGTTGAGAGAGAGAGGGTTAGTGTTAGTAACTCATAAGCCAAATAGCGAAAGAGACTGACTTTGTCATCTACGTGCCCTCCAGCTAGAATGGTAGGTAACCACCATTAGTGTGTTGGCTGGAGGGCAAACTTCTATCAGATGATCCCTAACAAATGCTAGTCTGTAGGAAATGTACCGATTGAAATGCCAAACAATCAGAAAGAAGTGACTACGCATGGATATTGCTCAGATTCTTGCTAATGCTCTTGTTAGAGCAGCCGAGTTAGGTCTATTAGCCGTTGGACTTACAATGGTCTTTGACATCCTTAAATTTACGAATTTCGCTCACGCTGATTATGCCATCCTCGGCGCTTTCTTGGTGTACACATTTAATTGTGGAGCGGGACTAAACCTGTTCCTTTCAGTCTTTTTGGCTGCTGTTGCTGCCGGATTGATTGCTGTCGCCATAGACAAAGCAATCTTCAAGGGCTTTCGGAAAAAAGGGACTAAGAGCGTAACAGCAATGATAACGTCGTTAGGTATCGCAATTGCTCTGAGGAATATCGTGCGGATGATATGGACCAGTGAGTCAAGGACGTATGCAATACCCATCCAGAGGCCCCTTAGAATACTCGGAGCAAGAATAACTCCTGTTCAAATTGGCATCCTTATTACAAGTCTGGTAGCCATGATCGGGTTTCATCTGCTACTACAACGAACCAAGTTCGGGAAAGCGCTCAGAGCGATTTCCGACAATCGAGTGTTAGCCAGTGCTTGTGCGATTGACTCCGAAAAAATGATTCAATGGATGTGGTTTCTGGCAACCGCTTTTGGGGTTGTTGGAGGAACGATGATCGCAATGGAACATCTTCTTTATCCCAGATTGGGTTTTGATATTCTGATACCAATCTTTTGTGCCGCGATACTAGGAGGGATTGGAAATCCGTACGGAGCCATGTTGGGTGCTCTTGTACTAGCCCTAGCTGAAAACGTCATCCTAGCACTTGACTTTGGGCATATTCTAAGCTTCGGTGGGTTGTTTGAACTTGGTTCGATCCAGATCAAGACAGGTTATAAGCCAGCGATTAGCTTTGTGATCTTGGTCATCGTTTTACTGCTAAGGCCGACCGGGATCTTGGGAAGGAAGTAGGATGACCACGATTAACTTCCTCATATATCTTCTGACAATGATCGGTATCTATGGATTCCTCAGCCTCAGCCTGAATTTTCAAGTTGGCTTTACGGGCCTGATCAATTTTGGTCAAGTTGCCTTCTTTGCTATCGGCGCGTACACGTCAAGCCTCTTGGTATGTAAGGCGGGAGCACCCGTGATACTTGGATTCCTAGGCGGAATGCTTCTAAGCGGGTTGTTCGGTTATCTGATCAGTATTCCGACAAAGTCCCTAAAGTCCGATTACTGGGCAATCGCAACCCTTGCCGGTGGAGAGGTGATAAGGCTAATTGCCCTAAATGAAGGATGGTTGACGGAAGGTGCCTTTGGCGTGATGAGAATTCCCCAGCCCTTTAGGGCTCTTTTCTCCATGGATACGTACCCCCTTTTCTACCTAATACTTGTTCTCGTCTGTTTGGCAATAGCGTACATTATTCTATCGTTACTCAGTAATTCACCGTTTGGAAGGGATCTTAAGGCCATCAGAGATGAGGAGGAGCTCAGTTTGAGCTTGGGAAAGAACACTAGGAAACTAAAGATCGAAGCGATGATTGTAGCAGGAATGGTCGCAGGCTTAGGTGGAGCTTTATTCGCCCATTATATAACCTACATTTCCCCGGAGAACTTTAGACCGATCGAGACGTTCCTCATGTGGGCGATGATCATAGTGGGAGGAAGAGGAAACCACCTGGGAGCCATCGTGGGAGCGGTGACTATTCAGCTATTCAATGTGTCGACTCGGTTCATCGGTGCTTATCTCCCCTTCACTCCTGGTTTCATGGCGGCATTGAGGATGGTTATCATCGGTATGTTGATCGTCGCATTTCTTGTCTTCCGGCCTGATGGTCTGGTCAAAGAGCGGAAAAAGATCTATCGGTTCAAGAACGATGATGGTGAGGTGGACTGAAGTATGCTAGCTATCAAAGAATTACGTAAGAATTTCGGCAACCTTCGGGCTTTAGACGGTGTCTCACTAACGGTTGAACGCGGGTTAATCACTGGGCTAATCGGGCCCAATGGTTCTGGCAAAACGACCTTATTCAATGTAGTATCCGGATTTTATGCCAAGGATGGAGGAGAGATCCGTTTCAAAGGCAAAAGAATAGACAGCTTAACTCCCGATGCCATTGCCAGAAGGGGACTGTGCCGCACCTTTCAAATTGCTAAGGCGCCTGAGAAGCTTACTATACTCGAGAACATGTTGCTTGCTGCAAATGCACAGAGAGGGGAGAATCCCGTTAGTGCTCTATTCAAACGTCATTCGGTCAACAAGCTGGAAAGAGAAAACCTCGATACAGCGATGGAGCTTCTCACAATGTTGGAGCTTGCTCATTTGAGAAATGAATTTGCCGGCAATCTCTCTGGTGGACAGAAGAAACTCCTCTCACTAGGGAGAATGCTCATGCGGAATCCGGACCTTATCTTGCTCGATGAACCTACCGCAGGGGTAAACCCTACCTTGGCTAACGAGTTGCTTGAGGTGATAAAAAGTCTTCAGAAGGAGCTGAAAAGAACTTTCCTAATCGTCGAGCATAACATGAAGGTCATTGCCAATCTGTGCGAGAAGGTTTTCGTATTGAACTTCGGAAAGCTCCTAGCCGAGGGAACACCGGAAGAGATCCAACAGAATGAGCAGGTCTTAAAAGCCTATTTGGGTGGTACTTAGGATGCCCTTGCTGGAAGTTAATGGTGTGTTTTCCGGCTATGGTGACACGGAGGTCCTGCATGGTGTTTCTATGTACGCTGATGTACATGAAACGATTACCATCATTGGGCCAAATGGAGCCGGCAAATCTACGTTGCTCAAGACTATAATGGGATACCTGATACCCTCAAGTGGCACCATCATCCTCCAAGAAGAAGATGTCTCTGGACTGGCTCCAGACAAGAAAGTAAAACGGGGCATGGCCTACGTTCCGCAACTAGAGGGTATTTTCCCATCTCTCACAATACAAGAGAATCTAGAAATGGGGGGATACTACATCGACAGCAAACACGTTAGAGAGCAAATAGAGAACGCATACAGCATGTTTCCAGTACTAAGGGAGAAGAGGAACAAAAGGGGTCACACGCTCAGTGGCGGGCAGCGACAAATGCTAGCTATGGGCAGAGCCCTCATGACAGAGCCCCGCCTCATATTGCTTGATGAACCCTCAGCTGGGCTTGCCCCAAGCGCCGCGGATGCGGTATTCCACCAGATCAAAGGCATGCACGAATCACGAGGAACAACAATCATTATTGTGGAACAAGATGCGCAACGATCCCTAAGTATATCTGACAAAGGTTACGTATTAGCGACGGGCCAAAACGAATTCGATGGTGCAGCTGATCAGATCCTGAGCAATGAACAGATCAGAAAAGCTTATTTGGGGGGATAGTGTTTGGTAATACGCTTCGAACATGAGTAGTTGCGTCGAAGGTAATATGAATCAGAAAAGGGGGTATGGCTACATGAGCAAGTTTCAAGGCGTTATTCCACCGGTTGTGACCGCATTTGATTCAAACAGGAAACTTGACCTTAAAAGGACGAAGGAATTTATCCGGCATCTCATCGGCAAAGGCGTTAGCGGCATATTCATCGCCGGAAGCACGGGAGAATATACCTTACTCTCAATACAAGAAAGAAAGGAATTGATATCGGCTGGTGTAGAGGCAGTTGATGGAAAGGTGCCACTACTGGCAGGCACAGGTGACAACAGTACCGCTACCGCTATTGAGCTATCACAATATGCAGAGAAGGCCGGAGCTGATGCGGCAACTGTTGCCCTCCCTTTCTACCCTAAACCCACCCAAGAAGGTTTGTACGAGCACTACAAGAGAATCTCTGAGAGCATCTCCATCCCCCTAATGGTATATTGCTGGCCTGAGCAACACGCTGGAGTCAATATAGCGCCCAAGATCGTTGCAAGGTTAGCCGAACAAGGGGCAATCGCTGGGATCAAGGATTCTTCTGCAGGTATCGACCATATTACGGAAATAATCCGCTTGGCTGGTGACCAAATATCCATCCTGATCGGATGGGCAAACAAACTTCTCTCTGCACTGGTTTTGGGAGCAGATGGTACGGTGTGTACTATCGGAAACGTTATTCCTGAGGAAGTTGTTGCAATCTATGATCATTTCCAGCGGGGGGATATAGATAAGGCAAGGGCAATACAGTTGAAGATACTGCCACTGATCGAAGCTGTTAGCTCCGATCCCGGAGGCACCAAGGAAGCGTTGAAGCTGATCGGGGAATCCGTAGGGCCGTCTCGTCTACCGATACTGGA
>JAUWPW010000004.1 GCA_030611415.1 Candidatus Bipolaricaulota bacterium
TGCTTGATCTATGGGTAGAGGCGTGGCGGAAGAGTCACGCCCAAGGCGAGGTATACATCGTGCGATATGCCG
Source organism: Candidatus Bipolaricaulota bacterium (assembly GCA_030611415.1). Classification (GTDB taxonomy): domain Bacteria; phylum Bipolaricaulota; class Bipolaricaulia; order UBA7950; family UBA9294; genus JAUVYF01. Next base: position 73 of record JAUWPW010000004.1, read on the forward strand.
ATGACTGGGTGATGGGGTTTGAGTACCACGGTGATGCAGAAGCGTTTCACCATGTATTGGGAAAACAGATGCAGAGCTTTGGACTTAAGCTAAACGCACAGAAGACTCGTTTACTAGAGTTTGGCCGTTTTGCCATGGATAACCGAGCAAAGCGGGGCGAGGGAAAGCCGGAGACCTTTGAGTTTCTTGGGTTTACTCATATCTGTGCGCGCCGTCGCAAAGACAAGGATTTTATCGTATGGAGGAAGTCAATCGCCAAGCGACTGCGGATGAAGGTTAAACAGGTCAAAGAGGAGCTGGAGCACAGACGGCACGACCCAGTATCCCAACAGGGTAGATGGGTTTGTAGTGTCGTACGTGGGTACTTTAATTACCATGCAGTGCCGGGCAACATCTATGCCTTAGGACAGTTTCATAAGCAGGTAGGTCGGGCATGGCTGCACGCTCTCCGGCGACGAAGTCAGAAAGGTCGAAGATTGACCTGGGCACGGTTGCAAAAGCTTCTAGACACATGGCTACCGCGGCCGCGGATACTACACCCCTATCCTAATCAACGTCTTCGCGTTACAAACCCGAGGTAGGAGCCGGATGAGCGTAATTCCTCACGTCCGGATCTGTGCGGGGGGCGCCCAGCAATGGGTGTCCCTACCGCGACGACACAAAGCCAGTCCAAAGTCCAACGTCCAAAGCCTGAAAGCAGGTGAACACAGGAGAGGTTACAGCAATTAAGAGGTTTGAAGATATCGAGGCATGGAAAGCCGCTCGAACAATCAATTAACCGCAGAGAAGAGCAAAATGATGGGTTAGAGGCAAAGACATCTTACTCCACTACAAACAAAGACATTTAACCGCAGAGGGCGCAGGGGAAACCGGAAAAGAAAGTTATTAGTTTTCAGTTATCAGAAAAAGAAGTTATCAGCTTTCAGTCCTCAGTAATCAGTTCCTTGTCTTTCATGCATCACGGATCACCCATTACTCATCACTGTTCGTCGACATCTGGATGCCGGATCAAGTCCGGCATGACGGTATGCGTCGTCATTCCGGCGGATCCCGGATCGGGGTCCAGAGCAGGGCCCGGAATCCAATGTGATGGTGCCTCCACGTTACCCACTACACGTCACTCTTCACCGTTTTTCGACTCCCGACTGTCTTTTCACCCGTCACCCATTACCGTCTTTCGACGTTGGACATTGGACGTTGGACTTGTTTTCCCCCCATTTAACCAATCAACTATTTAACTTGCCTTTGCCTTTCCCGTTCTCCCACTTAACTAGTCAACTACTCAACTGGTTTTGGCTGCTGACTGCCGACTCCCGACTGGGTTTTCACTCACCACCTACCACCTACCACTTACCACTCACCGTTTTTCGACGTTGGACTCATAGGAACTATACTCACGCATTGAGGGTTAGTAGGACGCTTGCCGTAGAGGATAGGATGGCTTTGCGGTAGACTTATGACGGATGTGGAATTGGTGAGGAGGGATTGCAGTGAGACTTAAGCTTGCATCATGACAGCTTCACTTAACATCAGTCAGGATTTGACGCTCGGTCTGGAGGATATTATCGGGCAATGTGTTGCCATTCTTGGCATACGCGGTTCGGGAAAATCGAATACCGCGGGCGTTATCTTTGAGGAACTCCTGAGGAACAATTATCCGCTCTCCATTATCGACATTGACGGCGAGTACTTCGGTTTGAAGGAGAATTATGAGGTTCTTGTCGTTGGACGAGGGGAAGGGGTTGAGATAGAGGTTGATACTGATTGTGCTGAGGAGATAGCGCGGATTAGCCTGGAGAAGAATGTCCCCGTTGTGCTTGACCTAAGTACGTTTCTTTCTGAGGAGCGCAGCCTGTTCCTGAAAGAGTATCTATCTTCTCTCTGGACGTTGGCCGGTCGTCTTCGCCGTCCCTACATTATCGGTATTGAGGAGGCGCATGAGTTTATCCCCCAAGGAGTGAGATCGGAGTTGAAAGAGTTGATCGCTCGAATTGCTCTTCGCGGTCGCAAGCGCGGACTAGGGGCAATTATCGTTTCCCAGCGTAGCGCCAAGGTGGATAAGGATGTGCTTAGTCAGGCAGGTATGCTGTTTCTTCATCGGGTTGTACACGAAGCGGACATGCGTGTGTATGGTGAGCTTCTTCCTTGGCGAAAGAGCGAAGTAAAGGAGGTTGTTTCCGCGCTCAATACAGGCGAGTGTGTATACGTAAATGGGGATAAGGTAGTTCCTGTATATGTACGAGAAAGAGAAACCTTTCACGCTGGATTTACGCCATCCCTGCAGGTGGTGGTTACACCGGAGTTAAAGCAGGTGAGCCAATCGATTATCGAGGCGATTGAACGGGCAAAGGATGGGCAGGGAAAGAAGTCACGGCTTGCTAGACTGCAGGAGCGCGTAGGGCAGTTGGAGGCATTGTTGACAGAGAGAGACAAGAAGATCGGCGAATTAGAGGACATAGCACGTACCCTTGGCTATATCAAGGTGGAAGCTGTAGCGCCATCTGTACAGAACGTTTCTGAAGCAATCGTTCACGCCGCAGAGGGGAATATCAAAGATCACGGAGAGGAAAGACTGTCAATCAAACCCATTGATCGCCAAGTATTGAGCGGAGCCCTTGATTCTTGGAGCGAGAAGGAGTTTGTTCAAGATGGTAGACCGATCATTGATATTGACTCACCGCCTAGTCACGATCAGCTTCCTCGGGCGGTGAGGAGACATATCAGCCGTATCGTCTCGCGGTTAGAAAAGCGACCACTTCTCGAGAGGCGTCTTGTCGCGTTTCTTATTGGTCATACGCCTATCTCTTACTCAGTTAAGCAGATCGCTGCATGGACTGACTGCGCTGAAGCAGTAATTGTTGATAGCCCTCCCCGAGACTTGCTCGATGCAGGAATTGTCGTAACTGAACGACGATCGGATGGAATCTACTACCGTGGCAATCTGAAGGCGTTTGTTATGCGGGAATTCGCTGTCTATCGACCGGATATTGGAGAACATGAGCTTCATCTGGTTACGCAAGCGCTTTGTGATCGTCTAGCTTCCCTGGTGGGTGAAACTGTCCGAACGTAAATAGTTTATATGTACATATAATTGCGTTGCCCATTGATCAATGGGCTCTTTTCTGCTAGAATTCTATTGGTGAAAGGGAGGGGAGATTGAAGATAAAGATTGCGGAGCGGCATGCGGTGCTAAGTGATTCCTTGCGGTCCTATATCCGGCACAAGACAGAAGGGTTGAGCCGGTTTTACGACCGTATCATAAGTATTGATGTTATCTTATCAGTGGAAAAGGAGCGGCAAATTGCTGATTTTCACGCCCATCTCACCAATAAGAAACTCATTAATGCTCACGAGGAAAGCGCTGATATGTATGCCTCGATTGACGCAGCGCTAGATCACTTGAAGCGGCAACTTGTCAAGCGCAAGGATCAGCTTAGAGGTAAACCGTTCAGTGAACCTTCTTTGTCCAAGGAGGCGGAAAAGCCTGATCACAAGAAAATACTCCGCACTGATATCTATTTCCACAAACCCATGAGCCTTGAAGAAGCCGTTTTGCAGCTGGAGGCGATCGAGAAGAATTTCCTGGTGTTTGTCAATGCTGATGATGATAAGGTGAGCATTCTTTATCACAGGCGTGATGGCAACTATGGCCTGATTGAGCCAAAACGATAGGTGAGGAATTGCAGCGCAAAAAAATGAAAGCTTTGTCGTTGTTTTCTGGGAGCCTTGCCAGCCGTATAGCAGCTAGATTAGTTGAGCATTTCCCAAATGTAGAAGAGATAGCGCTTCTTTATTTTCGGTGTCCATATTTTGGGGGATATGAGAGAATTCGTGAGATCGTCAAAGAAGAGTGGCCTGGAGTGTATTTCCGCACGCAATCACTGAAAAAGGAATACCGTCGATTAGCGAATATCGGCCCTGCAGGATGTTTTTCGCTTAGGAGCGCTTGTCTCAGTTGTCGCACGATTATGCTATCGCATGCCATTCACTACATGGAACGAATAGGGGCGGATTTTGTTGTCACTGGGGAATTGATGGGTAAGAATGGGCTTTTTGAGAGAGAAATGCTACAAATTGAGCAAGCTTTGGGAATAAGCGGTCTTATCTTGCGCCCACTTTCGGCGCGTCTCTTGCCCGTAACTAAGGCGGAGCGTGTGGGCAAGATCGATCGAAATGTTCTGGGTAGATTAACCGTGGATGACAGTGCTGAGTTGGCCAACATTGGTGCTCGCCTTGGCCTTTTGAGCGGTGATGGATTACCAGCTGAAGTACGTTGTAAGCTGACCTCTCGTCAATTTGGTACGCGATTAGAAGATCTATTAGGAGAGAGAGGGTTCAATATAAGCTCTTTGAAACTGCTAGATTTTGCTCTTTACTACAAGGTTCCTCCGGATGTGAAGATTGTTGTAGCAAAGGATGAGGAAGAGAAACGAATGCTGCAGAACTTCTTCCTGCCGCATGATTTACGGGTATACCTTCCTATTCATGGCGGTTCGATGACACTTGTGCGTGCTAATTGGGCGACGAAATCACAGGCCGAAACAGAAGAAATCATTGAATTTGCGAGCAGAATCACTGTTACTCATAGTGAAACCGTCAGACGGTCTAGTATGCAGGTGAATTACCGCTTTGAGAATGACGATGAGACGCTACAGTTAAATGTGTTTCCATTTTCATCCGAGAGGGAGATCTGTAATTACTGCTGTGTTCCTGTTGCCCCTTACGCAAGTTCTAGCGAGAGCTTGGTTCGGTCTTGAAAAAATGTCTGTTCGCGCTATACTCTTTTTGGAAGGTCAAAATAGTTGACAGAGCTACATTTAATGTAAATACATAAGGGTTTGAATAAGGAATGATCCCCAATCAGGTGGAGGTGGGGAAGGTATGCCTATTTATCGTTATGAATGCAAGGACTGTGGGACGGTTTTCAAGGTCTTTCGTCGAAATGGGAACGGTAGTCTTGTTGAATGTCCTCACTGTAACAGCCGGATAACCAAACAGTTACTACCTCGCATTGGTGTCATTTATAAAGGGAACGGGTATTATAGGACCGATTATCAGAACAAGAAACAGACATCTTCAGACAAGACCAAAGAGTAGGTTATTGATCTCCCTTGATTCTCATGACTTGTGGACAGTGGATGCAAGGGACTAGCTGTTTGGTCTGCCGGAAAACTATTGATGACAAGTTGGATGATTTGTCCCGTTTTAGAGAGCACACTATGAGAGGTGAATTCATTGATTTCTGGTGATGATATTAAGCGGATAAAGCTCCAGCTTGCACCTGCATCTGTAGTGATTGGTTGGTCGCATGGTGAGATCACCCAGTCGGAGACGATTAACTACCGTACTCACAAACCTGAACGAGGTGGCTTATACGCAGAGGAGATCTTCGGCCCGGAGAGCGATTATGAATGTGCCTGTGGGAAGTATAAGGGCAAGAAGTACGAGGGAATCACCTGCGAGAAGTGCCACGTACTAGTTACCGACTCCTCTGTGCGACGGGTAAATATGGCGCATATCTCGCTCGCCAGTCCAGTGATTCATTTCTGGTTCTTGAAGGGAGTCTCTAGCCTGCTGAATCGCCTCCTCGGGATGAAGAAGAAGGAACTGCAGCGAATTGCCTACTACGAAACCGAGCCATCTGAGCAAATGCTCTATATAGTGACTACTTCGGAGTGTAAAGAGATTCACTGCGGAGAAACGCTTTATGAATCTGAATATGGCATTCTTGCTAATGCGTTCCCATTTTCAGTTGAGCCGGCTTACTATGTAGAAGAAGCGCCACGAGTTCTGGCTGATGAGGGCGGGAAGGTCATGATAGAGGAGCGTCATCTTACTAACGGTGAGAAGATAAGCGCGGTAGTTATCGGAAGCCAGGAATATCCAATCATTGGGGATATTGACTTGTTGGTGGAGGAAGGGGATAAGGCTTCAGCGGAAACTGTGATTGCCGAGAGACCGGTAGATGAGGTATGTTCCGAGACTGGTTTCGAGATGCTTAGCGTTCGCTATGGGGCAGCTATCAAGGGCGAGAAGATCGTGGAATTTGTTGATAGCTTGACTTTCCTTGTGACGCGAGTGAAGGATCCGGCAGTACCCCTCAAGATCGGTGATCGCTTGACCTACCTGGAAAAACGTGCCTATGAGAGAGTCTATCCAGATGGATTTGTTGCCATGACAGGAGCTGCTGGGATCAAGGGGTTGCTTAAAAGCCTTGATCTCGATGAGTTACATCGCTCCTTGAACGATGAGCTGCAAAGTAGTGTTGCTGTCGGTAATCGACGGCGATTGGTGAGGCGGCTGGAAGTAGTTGATCAGCTGCGTGGTTCAGGCAACAATCCACAGGATATGGTCCTTGACGTGGTTCCAGTGCTTCCTCCGGCATTGAGACCGATGATTCAGCTTGAGGGAGGAAGGTTTGCCACTACCGATGTGAATGATCTATACCGTCGGATCATAAATAGAAATAACCGCCTTAAGAAGTTGATTGATATGGGCGCGCCGGAAGTGATCTTGCGCAATGAGCGAAGAATGCTCCAGGAGGCCGTTGATGCCCTGATCCATAATGAGAAGAAGGAAACTCCAATTCGCGGGCGTGATAACCGGCCGCTGAAGTCGCTTTCGGAACGAATTCATGGTAAGCATGGTCGACTGAGGCGCAACCTTCTTGGGCGGCGAGTTGATTATTCGGGACGAGCCGTGATAGTAGTGGATCCTAAACTAAGGCTCGGACAGTGTGGTCTTCCTAAGAAGATGGCCCTCGAGCTGTTCAAACCCTTCATTCTTCACAATCTGGAATCAACCACCTTCTCTGATTTTGACGAGATTAAGAACAAGGCGCTTCGTGGTAAGATGCCAGAGGTGTGGGACATCCTTGAGAAGTTGGTGAAAACTCATCCTGTTTTGCTGAATCGTGCGCCGACATTACACCGGCTTTCTATCCAAGCGTTTGAGCCAGTTCTTGTCGATGGACAGGCCATACATATTCACCCCTTGGTTTGCCAACCGTACAATGCTGATTTTGATGGGGATCAGATGGCGGTTCATCTTCCTCTTTCTCCAGAAGCCATTGCAGAAGCACGAGAACTGATGGCAGCGCCTCGTAACATACTTTCGCCGGCTAACGGTGAGCCGCTAAGCCTCCCCACTCAAGACCCAGTCTTTGCCTACTATTATTTGACTGTTGTTGACCCGGAGGGTAAGGGTACGGGAAAATCCTTTCGAGATATCATAGAAGCCAGGCGAGCGTGCGAGGAAGGAATAGTTGATCTTCATAGCAGGATCAAGATTAGGATGAATGGAAGGATAGTGGACACAACGCTTGGGCGCGCTGAGATGAATCTTTGCCTTCCGGAGGAAATACGTAACTACGATCGCGTAGTGGATCGGCGTGTAGTTAAGGAGATAGTCAAAGAGTGTTACCATCGTTTTGGCTGGGAGAGAACGGCCGAGCTTCTTGATCGCCTTAAGGACCTCGGATTCAAGTACGCTACCAAAGCAGGGCTTACGATTTCACTAAAGGATTGTCTAATTCCTGAAGAAAAGGAAGGAATCATAAAGCGTGCGTATGCGATAATACGACGAATCAACAGGCTTTACGAATTAGGCTTAGCTACCGAGGAAGAGCGTGCCAGGACTGTTATCCGCATTTGGCGTAGAACGGTTGACGAAGTTGAGGATGCAACAATGGAAAATCTTCGCCGCCATCTGTTCAATCCTCTTTACGGTATTGTTATTTCAGGTGCGCGAGGTGGGCCTGATCAGGTGAAACAGCTGTGTGGGATGCGAGGACCTATGGCTGGCCCATCAGGTGAGATCATTGAGATGCCAGTTATTTCTAACTTCCGTGAGGGGTTGGATATGATGGAGTATTTTATCTCTACGCATGGTGGCCGTAAAGGTGCTGCTGATACTGCATTGAAGACAGCCAATTCTGGTTATTTGACTCGCCGTCTAGTTGATGCTTCTTCCGATACTGTTGTGGAGGAAATAGATTGTGGAACCGCGCAAGGTATTGAGGTTAACCCGTTGCGATTTAGTAAGACCGAGATCATGGAGACAATTGAAGAGCGAATATATGGGCGTGTAGCCAGTAGGCCTATTGTTGACCCAGCTACAGGGGAGATAACGGTTGAGGCGAATCAGTGGATTACACGCGAGATGGCTGAACAAATTGGCCGATTAGAAGCTGTGCTGCACCTTGGCAGGGAAGAGGATGAAGCAAGGCTTATTGGTACCAAGAGTGTCGAGGATGTTTATGATGCTGAGGAGAGACGTGTTTTGCTTCAGGCCGACGAACGCATCACGCCTCGTTTGATCGATGCTTTGCGGACCGCTAACATCTCGAAAATTAGGGTGAGACCACAAATTGTAATTCGTTCTCCGATGACCTGTGAGACAAGTAAAGGGGTCTGCCAATATTGCTACGGATACGATATGAGTAACCATCGGCCGGTAGAGCCAGGAACGGCAGTTGGAGTAATAGCTGCGCAGTCAATTGGTGAGCCGGGAACCCAGCTGACAATGCGTACCTTTCATACTGGTGGGGTTGCTGGCGCGGATATTACTCAGGGCCTCCCTCGCGCTGAAGAGCTGTTTGAGGCACGCAAGGCGTTGAAAAGTGTTCAATCTGTGCTTTCTCCTCTTGATGGTTATATCAAATCGATTTCCTCCACCGAGAAGGGAAGCGAATTAGTGGAGATTGAGAGTGCTTGCAGAATGATACAGATTCCTACAGTCCTTGCCTGTGCCGAACCAGGCGAGGAAGTGGACGTAAACGGAGTGATCAATGTAAAGAGTCCATGTTCCGGCGAGGTTTACATATTGGACAACAGGGAGATGTTGATTATTGACTCTGCTTCAGGCGATCGATCCTATCCTCTTCCTCCAAATGCCCTCCCGCGGGTCAAGAATGGCGAGATCGTATCAGCTGGAAATGCTCTTACCAAGCGATTCAATATTGAAGGTGTTGTGAGTAACACAATAGGAACAGTCTCGGTTGTCAATGAGGATGAACGCGCTTTTCAACTCGTGGCAACAAATGGGGATGTGTACAACTACAGCATTCCATACGGGGCACGCATGATGGTTGAACCGGAAGCCAAAGTAAAGGTTGGAGATCGATTAACTTCCCGCTCAAGACCGATCTTTATTGCCGCAGAAGCGGAAGGAACAGTAGTGCTGCTTGCCGATAGAATCATCGTTTACAATCCGGACGGTAACGCAGTACGTTTCCCTTTAACGAAGGACATCTCGCCAATAGGGAAGAGAAAGGATGGGGGCCAGGTGAAAGCAGGTTGGCCACTGGTACAACCGGAGATTCTTCATAAGGGATCTCTATTTGTAGAAAAGGTAGAGGAAAAGGGCGAGATAACCAATATCCATTTGACACCAAGAAGCGTAGTAGAGGTTGATCAATCGCTTGTGGTTCGGGTTGGTGACAAGGTAGAAGAGGGAGATCTGCTAACCAAGGGAGTTGTAGCTCCTCAAGCTCTTCTGGACACAGCGGGAGTGCAGAAGACACGAGACTACTTGTTGACGGAGATTCACAAGGTATACAAGACGCAAGGGGTTGACATCAATGACAAACACCTTGAGATAATCATTCGTCAAACCCTTAATAATGCGCGCATATTGGATCAAGGCGATTCGCGTTTCTTGGTAAATGACCTTGTGACGCTAGAAGAATTTCAGCACGAAGTACGTAGGCTAAGTGACTTGAATCGTTTGATGGATCGCACTCGTAAGGGAGTAATTGGAGAAGAAGTAGCGGAGAGTATTATAGCTCATGGTCATTTGATTGCTGCTAAGGGTGAGCCCTTTACTGAAGAGGTCTTCCAAGCAGCGCAGCGCGCTGGAGTTACTAGGGTCTATATTCAACAAGAGGGTGAATCCATGGAAGTTCCTATTAAGGACAAAGAACTTCCCGTTGCCGAGCGTGAATTGTTGCGGATTTCTAAGGCTGCCCTACATACAAAGGGATGGCTGTCTGCGGCTTCCTTTCAGCGAACAACTAAGGTCCTTGCCGAGGCAGCGTTGCGTGGAGAGGTTGATGAGCTTTTGAGTTTGAAGCCAAGTGTTATTGTAGGGAAACGGATACCATGCGGCACTGGGTTTCCCAGGCCGCATGAGAAAACAGCTGAATCAGAGCAATAGGTCTGGACAAACTTGACACAGTTTGTGAGTGTGTCTATAATTTATTAATTGCGATTTGGAGAGTAAACATGCCAACAGTAAATCAGTTGATTAGGCTAGGACGTAAGGCGAAAGTGAAGAAGAGCAAAGCACGCGCGCTTGATTGTTGTCCACAACTACGTGGCGTATGTACCCGAGTCTACACCCGTACGCCTAAGAAGCCAAACTCGGCATTACGCAAGGTTGCACGAGTACGTTTGAGCAACGGAAAAGAAGTTACGGCTTACATTGGTGGTGAAGGACACAATTTACAGGAGCACTCTATAGTTCTTGTGCGCGGTGGCCGTGTAAAGGATTTGCCAGGGGTGCGTTACCATATCGTTCGAGGAACACTTGATACAGAGGGAGTGGAAGGGCGGAAGCAAGGACGATCGAAGTATGGGACTAAGAGGCCCAGTTAAGGAGAGAGGATGGAGCTACCAGGGCGTGATGTGAAACTGGATGTTAAGTACAATAGTAAATTACTTGGAAAGTTAATCAATTATGTTATGCTAGATGGGAAAAAGGCTACTGCTGAACGAATAGTCTATGACGCTCTGGATCAGATTGAGAAACACAATGAGTCCTCGGCTCTTGACATGTTTAGAGAAGCTGTTGCCAACTGTTCTCCTCGGTTAGAGGTGCGTACTCGTCGTGTTGGCGGTGCGAATTATCAAATCCCTTATGAGGTTCCTAAGGATCGTCAAATCGCTCTTGCTTTTCGGTGGATTGTTCAGGCAGCACGAGAGCGAGGAGAGTATGCTATGTCAGCCCGCCTTGCCGCTGAGATTACTGCCGCGACGCGCAAGGAGGGAAAGGCTTACAATAAGCGGCTTGAGTCACATCGCATGGCAGAGGCCAACAAGGCTTTTGCTCATTACCGCTGGTAACTAGCTTTCCCGACGAAGATCCCAGATTGAGCGAGAATAATCAAAGGGGAAGTGTATGTTTGCCAATGGCTTAGCGGAGATGAAATGGGTCAGGAATATTGGGATCATGGCCCATATCGATGCGGGCAAAACCACAACCACGGAGCGTATCCTTTACTACACCGGACGTACCCATAGAATGGGTGAGGTCCATGACGGGGATACTGAGATGGACTGGATGCCCGAGGAACGCCAACGAGGCATCACAATCACTTCTGCGGCCACATCCTGCCCTTGGCATGAGTACCAGATCAATGTTATCGATACTCCGGGACACGTAGATTTTACTGCGGAAGTAGAGCGTTCATTACGTATTCTCGATGGAGGGGTTGTAATCTTTTCTGGAGTGGAGATGGTGGAGTCACAGTCTGAGGCGGTATGGCAGCAGGCTGATCGTTATCACATTCCGCGGATAGCATTCATCAACAAACTTGATCGGGTTGAGTCAAACTACATCGGGACACTAGAAATGCTTGAGGAACGCTTAGGGGCAAGAGTGGTCCCGTTGCAGCTTCCCTATTGTGATTCTGATCGATGTTTGGTAGGAATGATAGATCTCCTTGAACAGAGACTTATCGTCTGGAATCAGGAAAACAAAGGGGAGACTTGGGAATATCTGGCTGTGCCACAGAAGCTACGAGGTAGTGTTGAGCACTACCGAGAGGTGGCGATTGAACGAGTGGCGGAGTTTAATGATCGAGTAATGGAATCCTATGTTGAAGGCAAGAATATTGACCGTGTAGCGTTTCACGGCGGATTACGCCAGGGATGCATACGACAGCTACTGGTACCTGTTCTTGGAGGATCGGCTGTTCAGAATCAGGGAATTCAGCCTCTTCTTGATGCGATAACGCGCTATCTTCCTTCTCCGCTTGATGTCCCTCCGGTGCATGGAGTTAAGGGTGGCGAAGTTCGTTCGGCGGATCCAACGGCACCGTTTGCTGCGCTTGCATTCAAGGTTGTCATGGATCGTTATGTTGGGCGGTTAGTGTTCATACGTGTCTATTCGGGGAAGATAGGAGTTGGCGAGCAAGTGCTTAATGTTTCGACGGGAAAGAGTCTTCGGCTTAGTCGGATTTTTCGGATGCATGCTAATCAGCGAACACAGCTAGGCGAAGCCATGGCAGGTGAGATTGTAGCGGTTGTAGGATCAAGGGATATATCAACTGGAGATACATTATCTGACCGAACAGCACCAATCTTGCTGGAGAAGATCAGTTTTCCAGAACCGGTCGTATCTGTGGCAATTGAGCCACGCAGTGAGAGCGAGCGGGGTGCGCTACATGAAGGATTGGCTAGGTTAGCTCAAGAAGATCCAACCTTTCGAGTCGACGTGGATGAAACCACAAGTCAGACAGTTATTTCTGGAATGGGTGAACTTCACCTGGAAATCCTGATGGAACGATTGCGTAAGGAAGAAAGGATTTCTGTGGCGATGGGAAAACCTCAGGTCGCCTATCGTGAGACACTGCGAGAACCAATCAACGTGGACAAGGAGTTTGCAAAGCAGACCGCCGGGCGAGGGCAATACGGGCACGTTATCGTGTATCTAGAGCCGCTTTCTCGTGGAAGTGGTGTTCAGTTCGTAGATGCGGTGAAGAAGGATGAGATTCCAAAACAGTACCGGGGCGCCGCTATCAGTGCAATGAGGGAACTATTGACAAATGGCCCACTTGCCGGTTATCCTTTAGTAGATATCAAGATCACCTTAGTAGGTGGTTCATTCAGCCCAGTGGATTCGTCGGAAGTGGCTTTTCGTGCAGCCGCTGCAGATGCACTTCATGATGTCTTCGAGAGGGGTGCTTTTGACCTTTTGGAGCCAATTATGGAGGGAGAAGTGGCTACACCTGGCGAGTACTTGGGAGAGGTAATGGACGACTTGGGACAGAGGCGGGGGGTGATCCAGAGCTGTCAGCCGCGAGGGACAGTCCAGGTAATTGTTGTTTGTGTTCCTCTTGCTGAGACATTTGGTTACGCTACACGTCTACGTTCTTTGACTCAGGGACGTGCCGCTTACACATTGAGAGTAACACGTTATGATGTAGTGCCGGAGGAGTTGAGTCGAATGATCAAGAGAAGCAGAGGTTATTAAGCATGGCAAGAGAGAAGATTAGAATCAAGTTGCGGGGTTACGATCATGAACTTGTGGATAGCTCCATTAAGAAGATAGTTGATTCAGCGAAGCAGACAAGGGCTAAGATCGCTGGACCTGTTCCTCTTCCGACAAGGAGGCGAATTTACACGGTTCTCCGCTCGCCGCATGTGAATAAGAAATCGATGGAGCATTTCGAGCGAAGGATTCATACGCGGCTACTTGATATCAAGGAACCAACTTCGGAAACGATCAATGCTCTGATGGATATTGAACTTCCAACTGGGATTGATATCGAGATTAAACTGTAACGAATAGTCACGGAGGTTGGATCAATGACGGTTGGGATCTTATCACGTAAAATAGGGATGACGCAGCTGTTCGACGATGGCAACGCAATTGGTGTCACAGTTGTTATGGCAGAACCAAGTACAGTTGTTCAGATAAGAAGGAAAGAAACTGATGGATATGATGCCCTTCAGCTTGGTTATCAAGAAGTCGTCCAGGAACGTAGGATTACACGTCCCATGTTAGGGCACTTCAAGAAGGCAGGAGTTGTGCCACACCGACATTTGTTCGAGGTACGGGTGGATGATCCTGCTAGGTACAAAGTGGGAGACAAGATTGGGGTTGAGGCGTTTACGAAGGGTGACAAAGTGGATGTTATGGGAACATCACGTGGTCTTGGATTTCAGGGTGTTGTAAAGCGTTGGAACTTCGCCGGTGGACCAAAATCTCATGGATCGCATTTTCACCGTGGTCCGGGATCGGTGGGAAACTGTGTGAAGCCGGGACGAGTAGTCAAAGGAAAGAAGCTGCCAGGACATATGGGAAACCGTCGCCGAACAATGAAGGGTGTTGAGATATTACGGGTTGATGCAGAGAAGAACCTGCTAGTGCTCAAAGGAGCAGTTCCAGGTCCGCGTGGTGGCATGTTGAAATTGACAAGGAAGGGTCATGGTTGAAGCGAGATTGTATAGCCTTGATGAAGCGACGGAACCGAAAACGGTGGCACTGGATGCCACAATTTTTGATGCGAAGGTTAATCCGGATCTTCTATATCGGGCTGTTCGTACACAGTTGCTAAGTCGGCGTCAGGGGACGAGTTCTACAAAGACGCGTGGGGAAGTTAGGGGAGGCGGCCGTAAGCCCTGGCGACAGAAAGGGACAGGCCGTGCCCGCGCAGGAAGCCGTCGTTCTCCGTTGTGGGTAGGTGGTGGAATCACTTTTGGTCCGAAACCGCGTTCCTACAAAGTGAAATTACCCAAGAAAATGCGCCGAGGGGCACTTATCTCTGCACTATCCGATCGCGCTGGTGATGGAAAGGTTACTTTGCTTGGTGAGATAGCGTTTACCGAGCCCACAACTAAGGGGGCTGTTTCCTTGTTGAATCGGTTAGGAATAAGTTCTACGGCACTGGTGATTGTTAGTGCGAGTGAGTATAATCGTGCGGTTAGAAAATCCTTTTCTAATCTCGTAGGAATAAAATGTCTGGCAGCGGGGGGATTGAACGTTTACGACGTACTGCGACATGATGAGCTTATGCTCACTTTGTCCGGACTTAAGGAAGTGAAGGAGAGGTTTCGAGATGGGTAAGTTGCTTCATCCTGAGGATATTCTTCTAGCCCCCCTCTTAACGGAAGAAACGTGGGGAATGATGGAACAGAACAAGTATACTTTTCGGGTTGCCCTTGGTGTGAACAAAGTGCAGATTCGTAAAGCAGTTGAAGAGATATTCAAAGTGAAAGTTGACAGGGTTTGGACAGCTAATATAAAGGGTAAGCCCCGCCGCGAGCGGCTAAACCAGATGCATGGACATACATCGCGTTGGCACAAGGCGATTGTACGATTGGCACCTGGTGACCGGATTGATGTAATGGGGTGATGGTAGGCGATGACACCGAAGAGATTTAGTCCAACATCTCCAGGACGACGGCACGCAGATCTGCCTGACTACGGGGAGCTATCGGGAACGGCTCCCGAAAGAAGCCTGTTGTGTCCAATACACAAGAAGGGTGGCAGGAACAACCAAGGCAAGATTACTGCGCGCTGGCGAGGAGGAGGACACAAGCGTCGTTACCGAGTGATTGACTTTGGGCGTGCTAAGGATGGAGTCCCTGCACAGGTTGTTTCACGTGAGTATGATCCGAATCGCTCTAGCTGGATTATGTTGCTTCACTATTCTGATGGTGAGAAACGCTATATTCTTGCCCCTTTCTCGCTTGAGATAGGAGCCAAAGTAGAAGCGGGGGAGGAAGCGGAAATCCGTGTAGGAAACGCGATGTCGTTAAGACGCATTCCTTTGGGGGCTATCGTTCACAATGTAGAGCTAACCCCTAGGAGCCGGGGAAAGGTTGCACGGTCGGCAGGAACTTCTGCTAAGCTGATAGGTAAAGAAGGGAACAGGGTCCATGTCCGTATGCCTTCTGGCGAAGTAAGGATTTTTGACGCTGAGTGCCGAGCAACAATTGGAGAGGTATCAAATCCCGATCATAAGAATATTAAGCATGGAAAAGCTGGACGCGTGCGCCATTTAGGACGTAAGCCAGAGGTACGTGGCGTTGCTATGAATCCTGTTGATCATCCTCATGGTGGTGGAGAAGGAAGGGCTCATGTGGGACGGCCACAAGTGTCGCCAACGGGGAAGCTAGCTAAAGGTGGCCGCACTCGCAAGAAGAATAAGAGAAGCAATGCTTGTATTGTGCGCCGTGCAGGGAAGGGAAGAAGGTAAGGAGAAAGGCTATGCCTAGATCGACAAAGAAAGGTCCGTTTGTGTCTGAAACCCTCCTGAAGAAGGTTCATAAGGTGAAACAAGGAGAACTGAAGGAAATCAAGACTTGGTCAAGGGGTTCTATGATTACTCCTGAGATGGTAGGCCTGACAATCAAAGTGCATAATGGAAGAATTCACTCTCCTGTCTACATCGTGGAGAACATGGTAGGCCATAAACTGGGAGAATTTGCTCCTACGCGAGTGTTTCGAGCACATGGTGGAATGAAGAAGAAGAGAGCACCAGGCTTAACTTAAGAGGTTGATATGGAAGCAAGAGCGATAACTGACTCGGTACGAATATCTCCTCGTAAGGTAAGGCTAGTAGTTGATACTATCCGCGGGAAGAATGTCAATGCGGCGTTACGTGTTGTGTCACTTTGCAACAAGAAAGCAGCAAGGCCCATTCGCAAGACATTGGAATCAGCAATAGCCAATGCAGAGAACAATTATGATGTTGATGTCGATCAACTGTGGGTGGTAGGAGTCTATGTAGATATGAGAAGATCATTGCGTCACTTGAAGCCAAGGGCGATGGGCCGAGCAGATATTATCCGCCGACCGATGAGTCGTATTACAGTTATTGTAGGCGACGAGAGGAGTGAATAATGGGGCAGAAGGTTAATCCGATTGGATTTCGTGTAGGGGTAAATAGAAAATGGGTTTCCAATTGGTATAACCCTAAGCTTGCCCCGGAATATATCTGTGAAGACAAGCACATCCGTGACCTTATAACAGAACGATATCGCAAAGCGGCGGTTGCTGAAGTGAATATCGAGCGTTCTAAGGAAGATAGGGTGTCTATCATTGTTCGTTCAGCTCGGCCGGGAATAATCATCGGACGTGGTGGAAGCGAGATTGGAAGGTTGCAGGCTGATCTAGAGAAGCTTACCAATAGAAAGGTGAAGGTATCGATCAAGGAAGTTACTCATCCTGATTTGGAGGCAAGTTTAGTATCTCAACAAGTGGCAATGCAGATCGAGACTCGAGTTGCTCCTGCGCGTGCAATGAAAGAGGTGATTCGTCGAGTAATGGGGTCTGGGGCAGCTGGTGTAAAAATAAAGACGAGCGGCCGACTTGGTGGAGCGGAGATTGCCCGCTCAATGACGATGATGAGAGGACGAGTTCCTCTGCAGACAATTCGAGCGGACATTGACTATGGTTTTACTGAAGCACGAACTAAGTATGGACATATAGGGGTTAAAGCCTGGGTATTTCGTGGAGAGCACCCGACCCGCGCGAAGCAAAGAGGATAAGGTGAAATAGAAATGGCGTTCTTGTTTCCTAAGCGGACTAAACATAGAAAGGTACATCGCGGGCGAACAAAGGGAAAAGCGACAAGGGGACATGAGATTGCATTTGGCGAGTACGGTATTCAAGCTCTTGCTCCAGCGTGGATTACTGCACGACAGATTGAGGCTTGCCGAACAACGATGAGCCGTCAGACACACCGCGATTCTAAAGTTTGGATCAGGATTTTTCCGGACAAACCTATAACGAAGCACCCCGCGGAAGCACGCATGGGGAAAGGAAAGGGACCAGTGGATCATTGGGTAGCTGTAGTGAAACCAGGAAGGATCCTTTTTGAGATTGCAGGAGTGGATGAACTAGCCGCAAAGCGAGTGCATGAACTTGTCAGTCATAAGCTTCCGATTCCTACCCGACTGAAGAGAAAGATCGTGCTAGGAGGAGAGATATGAAAGCTGTTGAGATACGGGAATTGACAGCGGAGGAATTGAGGCAAAAAGAGTCGGAGCTTAAACGCAAGCTGTTGAACTTACGCTTTCAGAAGGTAACAGGGGAGCTAGATAACATAGCCGAACTCGCAAAAACCCGCAAGGATATTGCACGAGTACTGACGATTAAGGGTGAGAAGACGCAGGAGGCAACGAGATGAGGAAGATAAAAGTCGGGCGGGTAGTGAGCGATCGAATGGCAAAAACCATTGTAGTGAAGGTTGAAGAACGGCATGTTCATCCACGCTATCATAAATACATTCGTAAGCATGTCAAGTTCTACTCTCATGATGAAGGTGAGCTAGCATCAGTTGGTGATCTAGTGAAAATTGAGGAATGCCGTCCCCGTAGTCAGAAAAAACGTTGGCGGCTGCTTGAAGTTATTGAAAAGGTGGAGGCGTAGCCGTGATTCAGATGCAGACGCTATTAAGGGTCGCTGATAATTCTGGCGCGAAGCAGGTTAGGTGCATATCTGTTTTGGGATCGTCGAACCGGCAAAGGGGCATGATTGGTGATATCATAGTCGGTTCGGTGCGTAAACGTCTTCCTACAAGTGACATAGAAAAAGGGCAGGTTGTTAGAGGTGTTATCGTTCGCACGCGCAAGGCATATCGGCGAAAGGACGGAACTTATATTCGGTTTGATGACAACGCAATCGTGCTTATCAACGACCAGCGAGAACCAGTAGGAACCCGAGTGTTTGGACCAGTTGCACGAGAGCTCAGAGAAAAGAAAATGATGCGGATTATCTCGCTGGCTCCCGAAGTGCTTTGAAGGAGTAAGTGATGAGAAAAGTACGTAAAGGGGATCGTGTGAAAGTCCTAAGTGGGAATGATCGCGGTAGGGTAGGCAAAGTACTAGTGGTGTATCCCGATAAGCAAAGGATTATTGTAGAGAACGTGCACATGATTACCAAACACCAGCGTCCTACTCAGACCTTGCGTGAGCCGGGGATTATCAAGAGAGAAGGAACAATTCACATATCCAATGTTCTTCCGATTTGCCCAGAGTGTGGCATTCCAAGCAGGGTTGGGTTTGTAATAGTGAATGGTGAGAAGATGCGCCGTTGTAAGCAGTGCGGGGAGACGTTTAGATAGACATGTTACATGAGAGATTTAAGACAGAGATTGTCCCGCGATTGGTGGAAGGGCTGGGGCTAGCAAATGTTATGCAGGTGCCACGCCTGGAGAAGGTGGTCGTGAATATGGGAATCTTGGCCAAGGACAACCCCAAGGTGCTTGAGGGAGCGGTGAGTAACCTGACGAAGATCACAGGGCAGAAACCAGTTGTAACCAGGGCTCAGCAGTCAATTGCTGATTTTCATCTCACTAAGGGTGAACCGATCGGTAGCAAGGTAACCCTCAGGCGCGAGCGGGCTTATGAGTTCTTGAACAAGCTATTTAACGCGGTCTTGCCAGGGATACGAGATTTCCGAGGCCTTTCAGCGTCTTCTTTCGACGGGCGTGGAAACTATAGTCTTGGATTGAGCGAACAGCTAAGCTTTCCAGAGATTTCCTACGGAGAAGTTGTTTCTATGCAGGGAATGGATGTTACGATAGTTACTAGCGCAAGGAACGATCAAGAAGGCTACGCCTTATTGAAGGGGCTTGGGCTTCCATTCAAAGATTAGGAGGGTTGATGGCAAGAAAGGCGCTGATAATAAAGAGCAAGAGGAAGCCTAAATATAAAGTTAGAGCTTATAGCCGTTGCAGTTTGTGTGGGCGCTCTCATGGGTACATCCGCGATTTTGGGATTTGTCGACTCTGCTTTCGGAAGCTTGCTCATAAGGGTGAGATCCCTGGAATAAGAAAGGCAAGCTTGTAGGAGGCAGGATGACAATAGAGAACCCCATTGCTGATATCTTAACGCGTATTCGAAATGCGAATGCGAAGTTCCATTCTCAGGTCTTGGTACCACACTCGAAAATGAAGGAAAAGATGGCTGTCATTCTCAAAAAAGAAGGATACATTACGGGCTTTGATGTTTTGGACGGAGCGCACGCGCCAATATTGCGCATAGATCTGAAGTACATAGGAGAGAGACGGAAGGCGACAAGGGCAATAACTGCACTCAGGCAGGTTAGTAAGCCAAGCTGCCGTGTTTACGTCAATACGGGTGAAGTACCGCGGACGCTTGGGGGATTAGGAATATGCATCCTGTCCACTTCACAAGGTGTTATGTCAGGACATGAGGCGAAAAAACGCGGCATTGGTGGCGAGGTTCTTTGTGAAATATGGTAGGGTGATACGAAATGTCTAAGGTGGGTAAGATCCCGGTTCAGATTCCAAAGGGCGTTAAGGTTGGAGTAAAGGGCGCAACCCTGTTGGTGGAGGGAAAACATGGCCGGCTTACACAAGTGTACAGACCTGACAGGGTAGAGATTGCTGTAACTGATGATCTGGTAACGGTAACAAGGAAGGGCGAGGGAAAGGAATACCGAGCTTTTCATGGCTTGTATCGGAGTCTTGTTGCCAACATGGTTTACGGGGTATCGCAGCGATGGGAGAAGGAACTGTTGGTGAAGGGCCTTGGTTATCGGGCTCGGTTACAAGGCAAGAAGCTAATCCTTGATCTTGGGTATTCCCAACCGGTAGAGTACGCTATTCCTGAGGGAGTAGAAATCGAACTTGCTAGCCCAACCGAGATCAGTATCCGTGGAGCAGACAAACAGGTTGTAGGGCAAGTTGCAGCTAAGATTCGAGCGCTTCGCAAACCGGATCCATATAAAGGAAAGGGAGTCAGATATAAGAATGAGGAAGTACATCTTAAGGCCGGCAAACTCGGAAGCGTTGCCGGTGGTGTTGGGTAGGGAGTGACAAAGATGACAGCAGTCAACCGAAAAGCAGAGCGAGATAAACGGCACAAACGGGTCCGGAGAAAGATTAGTGGAACGGGTGCGTGTCCCCGTCTGTGTGTCAGCAAGAGCCTCAGACAGATCTATGTCCAGCTGATTGACGATGAAGGTGGAAAGACACTTGTGTCGGCATCAACTAATGGGAAGGAGTTACGAAAAGAAGGAGCAAGGAACAACATTCCTGGAGCGGAAAAGGTGGGGTCACTTCTTGCCAGGCGTGCACTGGAGAAGGGAGTCGAGACAGTAGTCTTCGATCGCGGTGGCTACGTATATCATGGTGTAGTTGCTGCGGTGGCTGATGGCTGCCGCAAGGGAGGCTTAAGGTTTTGACCATCACAAAGGAATTCGAGAATGAGATTATTGATATCAGACGCGTTAGTAAGGTCACTAAAGGTGGGCGGAACCTAAAGTTTAGAGTGACCATTGTTGTAGGTGACCGTGAAGGACGAGTAGGGGTTGGAGTGGGAAGTACCACTGAGATCCCTGGCGCTATCCAGCAGGCAATCAGGGATGCTGAGAAGAGCATGATAAAGATTGGTCTGAATGGTGCAACGATTTCCCATGCAGTGATTGGGAAATTCAAAGCAGGGAGGGTTCTCTTGAAACCTGCTTACCCTGGAACGGGAATAATTGCCGCGGTAACTGTGGGGGCTGTTTGTCGATTGGCGGGAATACAGGACCTGTTAACGAAGTGCCTAGGGACAACCAATCCTCTTACCTTAGCGCGTGCAGTGATTGATGGCTTGTTGCAGCTGCGCAGTCGCCGGGAGGTTGAAGAACTCCGGGGTGTGCCTGCTGTTGCGAGTACGGAGGTTCAAGATGAGAATTGAGGACCTGCACCCAAGCAAGGGGAGTGTGCATCGGCGGAAGCGCGTTGGCCGTGGTTACGGCTCGGGGCGGGGCGGACATGCAAGTGGTCGTGGGACAAAAGGGCAGAACTCACGTAGCGGAGGAGGAACACGCCTTGGTTATGAAGGAGGCCAGACTCCCGTGTGGATGCGTTTTCCCAAGCGAGGGTTTACTAACTACGTGCGGATTAACTACATGTGTGTCAATGTCGACACCTTAGAAAAGCGATTCCCGGCAGAGAGTAAGGTGACAATTGAGCGGCTCCAGGAGTTGAGAATTATCAAAGGAAGAACCAGTAAGTTGAAAATCCTTGGCCGGGGGGAACTCACTAAGCCTCTTACTGTATACGCTCATCGGTTCACCCAGACAGCACAGAAGAAGATTGAGGAAGCTGGGGGAAAGGTTAAGGTGGTATAGCGATGTGGGAGAAGCTATCTCATCTATTTAAAGTTCCCGAGCTTCGTAAGAGAATTTTGTTTACATTGGGTGCCATAATCATCTTTCGATTGGGAACGCATATTCCTGTACCCGGTGTGGATTCGGCATCACTCAAGGATTTCTTCGCTACACAGCGTGGTGGAATATTCGATTTTCTGAATATGTTTACTGGCGGTGCGTTACAGCGGTTCTCTTTGTTTGCGCTTGGAGTTACCCCCTATATTAACGCATCGATTATTTTCAGCCTTCTTACAGCTGTTATTCCCAAGTTGAAGGAGTTACAGCAGCAAGGCCGTGAAGGGAGGCGAAAGATTACCACGTATACCCGTTGGGCAACACTTGGTCTTGCCCTTGTCCAGGGCGCAGCAATGAGCATGCTTATTATAAATTGGGGACTTGCTAAGCCTGGGCTGTGGTTCTACCTCACTTCTATGGTTTCATTGACCACAGGAACTATCTTCTTGATGTGGCTTGGTGAAAGAATAACTGAAAACGGAATTGGCAATGGCATTAGCATGATTATCATGCTTGGGATTCTTGCGCGTTTTCCCAGCATGTTCCAGAGTACTTACATTGAGATAAGTGCTGGAACGGTGAGTCCGTTTTGGGGAGCGGTGTTCGTGCTGCTGTTGGTTGTAGTAATTGCTGGGGTGACTATGATTCAGCAGGGGCAACGAAAGATTAGGATCCAGTACTCGAAGCGAACCGTTGGGCGGCGTATTTACGGTGGACATACTTCTCATCTGCCGATTCGTGTGAACCAGGGCGGAGTAATCCCAATTATTTTTGCATCAGCGCTTCTGACCGTGCCAATGACTATTGCGCAATGGGTACCTCCCCTTGCTTGGTTGGAGCCCTATATTCGTAATGGTAGTCTTACTTACATAATTATATATGTTCTCTTGATTTTCTTCTTCACATATTTTTACAGTTCAATCGTCTTCGATCCGAAGGATGTAGCGAAGAATGTGCGTGATTCAGGAGGGTTTATCCCAGGGGTGCGACCAGGGAAAGCAACGGAGAACTACATATCGGATGTACTAAGCAGGTTGCTGTTGATTGGTGCAGTATTCTTAGCAGGGATTGCTGTATTGCCGTATATATTCTCATCTGTGAGCGGAATGCAAAGTATCCTGATCGGTGGTACATCGTTATTGATCGTAGTTGGGGTTGGGATAGACACGATTATGCAAGTTGAGGCTCACCTTGTGATGCGTCACTATGAGAGTTTGACCAAGGGTAGTGGGCTACTGGGGAGGAGAGGCTAATGGGTCGTAAGAGACTTGTGCTTCTCGGTCCTCCTGGAGCAGGAAAAGGGACGCAGGCTAAGATGATTGCTGCTAAAACAGGCCTTGTGCACCTTTCTACTGGTGACATCCTTCGAGATGAGGTGAGCCGTGGAAGTCAATTAGGACAGGAAGCCAAGCAGTGGATGGATCGCGGGGATCTTGTCCCAGACAAGCTTATCATTGATATGATCGAGGGGAGAATAGCCAAGGCTGATGGATTCATACTCGATGGTTTCCCGCGTACAATTACTCAGGCTAAGGCTCTTGGAGAAGTTACTCCAATAGATATTGCGATAAACATAGTGTTATCTCAGGACGAGGTAATAAAGCGGCTTTCATCGCGTCGCGTCTGCCGGGATTGTGGAAGAATATGCAATTTGCTATTTAGCCCCCCACGAATAGATGGGTGTTGTGATATCTGCGGCGGAGAATTGTTACAGCGTAGTGATGATCATCCTGAGGTAATAAGAAAACGATTTGATGTGTATACTCGACAAACTGCTCCTCTGATTGATTTTTATCACAGACAAGGAACACTACAAGGGATTGACGGAAACTTGCCTCCAGAAAAAGTACTTGAGCGGATCATGGCTTTGTTAGTAAATGATAGTTCTGAAAACAGCTACTGAGATTGATATACTGCGTGCAAACGGGGCTATCCTGGCTTCAGTGCTCAATAGAGTGTGTCAAGAGGTTTCACCAGGGCAGAATACCGGAGAACTGGATAGGCTAGCAGAAAGGCTTGTACGGGAGTCCGGCAGTGAACCCGCATTCAAAGGAATGTATGGATTTCCCGCAACAATCTGTACCTCAATTAATGAGGAGATTGTACACGGGATTCCCTCACTGAAGCGACGGTTGAAGAAAGGGGACATATTGTCGATTGATATTGGGCTTTGTCGCAATGGAATGTATGTAGATATGGCTACTACCGTTCCGGTTGGCGAGGTTGATGAAAAGGCAGCCAAGCTACTGCAGGTGACCGAAGAGGCCTTGTGGCGAGGGATAGGAATGGTTAACATTGGGAATCGCTTAACTGATGTTTCGCATGCAATCGGATCATATGTAGAAAATGAGGGACTGTATGTGGTTAGGGAATATACTGGCCATGGGATTGGCCGTGATTTGCACGAAGATCCGCAAATCCTGAATTACGGTGACTCTGGACAAGGACCACGGTTGCAGATTGGAATGGTTCTTGCCCTTGAGCCGATGGTGAAGACCGTTCCCGGCGCGGTTGAAGTGCTTGGCGATGGCTGGACTGTTGTAACGGATCAGGGTGCGCTAGCAGCTCATTTTGAGCATACTATAACGTTAAGAAACAATGGCGTTGAAGTTCTGACGCGAGGAGGTGTGTAAAGACCTAGTGGCTCGAGCAAACGTACACAATCAAAAAAAGGCGGATGTGATCCGTCAACGTGGTGAGGTTATTGAAAGTCTACCAAACTCGATGTTTCGGGTAAAGCTGAATAACAATTATGTTGTGTTGTGTCATATTTCAGGACGGATGCGGAAGCATTATATACGTATCTTGACAGGGGACCACGTGACAGTTGAGTTTTCGCCGTACGACTTGACAAAGGGACGTATTGTGTATCGAGAGAGCTAGCCGCGACGTTTGTCAATATGAAAGTCAGAAGCTCGGTAAAACCGATTTGTGCTAAGTGTAAGGTGATCCACCGAAAAGGGCGAGTTATGGTTATATGCCAGAATCCTAAGCATAAGCAGAGACAAGGATAGGGGGATGAATGGCGCGAATAGCAGGGGTTAATCTACCCAATAATAAGCGGATTGAGTTTGGGCTTACGTATATTTTCGGTGTTGGGCGCTCGCGTGCAGCTGAGATAATTGAGCAAGCAGGTGTTTCACCAGATATACACGTAAAGGATCTAACGGAGAAAGAGATAGCTAGTTTGCGCCATGAGGTGGAGCAGTACATTGTTGAGGGTGACTTGCGGCGCCGAATCTTTGGGAATATTCAGCGATTAAAGGATATCAATTCCTATTGTGGGGTTCGCCATAAGAAACGGCTTCCGGTTCGTGGACAGCAGACCCAGTCCAATGCGCGAACGTGGAAGGGACCTCGGCCAGCGAAAGCGGGAAAGAAGAGGTAGGCATGGCGAAAAACATAAAGCTTGAACGGGCACAGATTCACGTACATACAAGCTATAATAACACAATCATCACGTTGACTGATGTTGAAGGGCACCCGATTGCCTGGAAGAGTTCAGGAACAGTTGGATATAAGGGATCACGTAAAGGAACTCCATATGCGGCACGAATAGCTGCAGAGGCATTGGTAAGGGAAATGAAGGAATATGGTGTTCAGTCGGCAGTTCTTATGATGAAGGGAGCGGGGTCAGGTCGCCAAGCTGTTATTCAAACCATAAAGGGCTCAGGCATACGGATAAGTGAGGTAAGAAACGTAACGCCGGTTTCCCATAGTAAGGGTATCTTAAAGGGGAGAAAATAATGGGTAGATACACAAACCCGAAATGTAGGCTGTGTAGGAGAGAAGGAGAAAAGCTTTTCTTGAAAGGAGATCGCTGTTATACGCGTAGCTGTCCACTGACTGGGAATGCTTCCTTGCCGGGCGAGCGAGCAAAAAAACATCGATCGCGCATGAGCCACTACAGACTACAATTGCGGGAAAAGCAAAAGGTTCGACGAATCTATGGGATTGGCGAGCGACAGTTTCGTAACTATATGGAACAGGCAAAGCGCAAGAAGGGAATAACGGGCGATGTTTTGCTTGGCTTACTTGAGAAGCGTTTGGACAACATTGTTTATCGGTGTGGTTTCGCTTCGTCTCGTGCACAGGCACGTCAATTGGTCGTACACGGTCACTTCGGACGAAATGGGCGAAGTATAGATATTCCCTCCACATTATTGAATGAGGGTGATACGATTGCTGTCAAGAAAGGGCGGCGTGATCGAGTAAAAGATATTGTAGAGGCAAACAAGGAACGGCAGATTCCCAGTTGGATGGAGAAGAACCTAGAGGCAATGGAGTGCCAAGTAATTGCTCCTCCCAATGTGGAGGAAATCGGATACGCTATTGCCACGAACCTGATTATAGAGTTTTATTCTCGCTAGGAGGTTGTCGCATGGGTGAATTGGTCTTCCCGCAAGGGATAGATGTCAAAGAACTTGCTGCTACGCAAGGAAGAATTGTTATCCAGCCTCTTGAGCGCGGACATGGCACTACTCTAGGGAATGCACTTAGGAGGATTCTCCTGTCTTCTATTCCAGGTGCTGCTGTGGTACGAGTAAATCTTGCGGGTGTGTACCACGAGTACGATACGATTGAGGGGATTAAGGAGAGTGTGCTCGAGATTATTCTGAACCTTAAGGGCCTTTCCTTACGTCTGCATGACGATGAATTGAAACGACTCACAATTGAAAAACGAGGTCCGTGTGAAGTGAAGGCCTCAGATATTGATTTGCCTCTAGGGGTTGAGATTGCCAACCCCGAGTTACACATCGCTACGTTGAACGATCGAGGTAGACTGGAAATGGAGTTAGAAGTTGAATCAGGATTTGGTTACCGCTCGGCGGAAATGAACAGGCTAGAAGAAGCGCCTTTGGCTGTAATTCCCATTGATTCAGACTTTTCCCCTGTAAGACAAGTGAACTTTGTCGTTGAAGGGACACGGGTGGGTGGAAGTACGGGATATGAGCAATTGATCCTTGATATGACAACAGATGGGGGGATTAGACCGGAGGAAGCACTGTCGGAAGCAGCATCTATCCTGTGTCGGTACTTTGATCTGTTTAGTGGCTTTGCTGAGCATCCGTTTGGTATTGCTAAGGGAGCGGCAGAAGAGGAAGTTGATGTTCTGAGTGCTTCCCTAGAAGACTTGGAGATGGATCGGCGTGCTTGCAATCTTTTGAAAGAAGCGGAAATCACTACTCTGGGCAAGCTTATCTCTCGACCACGTGAGGAGTTGCTCGATATTCACGGTTTCGGTACCAAGTCCTTGAGCAAAGTGGAAGATCGTCTAAGGGAGTTGGGCTACGCGCTGGGAGATGAGGGTAAGGTAAGAGATGAGGCATAAGCGAAAGCGTAAGAAACTGGGTATGGCGAGCAGAAGCCAAAGGCAGAGCGTCTTGGCGAACATAGCTAAGGCACTAGTTTTGTACGACAAAGTGGATACAACACTTGCGCGAGCGAAGGCAGGGCAGCGATACGCAGAGCGTCTTGTTTCCTTGGGGCGACGAGGAGATCTACATGCGCGGCGAATCGCGTTTTCACGACTGCAGGACAAACCAGTCGTAGATAAGCTGTTCAGTGAGATAGCTGCGCGCTATGAGGACCGAGCGGGCGGGTACACCCGTGTAGTGAGACTTGGTCCGCGTAAAGGAGACGGTGCTGAACAAGCTCGGTTGATGTTCGTTTAGTTGTCGATATCAACAGTGCATTCGCATTTCTGCAATGTCTTAATGCAAACCTGCTTCTTAATGAGTGGAGCCTAAGTGTTTTAACATATCTATTGTCATGGACGGCAAATCAAAGCTGGGTTGCCATCCCCATTCTTTGCGTGCAGCGCTATCATCAATTCTTTTCGGCCATGAATCAGCGATCGCCTGCCTGAAATCAGGCTCATAATAGCAGGTAAAATCGGGGATCCACTTCTTGATCTCAGACGCCAATTGCTTGGCAGAGAAACTCATTCCCGCCAGGTTATAATCGCAGTGGTGTTTAAGTGAGGATAGATTTGCTTCCATCAGTTGGATACTTGCCTTGATACAATCTGGCATATACATCATTGGGAGAACGGTGTCTTCACGCACAAAACAAGTATACCGTCTGTCTTTAATGGCGGCGTAGAAAACCTGTACCGCGTAATCTGTTGTACCACCTCCTGGGAGGGTCTCACTAGAGATGATCCCTGGGTAACGTAATCCGCGTACATCCAAGCCAAACCGCTCGTAGTAGTAATTGCCCAGGAGCTCTCCGGCAACCTTTGTTACTCCATAGATTGTTGTTGGGCGCAGTATGGTCTCCTGTGGAGCACTATTTCTGGGTGTCTCTGGGCCGAAAACAGCAATTGAACTGGGGACAAAGACTCTTTTCACATCATATCGTCTTGCAGTTTCGAGGATGTTGTGCAAGCCGTTGATATTTACATTCCAGGCAAGCTGCGGTTTCTCTTCACCTACCACCGAAAGGATTGCGGCCAGGTGGTAAATCGTGTTTATCTTATGCCGCTTTATGACTAGTTCGATTTCATCTCGATTGGTAACATCAATGATCTCGAACGGTCCAGTAGTACGTAGGGCGTCATCTGGTTTTGTCCGGTGTCCAGCAGCGATGATATTGTCATTTCCATATCGTTTGCGTAGTTCCATCGTGAGCTCGGATCCAATTTGGCCGACTGCGCCCGTTACTAAGACCTTCGGAGTATTCTTCTGTGTCAATTCATCTCTCCTTTTCTTGTTACAGCAAACATGAATTGTACGGAAAGATAGGGAAATGGACAAAGCGTGTGTAGGCAACAGTGGTTGGGAATGAGGCTGTTTTTTGAATAGAATAGGGATTGTTCAGACGGTTTAGTCACGCCTAGGATTAGATTCGCAAAGGAGAGGTGATTTAAGTGAGCGTCAATAGAAACCCCACGCAGTACTTGAAGGAAGAGTACGAGCGCTTGTTGAGCGAGAAGTTAACTTGGGAGCCGAGGGAACTTCAGAGCAGCAGTGGAGCGGATTGTAGGATGGATGGCAAGCAAGTGATAATGCTCGCGGCAAACAACTATCTGGGTCTGTCAACTCACCCCAGGGTTGTTAATGCCATGATAAAAGCAACTGGGGAATACGGCGCTGGCGCTGGAAGTGATCGCTCAATTGCCGGAGACATGGATGTCCACGAGCAATTGGACAGCCGGCTCGCCAGGTTTAAAGGAGCACCGGCTTCTTTGACTTACCAGACTGGTTTTATGGCTAATGAGGGACTAATTCCACAATTGGCTACCCGTGGTGATCTATTTGTCTCTGATGAATTGAACCATGGATCGATTATAGACGGAATTCGGCTCTCTCACGCGGATAGGGCAGTCTATAGGCATAAGGATGTAGACGATTTGGCAAGGGTGATGAAAGAGGCAGAAGAACATGATCCTCAATATCGACAGATTTGGATTGTGACCGATGGTGTGTTTTCCATGGATGGAGACCTCGCGCCACTTGCTGACATTGCGAAGATTGCTCGGGAACATGGGGCCGGTGTATATGTAGATGATGCGCATGGTGAAGGTGTACTTGGAGAAAAGGGGCGCGGGATTGTAAGCCATTTTGGGTTGAGCCACAAGGAAATACATGCGGAAATGGGAACTTTCTCCAAGGCTTTTGGGGTAGTCGGAGGACATGTCTCCGGTAGTGAGTTTCTGCGGAAGTTTGCGCTGAACAAGTCTAGGAGCTGGCTGTTAAGCGGGGCAGTGCCGCCGGGAGTGGCCGCTGCGTGCATTGCTGCGATCGATGTACTTGATAGCGAGCCACAATGGTTGGATAAGTTATGGGAGAATAGGAACTACTTTATCAATGCAGTTCAAGAGCTTGGATTTGATACGGGCAATAGCGAGACACCGATTGTACCGATCATGTGCGGAGACAGCGGGACGGCAAGAGAGCTAACGGATTTCGTTTGGGAGAAAGGGATCTATGTTCTTCCTATCGTTTTCCCAATGGTGGCAAGAGGTAAGGCAAGGATTCGAGTGCAGCTTTCAGCAAAGCACACAAAAGATCAGTTAGATCAGGCGATTGCCGCATTTAAGAAAGGTGGAGAAAAACTTCACTTGATTTAAGAGAGAGGTAGAAATGAAAGAGGTTATTGCAACAAATGATGCCCCGCTGGCGGTCGGTCCGGCTCGCTCATGTATTCAGGTAGCAGCACTTCCTCAAGGAGCAAGAGTCGAAATAGAGGCAATTGCGTGCCTACAATAGGCGGTACAATCACGTGATGTTCTTTGATGCTCATTGCGACACTGTGTTGAAAGTTATCAGTGGGAATCTAGACTTTAATACAGGGGAGGGCAAGGCTCATGTTACCCTCCCCGGGATGCTTTCAGCAGGAAGCTGCGCGCAGGTGTTTGCCTGTTTTGTGTTGAGTGACGAGCACCCAGGCAGAGAGCGGGAAGTGGCCCTGGGTATGATCCAGACGATTGTCCGGATGGCCACAAGAAGTGAGGGTAAGATGAAGATTGCTCTCAGCGCTTCGGAGCTTCATAGTGCGTGCGATGGCGGTCCGATTGCCGCCCTCATCGGACTAGAGGGCGCAGATCCGCTAGAAGGAAGAGCTGAGAACCTGCACTATTTCTACGAGCTTGGCGTGCGTGATCTGATTCTTGCATGGAAGGATAACCCCTTTACAGGAACTACATTCGGTAGGAACACACCACTTACCGAGGAAGGGAAGAAGCTGGTTGCGATTGCTGAAGAGCTTAAAGTGATGATTGATGTATCCCATCTTTCAGATGTTGCGTTTGATGACATATGCAATACTGCAAAGCGTCCGTTCATTGCCAGCCACTCCAATTGTCGGGCATTATGTCCAGACAGACGCAACCTGACCGATTTAATGGTCCACAGGCTTGCGGAGCGTGGCGGAGTGATGGGGATCAACCTTTCTTCCGACTTTCTCGATCCTGTTTTCCGTGAGAAGTTGAAGTCCTACAGGCGTAAGGTTCTAGCGGACAAGAGGACTCCTGAGGAGCTTGATCGATTTCGCGCAAATGTCGCTACCTGGCCATGCCCATCGATCGAGTGGGTGACAAGACACATTCTCCACGCGATCAATGTTGGCGGTGAAGATTGCATCGGTCTCGGTGGGGATCTTGATGGGGTTACCAGTATTCCAAAGGGGCTTGAAGGAATTGCTGACTACAGCAAGCTGCCCGATCTTTTCCTCTCGGCTGGTCTCAGCACCGGGCAGGTGGAGAAGATTTGTTACCAGAACTTCAAGCGTGTGTTTTGTGAGGTGTTACCCAGCTGAACCGGAGACATTGCCGCTAGTCTATATTTCATCAATGGCACTGCTGTACTTATTTCCTTAGTTCGACAGGGCTTGTCTGCGACGTTAAGCTAATCCACAGTGAGTGTCTTGCTTAGATTGCGGGGAAAATCAGGGTCGATCCCTCGCGAGGTGCTCATATAGTAGCTTATGAGTTGAAGTGGCAGGACAGCAAGAAGTGGGATCAGTTCTTGCCTTGTATCGACAAGTAGCAGATATTCGTCTACGTTATCCCGCAGTAGCTTGCTTGGAGCAGCGACTACGATTGAGTGTCCACCACGGCAGGCGACCTCATTAACGTGGTTTACCATCATGGCTGTGTCTTGTGGGGCAGTAACAAAGAGGACCGGATAGTTGGCATGTACGGCTGATAGCGAGCCGTGCTTAAACTCAGAACTGAGCATCCCCTCACAATGCGCGTAGGTTATTTCCTTCAGTTTGAGCGCTCCTTCCATTGCTATGCCAAGTGTCACTCCATAACCCAGGTAGTACATTTCATCATGAGGGTTGAGGAGGTCGGCCGTGTGGCGTGCAGCGGAGTCAGTCGCAGTAAGGGTTTCTGCGATAAGATCAGGAACGCAGCCCCAATCAATGTGCGATCCATGGCGTCGCAGTTTGTCAGCCAAATAGAGGAACAAAATCGCCTCGTTCAGAAAGGTTTTCGTTGCGGGAACGCTAATCTCATAGCCGCAAGCGAGCGGAAGGTAGTGGTTGGATGCATGCATTAATGTAGAGCCAAGGACATTCAGTATGCCCAA
The DNA here is from genome assembly GCA_030611415.1 of Candidatus Bipolaricaulota bacterium. GTDB lineage: Bacteria > Bipolaricaulota > Bipolaricaulia > UBA7950 > UBA9294 > JAUVYF01. Next base: position 31,965 of record JAUWPW010000004.1, read on the forward strand.
AATCTGTGCCCCTGATAAACGGGCTGCGTTAAGTGCATTTAGCACATCTTTTGTCTCTCCGCTCTGGCTCACAAAGACTACCGCGTCAGTTGGTTTGAGGGTGTGCATTAGGGTCTCCGTAAACTGGGGCGCAAGCACGGCGATTGCTGGAATGGTGGCTAGCTGGTTGAAATACGCTGCCCCGACTACACATGCATGGTAGCTTGTTCCACAACCAACAAAGTAAAGATGGTGCGCGTTACTCAGGGCTTTCACGAATGGGGCAACGTGGGGGGATGCCTCGAGCCAGTGGATCAACTCCGCTGCTGTGTACGGCTGTTCGTGAATCTCCTTCTCCATGAAGTGAACATAACCGCCTTTCTGGGCTACTTCCATCCCTTTTGTGAATCTCTCCGGGATTCGGTGGACCAGTTCTCCGGTGGATACCTGGCGGATCTCTACTCGGTCAGGCCATAGGGTGACCATCTCTCCATCCTGTAGTCGTAAGATCTTGTCCGTTAGAGGCAGGATAGAAGGAAGATCGGAAGAAACGCAAGTGGCTTGGTGGGCAATTCCCACAACAAGGCCAGAGCCATTCTTGATTGCGTACAGAGGACGGTGCCCACTCGTATTTTCTTCATTCCTTGAAGCAATTACAAATGCATAGTCTCCTTCTAAGTCTTCCGCCGCTTTCCGAATTGCTTCGATCATGTTATAGCCTTGATTGATGTAGCGTTCTACGGCATGCACACAACTTTCTCCATCATTGGTTCCACGAACCACCATGCCTTCCGCGATGAACTCCTCACGCAAGGAAACGTTATTGACTATGTTTCCGTTGTGAGCGCCAACTAAGTTGGCTTTCGAGTCAAGGTGAGGTTGGGCGTTTACTTGTGAGGGAGAGCCAAAAGTAGCCCAGCGCAACTGCACGATACCTCGCTGCCCTTTCATTGTGTCAAATCTCAATCGTTTGTTCACTTCATCAATCTTGCCAGCATCTTTCCTTAGGTCAATTTGGCCTTCTCTATCGATGGTTGCACAGCCGATGGAATCATAGCCTCGATAGGCAAGCCGCCGACCCGCGTCAAGCAAGATATTCCCCAATGGTTGTTCGTTACTAGTAACAATTCCAAAGATTCCGCACATAGATTGGTCCCCCTTTTCTTGTGTGAATAGTCCTATTCACACACACAATTATGATCTCCGCGAATACAGGGCATACAATTGGTCCAGTGCTTTGTGGTAACGGGAGTCGAGCGCATCTACGTCAGTGAGCTCTGGTTCATTGCTCATTGTGACGTAGGGAATTGTTATTCCGTTCACTGTGAGCATTCCGCACGGAGCCTGGGCAATATCAGGCCAATCATCCTCTCTGTATGTGCGTTTCATTTCTTCGCAGGGGACGGAATGAGTGAGGATTCCGCCGGATTTCTTCTCATTGTAGCGAGCAATGTTTCTGCGCCAGGATTCATTGAATGATACCTGTACATAAAGGATGGCTGCACGAGAAAGAACTTCTGGCGAAAGGTAACCCAAGGCCTCAGAGTAGCCGTGCGCTTTGCCACGAGAGAGCTCGATGATAATGGTTTCATTAGATGACGTAGTTCTGCTGAGTAGTGGTCTTGCCTGCTGGTTGATCTTGCCGATCAGAAATGACCACAGGCCATCGTCTGTAACATAGTAATTTCCCTTTATTGGCTGAGAGTAAAGTCGCTTTCGTCCGAGGTCTTCCCATAGATTGTCCTCTTCGCACTTTTCCCACAGAATAGGGAAATCATCGATGACGCGAAATGGAGAGATATGATAGCGTTTAGCTCGGCGTTCAACTGAGCATTTGTTCATAAAGTCGATGAACTCGCTCTTTCCACTGGCAGGACGACCCAGGAGAAGAAGAGTGCCAAATGTGTTCTTTGTAGTTGGGCCCTTTCTTGTATACCGGAGCGGAAGGATTGCTTCTACTTGGGCAAGGAGGGTTGATGGTGAAGAATCCGCATTTACTATGCGTAGATTGCTGCCCTGAGCGATGTGCCATTCTTGCAGGTGTACAAGCATTTGCTTGAGCGTGGGTCTGTCCACCTCGAATTGCGGTGTTTTGCGTGCTTTCTGCCGCCGTATAGAGACATCTATTGGAATTGCCAACCGTAGGTATAAGTTTGGTCGGGACAGGGATAGCTCAACTTTACCGTAGGCATTGATGAATGACCTATCGTTAAGCGCCTTTGAATAGGCGAGGTGAACGCCCATATGCGACTCTTCCAGGCACATTTTGCCTTGTTGCGCGACGCTTTCCAGTTGTGCGCGGCGATAAGGAAGCTCGGCAATGATTGCCTCGGTGAGTCTCTCTCGTTCAGATAAGATGTCGATTTTCTCTTTAGCCGCTACCTGTTTGACGAGTTCGGGAAAAACCTCGATTTGTTCCGGGTAGAAACGGGCAAGCATTTGTATTGTCTCGGTTTTTCCCGCTGTCGGTAGACCTTCTAAAATGATGTGTGGCATTCCTTCTCCTTACCGAGTAATTTTAGCTAACTAGGGCAGGAAAAGCACTTCTGATATACCAGATGCGCGTGACGACGGTTTGCATGAAGTGAATTCTCTGTTACACTAGTGTCTTGGTGTTGCATTCCGTTAAAGGTTCTGTTGCTGTGTGGATTGTGGCTAAAGATTCAAGAAAGGAGCTCTTAGAATTGACAAGACTTGTGATTGTTGAATCCCCAACCAAGGCACGTACGATAGGTAAGTACCTTGGAAGTCCATATGTGGTGCTTTCTTCTCAGGGTCATGTGCGTGACTTACCAAAAAAGGAGTTGGGGGTGGATGTAGAAAACGAATTTACTCCCAAATTTGAGACCAAACGTACGAAGCAAGTTACAAAGCTGCGACAAGCAGCCAAGAAGGCTAGACAGATCTACCTTGCGACTGATAACGACCGAGAGGGAGAGGCGATTGCCTATGATCTATATACTATTCTGAAACGGGTAGTGAAGGACGATGATGCGTTTCTACGACCGGTTTTCAACGAGATTACAAAGCCGGTAATCCTTAAGGCGTTATCTAAGCCGTCGAGAATCAATGTCAATAAAGTTGAGGCACAGCGGACACGTCGCATCCTCGATCGGTTGGTTGGGTATCAAGTGAGCCCTCTTCTTTCGCGGGCAATTGCAGGAAGCCAATTTGGAGGGCTTTCTGCTGGGCGAGTGCAGTCGGTTGCGCTTCGTTTCTTGTGCGACCGGGAAGCAGAGATTGCTTTATTTGTCCGTGAGGAGTACTGGGAAATCTACGTATGTCTAAGGGGGGAAGAAGCATTTACCGCGTCTCTGACCAAGAAGAACGGTAAGAAATTCGTTGCAAGTAGTGAGACAGAGGCAAATAAGACCCTGAAAGAACTACAGGGCGAAGAAGCTGTTGTCAAAAGCATTGTGCAAGACACCCGGCTTCGACAACCTCCTCCTCCGTTTATTACTAGCTCCCTGCAGCGAGCCGCTTCGTCATCTCTTGGTTTTGCGCCTAAACGTACAATGAGCATTGCTCAGCAATTGTATGAAGGAGTTAGGCTTCCTCAGGGAGATGTGGGACTAATCACCTATATGCGCACTGACTCGGTTCGCATGTCGGGCAGCGCGGTGAAGGAAGCGCGCCAGTTGATTGCCGAGCGATACGGGAAAGACTACTTATCGGCCAAGACTCGTCACTACAGGAACAAGAAACGTTCTCAAGATGCTCACGAGGCAATCCGTCCTACTACGGTGAGCTTAGGGCCGGAGAAAATTGCTTCCTGGCTTTCACCGGACCAGCGCAAATTATATGCGCTGATCTACAAGCGCTTTCTCTCCACTCAGATGTCAGAAGCCCTTTACAAGCAAGGCAAGGTTACTATAACGGCTGGTCGCTACACTTTGGAGGCGACCGGCAGCACACTTGTATTTGATGGGTTTCTTACCCTTTATCCGCGAGAGAAAAACAGCGATGGCAAGATCCCAAATTGGTTGAGGGAGGGGCAAATCCTTGCGATAGAACGAGTGGATTTACAACAGAAATTCACTGAGCCACCGCGTCGTTACAGTGAGGCTGGGCTGATCAGCATATTGGAGAAGAAGGGAATAGGTCGACCAAGCACTTATGCTACAATAGTATCGGTTATTCAGACACGTGACTATGTTCGCAAGAAGAATGGAAGCCTGTACCCAACCCTTCTTGGAGAGGAAGTCACTGAATTTCTGAAGCAGTACTTTCCCGAAACGGTGGAGGCTCACTTCACTGCACAGATGGAAAAAGATCTCGATCGTATTGAAGAGGGACAATTCTCACGAGCTGATGCGTTACAGGAATTCTATGATCCTTTCTCAAAGCGGCTGACAAGACTTGAATCCCGCATCAAAGAGGGTAAGCCGTTCCGGGTAATGACCGATGTCGTTTGCGACAAGTGCAAGTCACCGATGGAGCTTCGGTATTGGAAGGGTTCACACTTTGTCGGTTGCTCGAACTACCCCGAGTGCCGAAATACGCGCAGTCTTCCGGCAGAGCTTCCTTATCGCCATAAGGATGGAGTATTGATCATCGCTGAGTCTCTGGAAAAAGTGGAGAAGGAAATGGAGACTAAAGCGACCTGTCCAGTTTGTGGAGAACCAATGACGACGAAAAGTGGTCGATATGGCCGCTACCTAAGGTGTACCAATCCTGAGTGCAATAAAACAACTTCCATTCCTACCGGTGTTTCCTGTCCATCATGTGAGAAAGGGATGCTGGTTGAGCGATACTCGCAGAAACGCAGACAAACGTTCTATGGCTGCGACAACTATCCTAGCTGTCGGTATGCAATGTCTGAGCGACCGGTGAAGGCGTGCCCCACATGTGGGCATGGTGTGCTTGTAGAGAAGAAAGGTAAGCTTGTTTGTAATAACAAAAACTGCTCGTACAGCAAAGAGATTAAATAGTGAAAAGGCAAGACAAATCTCGTTTTGCTGAATACTTAGAGATGGCTGCTCTAAACAACGTGCTCAAACGTCTTCAGATAGGAGCTTGAACCATTCGAGTCGTTGTTTAAGGTTGGAATCCTGCAGTTTGGCCAGAGCCTCTTTTTGTATCTGGCGTACACGCTCTCTGCTAATCGCAAATTCGGCACCTACTTCATCGAGCGTTCGAGGCTGATAATCGTGAAGGCCGTAGCGTAGCTCGATAATTCTTCTCTCTCGGTTAGTCAGCCGCTCGCCCAGAGCAGATTGCAGTTCCCGCATAAGGAGGTGTTGAAACGTCTCTTTTTCCGGAGAGGTTGCAGTGTTGTCTTCTATGAAGTCTCCAAGGACCGAGCCATCATCATCGTAACCGATTGGCATATCCAGTGAATTCATGTTTTGCGACGTTTTCTTTGCTTTTATGACGTTTTCCACGCTAGTGTCCAATTCGTTGGCCAGATCCTCTGGCGTGGGTGGCTCTCCGTGCTTCTTAAGATGATTGCGTTCTAGTTGGTAGATCTTGCGGATCAGTTCATTGATGTGTGTTGGAACACGGATCATTCGCGATCGGTTCGTGATCGCCCGCAAGATCGCTTGGCGAATCCACCAAGTGGCGTACGTTGAGAACTTGTAGCCCCTTTTGTAATCAAATTTCTCTATTGCCTTCATCAATCCTAAATTGCCTTCTTGGATTAGGTCGAGAAATGGCAGGCCACAGCCTCGGTATTTTTTGGCGATGGATACGACCAATCGCAGGTTTGCTTCAGCGAGCTCTTCCTTCGCTTGTCTATTACCCATCTCAATGCGCTTGGCGATGCGTACCTCGTCTTCGCGGCTAAGGAGTGGCACACGGCTAATCTCGTCAAAATACGTGCGAATGGGGTTGTCTGACCGTTTCCGCGGTTTTTCTTCCCCGCGTTTGTTCCTGGCAGGTGCAGCACCGCTTACGTTCTTTCTCAGGTTTACGGTCGCACTAGTTGTTTTCACTCTTCCTCCTGAATACTGTGGGTAAGAGAGAGATCTCAACAAACAACGAGAATCGGGTGGGTAACACCCCCCCCGATCTGTGACGAATTCCATTCTCTCAGAACACTTCTCACGTAGTATCCCACAACAAAACACTTTATTATAACACAAATCACCTGGCTTGTGAAGCCAAGGAAAGGAGCGTTTGGAAGAATTCTCCAGGGACTACATATACTCTAAGAAGCACAGTGTTTTCCTTTACAACAATAGAGATAGTGCAGTACTATGAACGCATGTATTAGCTTGCCACACAGGGAGGAAAAAATGATAAAGCGGATCGTATTGGCCGAAGTAATTCTTCTTCTTGGGTTAGTTCTAGTTTCAACTGCTTTGTTTGCGGGGGAAAGCTTGACTATTTATACCGAAGGAATTGCCTGTGTTGAAGAGTCTCGCACAGTTCTACTAGTAGGCGGAGATGCTGAAAAGCTGCGACTGGATAACGTGCCAAGTCGGCTTATTCCTTCTTCGCTTCAGGTTGATCTTGATGGTGAGATCCTGGCTCAGGCCTTTTACTACACGCCACCGGAGCGAATATTGACCGCACAGATTGGTGAGCAGATACAGCTAGAAAGTGAAGGGAAACTCTACCATGGCACGCTGCTCGCAGTTGGCGAATGGCTCGCGCTAAGAGATGAAAATGAAAGGATTCATCTAATCAAGAATCCAGAACGAATTGAGATTCAGAGTGGGAATGAGCTTGCCCTTAGCCCTTATGTCGAGCTGACGCTAAGCTGTCAGCAAGGCGGCGTTAAGTTGATCGAGCTGCTTTACTTGACAGAGGGAATCAGCTGGAAGGCGAGTTACATCGGAGTTCTTAGCCAAGACGAGACAAGTCTTGCCTTGGATGCGTGGATTTCTGTGAGCAATGGCTGTGGCCGGGATTTTACCGATGCGACAGTGAAGCTTGTTGCTGGAGAGGTAAACAGAGAGCCACAGAGTACAGGATACGGACGTAGTGCCATGGCCTTGGAAGCAGTGCAGAAGACATCGCTCACCGGAGAAACAGCATTTGAGTATCATGTTTATAAGGTTCCTGGTAAGCTTAGCGTTGCCAACGGAAGATCGAAACTCGTTCCGTATACAGCTTCGGCATCGGTCGGTGTGAACAAGACGTATACCTATGATGGCGCCTACTACGATGGCGTAAAAGTGGCTTTGGAATTTGTAAACAGTTTGGCAAACGGCCTTGGCAACGCTCTTCCTGGAGGTGTGGCTCGTATCTTCCAGCAGCAATCTGATGGCACAACCTTGTTTATCGGCGAAAGCAGGATTATGGATACACCGGTAGACGAGCAAATCAGTCTGGAAGTAGGAAGCGCGTTCGATCTTGTAGGTGAAAGGATTCAGGTATCGAGAGAACAGGTTGCTTCGTCCACATACCGGGGAAGCTATCTGATCACCCTAGCCAATCACAAGGAAGAAGCAGTATTGATCAGCGTCGTTGAGCACCCTGGAGGTTCGTCCTGGGAGATCCTTTCATCATCCGAAGGGTATGAGAAGGTGGATTCCGATACAATTTGCTTTTCAATGAATGTCCCTGCCGGAGAGAAGAAGGAGGTTAGCTACACCGTTGAATATCGCTACTGAACAACTCAATGGAGAGGAGATGTTACAACGTTACAAGGAAGCGGTAGAAAAAGCACTTCCTCATTTACCGGTGAAAAACGGTGTGGTTGACATCGATTCACTCTGGGTAGAGCTCTCCATTCCATACAGTCTCTTACGGGAGATTATCTCACGGAACGATCTTTCTCTTCCCGATAATGTGAAGAGGATTAGCATGAAGTCGCGTTTAGGAGAGGAGAGTGCAAAGACAGCAAGGCAAAAGAGATGAGCCAGTAATAAGATTCGGAACTGATGGTTGGCGTGCCATTATCGCGCAAGATTTTACATTTGACAATGTTGCGCGCGTTGCTCAAGCGGTAGCGAAATTCCTTGTATCACCAGCCCGTAAGGAACTTGCTATCTATCGCGATTGGGGTGCGGAATATCGTCCGGCAACAAGTGGCGTAGTTGTTGGTTACGATATGCGATTTCTATCCTATGAATTTGCCCACTACTTCGCCCGGGTTTTGCACAAGAATGGAATTCCGGTGGTCGTAAGTGAGTCTCCGGTGCCTACTCCGGCCCTTTCATATGCAGTGGTTGATGGCTCCTATGCGGCAGGGATCATGTTCACCGCCAGTCACAACCCAGCGATCTATAACGGGATCAAGTATAAGGCAGAATATGGAGGTTCCGCTCCTGATGAGGTTACCTGTGAGGTGGAGAGACTTCTTCCGATTAAGGCTCCTCATCTACGCTCATCAGAAGGAGAAATAGAGGAAATAGGGTTGAAACAGCCACTGCTTGCCAAGATTCGTACCCTGATCGACCAAGATCGGCTTACTGCTCACCCGCTGCGGGTAGTAGTGGATTCTATGTATGGGGCAGGGCAAGGTTATGTGGGACAACTTCTTTCCGAATATGGTGTGCCGTGCATAGATATTCGCGCGCGACGGAACGTGCTATTTGCTGGCAAGAAGCCTGAGCCACTTGAGAAGAACCTCATTCCATTGAGAGCGGTGATTGCCTCCATGCGCAAGCGAGGAATGCCTCTTATCGGGGTAGCTACGGATGGAGATGGTGACCGAATCTCGGCGATGGATGAGAAGGGTGGGTTTATTGATGCTCATCGCACCTTTGCCCTTATTCTTCGTTATCTGGTGGAAGAACGAGGCTGGCGAGGTGCGGTTGTGAAGTCGTTCGCGCTCACCGACATGACACAGGATATGTGTAGAGAGTACAATTTGGAACTGATCGAGGTTCCCATCGGATTCAAATATGCCTGTGAACAGATACTGAAGCATAATGTTCTGATCGCTGCTGAGGAGAGTGGCAGCATTGCGGTACAAGGGCACATTCCCGAGCGAGACGGCATTTTGTGTTCGATGCTTCTGGCAGAGCTTGCAGCGAGTAGTGGGCGGCCGATAAGCGAGGTTGTAGAAGACATGTTCACTGTTTTTGGTCCGCACGTTTATCGTCGCTATGATGTTGAGGTTGAAGAGCGAAAGCAAGTAGTGGCCAAATTGCGGGAGAACCCACCGGAAAGGTTTGCAGGACGTAGTGTTCGTTCGGTTGACACCCTTGATGGTGTCAAGTTGAGATTCAAGAAAGGTTGGCTCTTGTTTCGGGCGTCAGGAACCGAGCCAGTCCTGCGTCTTTACTGCGAAATGCCAACAGAGAGAGACGTGTACGAGCTACTGCAACAAGCAGAGCGATTAGCGCTGGGAGAGTTGACTTTATGGTGAGGCGGTATGATTTCAGGATTATTGAGGAGCGCTGGCGCGATTTCTGGCGTGAGAATGGTTTTTTTCGCGCGCATACCTCTGATACAAAGCCCAAGTTTTACTACCTGAATATGTTCCCTTATCCATCTGGCTACCTGCACGTAGGTCATGGACGAAACTACATCATTGGCGATGTGATAACCAGGTTCTACATGATGCGCGGGTTCAATGTGCTAAATCCAATGGGTTGGGATGCTTTTGGTCTTCCTGCGGAGAACGCGGCTATTGACAGAGGGATTCATCCACGGGAGTGGACACTGGCCAACATTGTACAAGCCAAGGAACAGTTTCGTGCGTGGGGCATTGAATACGACTGGGATCGTGAGGTTACAACCTGCCTTCCTGAGTATTATCGTTTTACTCAGTGGCTGTTCTTAAAGCTATATAAGCACGGCCTTGCCTACAAGAAACGAGCATCAGTCAACTACTGCCCTAGTTGTAGTACTGTTTTGGCAAACGAACAGGTTGTGGGCGGTCTATGTGAGCGTTGTGGTACTCCTGCGCAAAAGAAGACGCTCGATCAGTGGTTCTTCAAGATTACAGCATATGCCGATCGTTTGCTTGAGGACTTGGAGAATCTTCCCGATTGGCCGGAGAACGTCAAGAAAATGCAGGCAAATTGGATCGGCAGAAGCGAGGGGGCAAAGGTTTGTTTTCATACTGAACAAGGGGATGAAATTCCTGTGTTTACCACACGGCCCGATACGCTGTGGGGGGCAACCTTTATGGTGTTAGCGCCTGAGCATCCCCTTGTGGATGAGCTGACTGATCCACAACAACGTGAGACGGTGGAAGCCTATCGCAAGGAAGCAGGCACAAAGACAGAGCAGGATCGACAGTCGATCGAACGAGAAAAGACCGGTGTTTTTACTGGCGGGTATGCAATCAACCCTGTCAACGAAGAGAAGATTCCGGTGTGGATCGCTGATTACGTGATGATGTCTTATGGAACCGGCGCGATTATGGCTGTGCCTGCTCATGACGAGCGCGATTTTGATTTCGCCATCAAGTTTGGGCTCCCGATAATTCCCGTAATTGATAGGCTGGATGAACAAGCCAAGGCGTTTGTCCAACATGGCGCGGTAAGGCAAGCAATGACCGACGCGTTGCACGAAGCTGGGATTTTGTTTGAAGAGAAGAAAGGATCGTTATTGGTTACCTTGGAGAAGAAGCAGATCGATTCCTATATCAATTTGGTTCGCAGCTATCTGCTACCAGGAAAGTGGGGTGAGATAGTCGGATCACGGTTTGTTTTTATCTTCGAGGATAAGGCTGTTGCCCTTGATTCCGTGAAATCGGATCTTGAGATTGTTGCCCGTTGTCACAAGCTTGAGCCGGAACTGCGGGGGAGACGTACAGCGATGGAGATACTCGTCAGTCGCGAGCTTTACTCTGACTTGCTCTATCACGCTGATTATGGAGAGATGCTTTACTCTGGATCGTTCAGCGGTAGTTCAGGGAAAGAAGCTACGACGAAGATAATCAATTGGCTAGAGGAAAAGGGCATAGGCAACAGGATGGTGAATTACCGGCTGCATGACTGGTTGATCTCCCGGCAACGTTACTGGGGAGCGCCAATCCCGATTATCTACTGCGATAAATGTGGTGTTGTCCCTGTCCCTGAAGAAGACTTGCCCGTGTTGCTACCGGAAGTTGAATTCATCGGAAAAAAGGGGCTTGCTGATGTTCCGGGTTATGCGGAGATAATCTGTCCACGTTGTGGTGGCTCAGCTAAGCGAGATACCGACACAATGGATACATTTGTGGATTCTTCTTGGTATTACCTGCGCTACATCTCACCTCACGACCAGAAACAGCCATTTGTCAAAGATGATGTAGACCGCTGGCTTCCAGTCGATCAATACGTTGGTGGAGTCGAACATGCTATTCTCCACCTTCTTTATTCGCGATTTGTCACCAAAGCGCTTCACGATCTGGGTTACCTTGGTTTTGATGAACCGTTCAAGCGACTGTTTACTCAAGGAATGGTCTGTCACAATGCCTACCACTGCCCCAGGCATGGTTGGCTATACCCTCATGAAGTTAAGGATGGTCGTTGCCCACAATGTGGCGAGCAGGTAGAGATTTCTAACTTCTCCATGTCTAAGTCAAAGAAGAATGTGGTTGCTCCATCAGAGATAATAGAACGCTATGGCGCAGATACAGAACGGCTGTATACATTGTTTATGGGTCCGCCTGATCGGGATATCGAGTGGTCCGAAGAAGGAGTGCGGGGCGCGCTGCGTTTCCTTAATCGGTTGTGGAATCTTGTAATTTCTCAGGCCGAAAAAGTTGCGCATGTCCGTGAATCTGTTGATGTGGCTGTGCTGGATAAACCTGGTCGGGCTCTGTGGCGGCGTTATCATTACACGGTCAAAAAGGTAACTGAGGATATCGGCCCTCGGTTCAGTTTCAATACGGCCATTTCCACGATTATGGAGCTTGTAAATGAGCTTGGTCGATATGTGCAACAAGGGACATGTGATGCCTTGGTGCGAGAAGTAATCGAGGGGTTAGTGCTGATTCTTTCGCCGTTTGTTCCATTTGTCTGTGAGGAAATGTGGCGACAGATTGGACGTAGTGACGCAGTACTTGAAAACAAATGGCCAAGCTTCTTGCCTGAGGCGCTTGAGGAGGAAACAGTCGAAATCCCGGTACAGATTAATGGGAAGCTTCGCGCGCGATTGAGGGTTCCTATTGGAATAAGTCGTGATGCCAGCGCGCTTGAGCAGGCCGCCCTAGATGCCTCAGCCGTTGCCGAGCGGATCAAAGGGAAGGAGCTTGTCAAGGTGATTGCAGTTCCAGGGCGCATGGTAAGCCTTGTAGTTCGCTAGCTAGAGAGGATAGATGTGAACAGCCTGTCTGTAAGAGGTTTGTGGCGCATCCTGGTTATGTGAAGACTTGAAAAAGATAGAAGAATCTGGTAAGAAGGAAGGTACGATATCGGGGCCTTAGCTCAGTTGGGAGAGCGCTTGCATGGCATGCAAGAGGCCAGGGGTTCGAGTCCCCTAGGCTCCATGAGATAGGGGCGGTTCGCGAACCGCCCATACTTCATCTTACCGCAGAGGACGCAGGGAAAGACAGTAATAAGTGATGGGTAATGAGTGATGGGTGAAAAGCAAAGACATCTAAATGCTAAAGACAGATACATTTAACCGCAGAGGACGCAGAGGGAACCAACAATAGGGTGAAAGACAAGACCATAATACGTAGATCGTTTGTAGCGTCGAGTCTTCGCTTGCCCCGTGCAAGCCTATTGCACTGGGGCGCCCGACGTTAAAGATGTATCCACCGTCATTCCGGCACACCCCGGTTCGGGGTCTATTATAAGGTGGACTTCTGGCATGGTGAATCCGCTCCTTACCCCTCCTTCTTGACTAACCTCAAGCTTAGTGTTGTAACAACAGGTTTGCAATACCAAGCCAATAGAAGACAAGTTCTCGCTCGCTTTCTAGATCCATTATGACGGGAGTGGTAGTGTGATATAAGGGAGGAATCTTGAAGGCTACTCATACATCCACTTGTTTGGCACTCCCAAGGTTTGTGAGAATTTGATCTCCAGGCACGGCTCTTCCTGAGATTTCGTGTTATTCAGTGCTCCGCACACAGGTACTTGTGCCGGTTACTCCTTCGGAGCGGTGGAAAACGGCCTGAAAACGTCGTAGAAACTCGCGCAGGTAACAAACTAATCAAGTCTCAGGCAGTTATTCAGCGATACAAAGGAACCCTCAACTAGAAAAGGGGCATTTGCGCCAGAAAACAGAAGTGAAAAGCACTTGAAAAACAAGGTAGGAAACCGGTAAAGGCTGTGAAAGGACAAGTTGTTAGTACGCGGTGTCGGTTTCTTGCTTGTGTTATGAACCCAATCTTCTCCGTTAGAACCCCAAGTGTACTTGACGTTAGTTGATGAAAGAGCCTGAGAAAAATAATTGATGACTTCATCCTTAACAACTTCAGGCACGAGCAAGATAAAGTTAACTCTTTCGACCCCCTCAATAAAAGTGGCAGCACTTGTGCCCGTACCGCGCAGGTCTGCACAGTAAACACAACTATTAACGAGAACGTAACCTGCGGTTTGTAATGGCTCTGTCATTTTCTCTCTTGTCGAACGTTGGCTTTGCCTGCAAGCGCTTGTTAGGTATCATACCAGTAAATTGTCGTCACACCGACTTCAATAAATCGTCGACTGAGGCCGTCAAGACTTCCCAGCACGTCCTCGACGTGGCTGCATCGAAAGAGGCCTTCTGTGAGATATGTACCCACGGATGCACAACATTGCGTGACTCCCGGAGTGCATGACTAAATTTCCCGCGATCAGACTTTATCCAACCAACATCGACCGCAACGTCAACCAGAGAATTGAGGTTCCAATCTTGGATTGCACGTACTTTCCCGTTCTTGTCTTTCGGCGCCTTGGACGACCTACATGCCGCAGGCAAATCCATGTTAACACGGGAAAGAAGGAGACCTTCAAGAATGCTCCCCATTAGTACAACCGCTGCCAAATTGGCGCCGCTATGTTGGCATTTCTGTGCTTCAAGCCAACGGTCATCAACCAGTTCTTTGAGGCCTGGCATCGTTGTCGTAATACGTGAAACATCAGGGGCGCGAGTAATGCGCTTTGTCGTTTTGATAGCACCGCTGCCCAACAACGTTAGTGCCGAGTTAACATAATTACACAGCGCCTCAAGGCGAACTTGCCGACTGTTGGCTTCGAAATCTTTGTCGCCGTCCATGCTTGAAATCAACACAAAAAAGCCAGAGGTCGGGACTTCAGCCAGAACCATTTTGACTTCGCGAACTTTGGCATCGACGGCACGTAGCCGTGAGAATTCTTCAGTTCGCGCCACACCATTAGCTGTGGCAATTTCGCCCCGAATCTTTGTGAGAAGCCTTCGCGCTGTATCCTGGTCCATTGAGTCCTCCCGATTCCTTTCTTGCGTACCTAACGGACGCGCTAAACTGTGCCGTCTTCGGCGTCGTGCTTAAGCGCGTTATTGGGCGTTTCTTTCCTCTGTGACGGTGGTTTGTCAACGCCTCGCTCTTTTGCCCACGCTCTCAGCATGGCAACTCTTTCCTTCCAGGCTTCCTTTCTTTCCTTCCAGGCTGCCTTTACCATGGCGTTCTCTATACTCTCTCCCATGGCGTTCTCTATACCCTTTCCAAGGTCCTCCAACCACTTGTCCACACCCCACATCTCAATATACTGCTTGTCCATTCCAACACACTGCTGTTCGACTTCCTCCTGGGACATGTGGGGAAGGCTCTTGACCCATGCAAGTGTCTCTTGAACCTGTGGATCACTGCACCCGATTTCCGCGATCCTGGAGAAGGTGCGTGAACCCACAAGCTTCTCCAGCCAGTCCACCTGATGCTCACGAAGCCCGCCGAAAATCGGCGTCTCTATGCCAAATTTCGCGGCATAGTTAAAACGAACCGTTCCGAGAGGATATTTCACCAGATGGCATATCGAAAGAACCACGATTACATCTCTGAAACTCCCAAACCATTTCGTGAAGGCGGCCTCTTCGAATGTCTGGAAGTTGCCCTTGAACATCCCAAGCTGATTTGAGAACTTGTGCCCTTTCGTGTGAACATAGTTGTGCAGGTAGCCGAACGACAGAAGGCGTGATTGCAGGTCGTAGCTGCGCTGGAACTCTTGGAAGTTCCGGTGTTTCACGAGCTTCGCCCAAATCTCGCGCAAGCGAGGGGTATCTTTCCTAGACCTTAACCACTCCTTGACAGCCTGATGACCGTCGTCATTGAGATTCCAGTAAACTGAAAGCAGGCCAAGCTCGAGCCCACTTCGGAGTGAGACCATGGCCTGCTTGTAGAAGCCGAACAGGGCAAGATTGCAGGAGATCTGGATTTCCCGCCAGGATTCCACCCACGGGAAGAAGTGTCCTGACCAGAGGTTCTCCGTTGTGTGCGGAATCAGGTCACCCACAGCGCAGTAGGTGTGCCCGAGTGTAGTGATTTCTGGCTCCAAGCCTGAGCGATCAAGGAAATCCTTCGATTCCTCGTATACGTCTACGCTCTTGTCCGGGTGCCAAAAAAACGAAAAGAGTATTGGCTTCATTTTAGGTCGCCTAACTTGTTATTCTACCCAAAATCTTCCTCTTACGGGGAATCATTCTCACGACACTACGCATTCTATGACTCCATTCCTTTACTGTCAAGAAGAGAACTGAAGAGACTATTCGATTGAAATCAGCCCGGCGATTAACATAACAACGTAGCTGGCGAGTTATGGAGATTGTCAATAATCAGGAATCGAAGGCTTGTGCCTGTCTTTCTACTGCTTCTATCCTACGTTCACTGCTCTTCGTTCACTCATCTTCCATTGCCTTCTCCATCCTCTCTAGCAGATTCCAAAGTCCTTTCCCGCCATTTTCCACCCCAGTGAACGCGCCGAGGCAAGTCTCCAGGAAGTAACGCAGCCGGATAGCTCTATCGGACTTATTTAGTTAGGTTGGTTTCCTTCATTTGTGTTTCTCTCTTGGGAATCTAGTTTGTCCATTAATTCCAAATGTTAATCACGTACTTCACCGGCACGATGTCGCACAAGGCTGTTCGCGGCAATTTGGATGAATGGATGAAAGCTGCTGCCCCAGCTATTGAGCAAGCGAAATCAAACATTCAGCATCAGTCGCAGCCTTTGTAATTGATACTGGCACTTTGTGCTCTTTTCCTTCATATTGGAACACAATCCAGCAAAGATCGAATGGCTCCTCTAGTGCTTGTGCGATTTTGGTCGCGTCTCCTTTGAATAGCCCATCCAACTTAGAAAGGGTTTCCGAAACTGGCGCTTTCTTAGTCCCTTCAAATGACGATGTATCCTTCCATCCAATAATGCAGTAGCCGGCTGCTGTTAGGGAGCCATCAATCCTAACGTCGCCAACGCTCAGGGTTGCGGCCTCATTCTTGATCTCGAAGGCATAATCTCGCGTCTTCATATTCCCTCCATTGCGCGTCACTTCCCCGTACTTGCCATAATAGTGATTCTTGCGCTTCGCACAACTCTTGATTATATAGCACGTTAGTTTTATGACGTCTCTCGGTGATCAAGATGCCGACCACTCAATCCAAAAGCGAAGAGCCTCACATCCTGTCTGAACTCTTAGCATTCTGCAACCTGATTGTTATTCCATGCTGTGAGTAAGCTGTTACTGCCTTATCTCAGGAACGCCCTAGTTATTAGAGCAAGGGTCGAAAGTTCTGAGAAATGTCTCGTTTATCAAGGCAAGGGGTTTTTCCATCTCTTGTTCTTCTTGCTCTAAGCCATGCCCTCAAATTCCTCACCCGTCTTATTGCTCTT